>NZ_JBEYWW010000141.1:0-1000 GCF_040644635.1 Microbispora sp. NPDC046933 | reverse complement strand
CGCGGCCGTGGGTCTGTTCCAGGTAGCGCAGGACGGCCGTGACCCGCCGATCCACCCGGTCGGTGGGCGCCAGGTCGAGTTTGGCTAAAGATTTACAGTTAATCAATAATGGGGAACAAGTACTAGCATTCCCCGGTACGACACTGTTTCACTTAGAAAATGAATTGCGACCACTTAAACGTGAACCACATTCAGTCATTGGCTCATCTAATTTGGGTGCATCGGTCATTGGTGGTATTAACAACAATTCTGGTGGTGCTTTGATCAGAAGAGGTCCAGCTTATACAGAGCTATCATTGTATGTTTGGATTGATGAACATGACGAAATGCACTTAGTTAACCATTTAGGCATTGATTTGGGCAAAACGCCCGAAGAGATTATTACTAATTTGCAGAACCGCAATTTTGATTTGAATCAAGTACCAGCTACTGAACATCATGGTTCAATGTTCCATCATGAACAGGTTGTGCGTGACGTTGAATCTGATAAGCCTATTCGATACAATGCAAATCCTAAAGAATTGTATGAAGTATCTGGATCGTCCGGTCACGTTGCGGCATTGGCTGTCCGCTTAGATACATTCCCAATGGATAAAAAAACACAAATGTTTTACATTGGAACGAATAATCCCGATGAGTTGGAAGATATTCGTCGCCATATTATGACGACATTCAAAGAATTGCCTGTTTCTGGTGAATATATGCATAAAAATGCTTATAAATTGGCCAAGAAATATGGTAAAGACTCACTAATTGTGATTGAAAAAATTGGTACGGGTCATTTGCCCCAAATGTTTGCGCTAAAAGCATGGGGCGAACGCTTTTTGAAGCACATTCCGTTTTTCAAACCTTATTTCCCAGATCGTTTGCTTCAAACATTAAGTAATTTATTTCCTAATCAAATACCAAAGCGGTTAGATGATTATTACGAAAAGTACGACCATTACCTACAATTGAAAATGGCTGGTAATGGTATTGAAGAAGCGCGAGAGTATCTCAA
>NZ_JBEYWW010000140.1:0-1004 GCF_040644635.1 Microbispora sp. NPDC046933 | reverse complement strand
GACGAGATCGGTGAGGTCGCGCGGGCGTTTGATGAGGTGCATCGTGAGGCTGTGCGGCTGGCGGGTGATGAGGCGCGGCTGCGGAGCAATGTCAATGCGATGTTTGTGAACTTGTCGCGGCGTACGCAGACGTTGGTGGAGCGTCAGCTGTCGTTGATTGATGGGTTGGAGCAGGGTGAGCAGGATGAGCAGCGGCTCGGGAACCTGTTCAAGTTGGACCATCTGGCGACTCGTATGCGGCGTAACAGTGAGAACCTGCTGGTTTTGGCGGGGCAGGAGGCGGCGCGGCGGTGGGGTCAGCCGGTGCCTGTGGTGGATGTCGTGCGTGCGGCGTTGTCGGAGGTGGAGAACTACGAGCGTGTCGATATTCAGGTGCAGGCCGGGGCGTCGGTGGTCGGTCAGTCGGTCAACGACGTGGTTCATCTGGTGGCGGAGTTGGTGGAGAATGCGATCTCGTTCTCGCCTCGCGATACCAAGGTGACGGTGTCGAGTAACCGTATCGACGGCGGTGGTTTGATCATTTCGGTGAGTGATCAGGGTATTGGGATGACGCCGGAGGAGTTGGCGCAGACCAATTATCGGCTGGCTAATCCGCCGGTGGTGGATGTGTCGGTGTCTCGTCGTATGGGTCTGTTCGTGGTGGGTCGTCTGGCGTTGCGGCATGGTATTCGGGTGCAGTTGCGTCAGCAGGACACCGGTGGTTTGACGGCGATGGTGTTGTTGCCTGAGGCGTTGCTGGCGAATGCCGGTCCGGGGTTCCCTGGGGTGCCGGGTGTGCCGCAGCCTGAGTTGACCAGTCCGATGCCGGCGGTGGGGAGTGGGCCGCAGTTCGGTTCTTCGGTGTTTGGTGGTGCGCCGGCTCTTGCGAGTCCGACGCCGTTTGAGAATCCGCCGCGTACTCCGGTGTTCGGTGCGGACGCGCCTGGGGTGGGTGCTCCTGGTGCTGATCCCTTTGAGCGTGGGCCGTTCGAGTCCTTCCCGCGGGAGACCGTCGGTTTCGACCC
>NZ_JBEYWW010000139.1:0-1006 GCF_040644635.1 Microbispora sp. NPDC046933 | reverse complement strand
TAATAAAAAAATTTGCTAAAAATTTGGAGCAAGGTATTATAAGAATTTTAATTAAAATTTTTATATTTAAAAAAATAAAGAATACTAAAAGTAAACCTTATACGAGAGATTTATTTGGTCGTGACTAAACAACAATTATGGAGGAAAAATTGGAACGAAAAAAAAAGAGTAAAAAGAGTAAAAGGAGTATCAGGGTGATAATTATACCTATCTTAATTTTTATTACCCTTATAGGAGCAGGGGCTTATGCCTTAAGAGATTCACTTATTCCTACTGAACATACGAAAACAAATAGTTCGGATCAACCGACCAAAACTTCGGTTTCTAACGGTTACGTGGAGCAAAAAGGTGAAGAAGCTGCTGTGGGTAGTATAGCACTTGTAGATGACGCTGGAGTACCAGAATGGGTTAAAGTTCCCTCAAAGGTAAATTTAGATAAATTTACTGATTTATCTACGAATAATATCACTATTTATCGAATTAACAATCCGGAAGTCTTAAAAACAGTTACCGATCGTACGGATCAACGGATGAAAATGTCAGAAGTTATAGCTAAGTATCCTAATACTTTGATTATGAATGCTTCCGCTTTTGATATGCAGACAGGACAAGTAGCTGGATTTCAAATTAATAATGGAAAGTTGATTCAAGACTGGAGCCCAGGTACAACGACTCAATATGCTTTTGTTATTAACAAAGATGGTTCGTGCAAAATTTATGATTCAAATACACCTGCTTCAACTATTATTAAAAACGGAGGGCAACAAGCCTATGATTTT
Organism: Microbispora sp. NPDC046933; assembly: GCF_040644635.1. Lineage (NCBI taxonomy): Bacteria > Bacillati > Actinomycetota > Actinomycetes > Streptosporangiales > Streptosporangiaceae > Microbispora > Microbispora sp. NPDC046933. Next base: position 227 of record NZ_JBEYWW010000139.1, on the reverse strand, counting down.
GGTACTGCAATTATCCGTGATGGTAAAATTCAACCAAGTGATGGCTCAGTAGATTGGAAGATCCATATTTTTATTGCGAATGATAAAGATAATAATCTCTATGCTATTTTGAGTGATACAAATGCAGGTTATGATAATATAATGAAATCAGTGTCAAATTTGAAGCTCCAAAATATGTTATTACTTGATAGTGGTGGTTCAAGTCAACTATCTGTCAATGGTAAAAC
>NZ_JBEYWW010000138.1:0-1010 GCF_040644635.1 Microbispora sp. NPDC046933 | reverse complement strand
ATCTTTTAAGCCCTTTATCTGCTCAATATTTAAATTCTTTTTTTCATTTTATAGTATAGGAGAAGAGAGGTTCTGTTGCGAAGTTTTAAAATAAAATACAACCTCTCTGAATTTCAATTATCTTAGGCTGATATTCCCAATAAGATTTTGATTTCAGTAGAGACCGAAAAGCCGAAGAGCGTTCCATTTCTTCGGTTCTTTTTGTATATTCCTCTCAATGCTTCTATGCCCTTAATCGTAGTTGATGCAGTACGAAGACTTTGATAAAGTTTATTTCGACGTTTAACAGGTCTATGATCTTGCTCAATTAAGTTATTGAGATACTTGACTGTCCGGTGCTCAGTTTCGCTGTATAGCCCCTGCTTTTGTAACTTCCTAAAAGCACTAGCAATTGATGGTGCTTTATCTGTCACGATAACTTTCGGTTCCCCAAACTGCTTGTATAGTCGTTTAAAGAAAGCATAAGCAGACTGAGTATTTCTCTTTCGTCTTAGCCAAATATCCAGTGTCATGCCTTCTGAGTCGATTGCACGATAGAGATAATGCCACTTCCCTTTAATTTTAATATAAGTTTCGTCCATTTTCCACGAATAAAAGGACTGTCTATTTTTCTTTTTCCAGATTTGATAGATCAGCTTACCATATTCTTGAACCCAACGATAAATCGTCGTATGAGAAACGTTAATGCCACGATCATATAAGATTTCTTGAACTTCACGATAACTCAAATTATAGCGAAGATAATACCCAACAGAGATAATAATCACGTCTTTTTGGAATTGTTTGCCCTTAAAATGATTCATCTGTTGTCCTCGCATTCTTTTTTATTACATTTTACAATAAATCAGGTGTTATGGGGAACTTTGCAACAGAACCAAACGAAACATGATACTACTCGCAGACAAGCTCGAAGATACATTAGAGACTTTGCGACTGAAGAAGATATAAGTGAACTTAAAACGTGGATAGAGCTTGTAGAGCAGAGAAAAAATGAGGAAATTAAATGATCA
>NZ_JBEYWW010000137.1:0-1034 GCF_040644635.1 Microbispora sp. NPDC046933 | reverse complement strand
AAAAATCGGACGTTCTGCCTTTAGGAAAAATCCCTTGCGGTCGTGGTTACTTTGAGAGAGGACAAGACTTTGAATAGTCCTATAGGCTCATATTTTGCTTTCTAAGCCGTTTTAAAATTGTTTTGGCATTATTTATCGTCCAAACGCTAAAAGCGCAAATCATGGTATTTCTGTAAGCAATTGTGCAAGAACACAAAAAAGCACTCCTGTTTAAGTGCTTTTCTGATATTCAACCGATTGTTATTGAGATAAGACTATTTTAAAGCTCTTTTTTTAAACGAAACTTAAAACGCTTTCAATCGTTTTACTTTTAACCATGACTTATGACCTCCTCTAAAAGCACTATTCATCTGCATGCTAAAAATAGGTCAAAACTGTTAAGTTTTGACTAGCAAAAAAGACTTACCATATGTTTTTCTTGGCAAGTCTTTTTGCTTTACTTTATTTGAGATTTTATCCATTTTATTGCAGAACTTTTAGCATTATTTGTTTGAATGTCCGGACTAATAGGAAAATTTTTATAAATATTATTTGTTCTGTCTTTTACAAAAGCAGAAGTTATTTGTAATGTTGAGCCATCATATAAATAGACGGTTTGATTAGCAGAAGTATAACACATAATTTTCTGTCCACTTTTATAGTATAGCTCCAAAGATTTTGTTATGTTTCTTGTTGGACAGAAAATAGCAATGAATCAATACCAATGTGGAATCAATATACTGAACCAGAAAAGGGAGTACGTTTAAGATTTCCAACAGATATTTTTGAAACAGTCAATGACATAGGACTTTCTGAGGAACAAATGGTTCAATTAAATATACCTGTTGAACTGTTTAAGAAAAGTAATCCATTACAATATACTAAAGGACTAGCTGAAATCGAACGTGAAGATAAAGTAAAGTTTATGCCCCAAACAGTTAAACTTGCACCAATTACTTACACAAAAGATACTGAATTACTACATCCAAAAGTACACAGTGTCCATGGAACAAATATAAGTATAGAAAATAAATTAATAGGTAAATTTAAGCATA
>NZ_JBEYWW010000136.1:0-1042 GCF_040644635.1 Microbispora sp. NPDC046933 | reverse complement strand
AACTATATAATAACTTGAAAATTACTAATTTATCTGTACTGTAGTATATTAGAATTGAAGGAATTGTAAATAGAATAGTTATTTGATATACTTTAGAAAATACATGTTAATAATGTGAAATCAGACTTTAATTACGGTGAATAATATGAGATTAAGTCTGATGGGTCTTGTTATTATTCTAATATCATTATAGAAATATAAATCGGTAAATTCAGTTTAACTAGGAGGATTATATGAAGCCAATTGTTTTTATCTATCATTCAGTACTTGGAATAAGAGGGTCTGAATTAAATTTGTCAGAGGTTATAAAAAAAGAAGGTTTTGATGTTATCATTCCTGATTTGTATGAAGGAAAGAAATTTGATGATTATAAAACAGCTATGGCTTTTCTCGGAACATTTGGAGAAGATGGTTTAGAAAAGAAAGCCTATGCGATGTTCGAGGAAGAACACAAGAAGAATGGTAAGAAACCGGTTATCTTTATTGGTTTTTCAAATGGTTGTAATTTAGCAGAGTGGCTTTCGCTAAAAATTCCAGAGACAGTTGGAACCATATTGTTACATGGTGGAATGCCAGTTAAAATGTTTGGCTATGAGGGGTGGCCATCAAATCTCCCCATCCAAATCCATTATTCTAAAGAAGATCCGTGGAAACTAGAAGATGAAGAAATTTTACAAGAATTCCTGAATGAAATAGAAAATTCAGGCGCTAAGTTGGAATTCTATGAATATGAAGGAGAAGGATATTTGTTTTCTGATCCTGAATTGCTATTAGAATATAATGATATAGAAACTCAAAATATGTATGAGAAAGTAAAAGGATTTTTAAGTAACTTTTAGTAATGGAATGATAAATTTATGCTGATACCACTAAAGAGCTATGGTAGGAGATTGTCTTGTAAACTGTAACTGGATGTATTATTGAAACTGACAATAAGCTTCTAATGTCCCGGTCGCGCGTGTCGCCGATCGCGAGCGGCGTGACGCCCTTGGCCTTGATCTTCTCGCTCACCGCCTTGAGCTGGTCCCAGGTGGTGGGCACG
>NZ_JBEYWW010000135.1:0-1069 GCF_040644635.1 Microbispora sp. NPDC046933 | reverse complement strand
CACGTTCGCGCCGTAGACCTCGGCCAGGTGGGCGGAGATCTCACCGTGTGTCAGGCCCCGGGCGGACAGTGACAGCACCATCTCGTCGACGCCGGTCAGCCGCCGCTGGCGCTTGCGCACGATCTGCGGCTCGAAGCTGCCCTCCCGATCGCGGGGCACGTCGATCTCGACCGGCCCTACGTCGGTGACCACGGTCTTCGAGCGGGTGCCGTTGCGGGAGTTCCCCGAGCCGGCGCCGGCCGGGTCGTGCTTCTCGTAGCCGAGGTGGTCGGTGATCTCGCCCTCCAGGGCGGCCTCCAGGACGCGTTTGGTGAGCTGCTGCAGGAGCCCGCCCTCGCCGGTCAGTTTGACGCCTCCGGCGCGGGCCCGGTCGACCAACTGCCCGATCAACTGCTCGTCCAGTACGTCCGGCGCGAGCTCGACCGGCCGGACTTCCTCAACCGCCTCCGCGGAGACGATCACGTCGCTCATCAGGTGTTCTCTCTTGATCGGGAGTTACACCGAAGACCGTACAGACCCACTGCTGAAGGCGGGAATCGAGCCGAGCATGGGAAGCGTGGGGGACTCGTTCGACAACGCCCTCGCCGAGAACTTCTGGAGCGTGCTGAAGACCGAGTGCGTGCGTCGCACGACCTTCGAGACCCGCACTGACGCCGACCTGGCCCTGTTCGCCTACATCGACGGCTGGTACAACACCCGCCGCATCCAGAAGCGCCTGGGCTGGCTCAGCCCCGACGAGTACGAGGCGAAGTTCTACGCCGACCAGGCGACGGCCGAACCGGTGACCGTCGAACCACCCACACCCGTCCTGACCAGGTAATCAACGCCTCCCGTGCAGCGGGGGAAGCTCAGACGATGCCGGCGATGGTGATGGCCAGTGGACTGGCATCGGGTCGGCCGGCGATCTTGGCCGCCTGGTCCGCCGCCTGGTTCGGCGTCTGGCCGTTCTGGAACACCAGCCGACCGAGCTCGCCGAGTTCCTCGACATCCTGCTCGGTCAGGCCGGCCATCGCCTGGAGCCGGAGCAGGTGGTAGCGGAATCTGTGGTTGTTCACGTCCTCGACGAAGA
>NZ_JBEYWW010000134.1:0-1069 GCF_040644635.1 Microbispora sp. NPDC046933 | reverse complement strand
GAACTAAGTCAAGTCCGCCTAGCGACCATAAAGTAAATAGATCATCAAAAAGGAATAAAAGATAGGAGTTCAGGATGGCTAAAAATAAAAGAAGCATAGACAACAATCGTTATATTATTACCAGTGTCAATCCTCAATCACCTATTTCTGAACAATATCGTACGATTCGTACGACCATTGATTTTAAAATGGCGGATCAAGGGATTAAAAGTTTTCTAGTAACATCTTCAGAAGCAGCTGCAGGTAAATCAACCTCGAGTGCTAATATAGCTGTTGCTTTTGCACAACAAGGTAAAAAAGTACTTTTAATTGATAGTGATCTTCGTAAACCGACTGTTAACATTACTTTTAAAGTACAAAATAGAGTAGGGTTAACCAATATTTTAATGCATCAATCTTCGATTGAAGATGCCATACAAGGGACAAGACTTTCTGAAAATCTTACAATAATTACCTCTGGTCCAATTCCACCTAATCCAGCGGAATTATTAGCATCTAGTGCAATGAAGAATTTGATTGACTCTGTGTCCGATTTCTTTGATGTTGTTTTGATTGATACTCCACCTCTCTCTGCAGTTACTGATGCTCAAATTTTGAGTAGTTATGTAGGAGGAGTGGTTATTGTTGTACGTGCCTATGAAACAAAAAAAGAGAGTTTAGCAAAAACAAAAAAAATGCTGGAACAAGTTAATGCAAATATATTAGGAGTTGTTTTGCATGGGGTAGACTCTTCTGACTCACCGTCGTATTACTACTACGGAGTAGAGTAATTGGAATAAACTTGAATCAAATAAAAGACAGAAATTTGTAGAAGAGGAGAGCAAATGATTGATATTCATTGCCATATTTTACCGGGTATAGATGATGGAGCTAAAACTTCTGGAGATACTCTGACAATGCTGAAATCAGCAATTGACGAAGGGATAACAACTATCACTGCGACTCCTCATCATAATCCTCAATTTAATAATGAATCACCGCTTATTTTGAAAAAAGTTAAGGAAGTTCAAAATATCATTGACGAACATCAATTATCAATTGAAGTTTTACCCGGACAAGAGGTGAGAAT
>NZ_JBEYWW010000133.1:0-1084 GCF_040644635.1 Microbispora sp. NPDC046933 | reverse complement strand
GGGTGCTGGTGCGGGCCAGGCGGTGCACGCTGGAGACCGGCAGCATCTGCCCGGTCGCCAGCAACAACCCCGGCGCCGCACCCAGCACCGCCCCCGACAGCGCCCCCGCCGACCCCAGGAGCGCCTCCCGCGCCGCCCCCGCTGCCGATCCCGGCGACGCCCCCGGTCCCGATCCCTGTGACGCTGCTCCCTGTGCCGTCCCTGCCGACAGTGCCTCCGCCAGCTGCTCAGGGGGCGTTCCCGGTGTCTCCGCCGCCGTGGACGAGCACCGCGCCTGGCCGCACCCGCACGCGCTCCGGCCATCCGCCGCGTCGTGCTGAGCACGGCCCGGCTCCACGCAGCTCGGCCCCTCGCGGCCTGGTTGATGGCGGCCCGGCTCATGGCGGCAGTGCCCACAGCGCATGTCGCTGTGGTCCCCAGGTGTGCCCTGCCCACGCCGACAGTCCGCCGCAGGCCGGTGCCCGGCGTGGGTGTGACGCACAGCGGCGTCCTCGGGAGGAGGATCCGGCTGCACTGTGCGCGGAGGCGCTGCATGCGGAGGCGCTGCACGCGGTGGCGCGCTACCGCCGAATGCGGGCCATGCTGCTGCGCGCCTGGCGTGCCTTGCTCCCATGCGGACCGCACCACGGTCGCAGTCTCCGCCCTTGGCGGGCGCGGCGTCGCCGCCCTCGGCAGAGGCGGCACTCGCGGTGTCGTTCGGCCCGCGCTCACCGGCCCGCTGCTGACCGGCCCCGGCCTCTGCACTGGCATCGCCCGGGTTGTCGGCGCTTCCGGTGTCGCGGGGGTCGCAGTCACCGCTGTCCTCGCTGGCACCGGTGTCGCCGGGGGTGCCGGTGTTGGGGGTGCCGGTGTCGAGGTCACCAGCGTCGCTAGTGCCTGCGTCGCTGGTGTCGTTGTCGCCACTGTCCTCGGTATCGCCGGGGTCGCTCGTGTCGTCGGCGTGGGTGCTGTCGGTGGGAGTGGCGTCCTCGGGGTCGGCGGGGAGGGATTCGGCGTTGACCAGGACCAGAAGCTCGGCGGCGATCTTCTGCTCCAGCAGCGCGATCAGCGCGTCGGCCTGGCGGACCTGCAACGACCGGTCATC
>NZ_JBEYWW010000132.1:0-1091 GCF_040644635.1 Microbispora sp. NPDC046933 | reverse complement strand
TCTAATTTAGATTATAAATTTAACTATGAAGATGGAGTGAAAAAAGCAGAAGAAGTTTTAGCGATATTTGGTAAAGAATATAAAGGAAAAGTTAAAGCAGCTTTTGAACAAAGATGGATTGATGTCGAAGAAAATATCGGAAAACGTTCGGGTGCTTATTCAGGTGGATCTTATGATACCAATGCTTTTATGCTTCTAAATTGGCAAGAAACGTTAGATGATCTTTTTACTTTAGTTCATGAAATGGGGCACTCAATGCATAGTGCTTTCACGCGTGAAAACCAACCATATGTTTATGGGGATTATCCAATCTTTTTAGCTGAAATTGCCTCAACTACAAATGAAAATATTTTAACTGAAACTTTATTAAAGGAAAGTAAAGATGATAAGGAGCGCTTCGCCCTTTTGAACCACTGGCTTGATAGTTTCCGTGGAACTGTTTTCCGTCAGAGTCAATTTGCCGAATTTGAACAAAAAATTCATGAAGCAGATGCTGCCGGTGAAGTTTTAACAAGTGAATACTTAAACTCACTTTATGGCGAAATAAATGAAAAATACTATAATTTAGCAGTCAAAGAAAATCCAGAAATTCAGTATGAATGGGCTAGAATTCCGCATTTTTATTATAATTTCTATGTTTTTCAATACGCAACAGGTTTTGCTGCGGCAACTTTCTTAGCTGAAAAAGTTGTTCATGGTTCAACTGAGGATCGTCAAAAATATCTTGAATATTTGAAGGCAGGTTCCTCAGCTTATCCTTTAGAAGTAATTGCCAAAGCTGGAGTTGATATGGAATCTACCGATTATTTAGATGCTGCCTTTGAGCTTTTTGAAAATCGATTGAGTGAATTAGAAAAATTAGTTGAAAAAGGAGTCCATCTTTAAAAATGGTTGAAACATATAAACGTACAAGTAACCCCATGATGAATCGACCAGTTGTCAAAGCAGAGTTAGTAGAATGGATGCGTTCAAGTCAAACACAAATAACCGGAGAACTTGCTTCATTAGCTTCTGTACCAGTTTTAACCCGACTTTTTCCCCTTGTTTAAGTAGAAGATGATGAATTTTAGGAGCACCATAGATTCCTCGGT
>NZ_JBEYWW010000131.1:0-1091 GCF_040644635.1 Microbispora sp. NPDC046933 | reverse complement strand
CCTAGGGCGTGTATTTGGTTGTGATCAAGGGGTGGTCCGGGTGAGGTCTTTGATCCAGATCATCGCGGCGCGGAGGTGGAGGCCGGCGAGGTAGCTCGCGGGGGTCTTGTCGTAGCGGGTGGCGATGCCTCGCCAGGCCTTCAGCTTGTTGATCAGGCGTTCGACGGTGTTGCGCTCCTTGTAGAGGTCGGTGTCGTGGTTGACGGGCCGGCCGCCCTTGCTGCCCTTCTTCTTCCGGTTGGCGGCCTGGTCCCTCTTCTCTGGGATGACCGCCTTGATACGCCGTTTCCGTAGGTAGGCGCGGTTGCCGCGGGAGGAGTAGGCCTTGTCGCCGGCGACCGCGCCGGGCCGGGTGCGGGGACGGCCGACGGGCACCCGGACGCGTACTTTCTTCAGCACGGGGATAAATTGCGGGCTGTCGGCGGCCTGCCCTGCGGTCAAGACGAACGCCAGCGGACGGCACCTGCGGTCGGCCGCAAGGTGGATCTTGCTGGTTTGCCCGCCTCTGGAGCGTCCGAGCAGGGCGGCTTTCAGCCGGAGCTTGCGCCGGTGCCGGGTACGTCGCCGTTCTTCTGCTCTGGGGTCGTTTGCGGCGTTGTGCTCCTGGTGTCCTTTCGGATCGCCCCCTTTTGTTCTTCGACGGCCTTCTCCAGCGCGGTGAAAAGGTCGTGGCCCAGGTGCATTCCGGCGGCGTCGTGATGAGCCCGGGCGGTGGTGGAGTCCACGCTGACCAGGGATAAGTCCACCTCGCCGCGTTTGGCGGCTTCCGCGATCGCCCCTTCCAGCAGGGCTTCGAAGACGCCGGCATCCCTCCACTGCCGGAAGCGGTTGTGGACGGTCGGCCAGGCGCCGAACTCCTGCGGCATCTCCCGCCACTGCCCGCCCGTCTTGAACCGCCAGATCACGCCCTCGAACTGCTGCCGCAGCCGCTCGGGGTACGGGCCGAACCTGCCGATCGGCAGGTAAGGCTCGATGAACTCCCACTCTTCGTCTGTCAGCTGGGCCCGCGTCATACACGACGACCTACCGGATCAGACCCTGCCGCAAGGGCGAATCCCAAATATTGATCACAACCCGATACGCGCCCTAGT
>NZ_JBEYWW010000130.1:0-1110 GCF_040644635.1 Microbispora sp. NPDC046933 | reverse complement strand
GCTCTCGCGGTCATAGCAAGTGGGTACTCACTTGCTCAAAAAAATAAAAACTCAAAACCATGTGTTGACGCTTATTTGAATTTTATGTTGATTTTGGAAGTGCCCAAATCCCTATTGTTCTATTACTTTTTAACTAACTTCTTTTCTTTTTTGGATATTTCGGCTTTTACAAAATCTCGTTCATCTAGAGTTTGTTTTACATCCTTGAGCGTTGATTTTTTGAATGTTAAACGATCATTGTAATCCTTAAAGTTAAATCCAAATCCCATAGTAGTCTCTTTCTATTGAGTGGTATAATCTCATTGATTGAAGGTATTTTAATTAGTTCGGGAATCTTATTATAGATAATTTTATAATATTCTTTTTTTATTTTATTTTCAAGACTTATCTTTGTGTTTGAGCTTTTCTATCCTCTGGATTTCTTAATTTTAAATTTTTTGTCAACATTAAAATCTCAATTTATCAATTTATTTTTTAAAATATGAGATAAAAAATTTATCCATTCAACGTTACCACGAGCGAAAGCGAGTTTTATTCAAAACACTCTTTTTAAAGGGTATTGTATTAGGTACTCCTAAACAAAAATGTACGTAACGTTACTTTTTGAGGGTTGTGTACACAAACCCGTTGCTTGCCAGTAACTTTTTCAAGACTGGGCAAGCAACGGGTTTACCATGGTAAAGCCAAAAAAAGCTACAAAAAAATGTGACTTTTTTTTAATCATTATATTGTCTCTCCGCTCGATAACAAAAACTTTATAGATTATTAAAGAAAGAAATGAACCAAGTTATAAAACCAAAAATTGGGAAAATCATCCACCAATAAATTGAAAAAAATTGCCAAAAGTTTTCAAAGCGTTCTTTTTTTTCTTTTAATTTTATGCCCTTAGTAAGAGGGTACTTTTGGTCAAGCATTTCATTTAATTTAACTCCTAAATAATAATTTGCTAGACCTATTAACAATAATAATAAACTTACCCATGCCAGCCAAGAAAGTGTAGTATTATAGCCAGATGCTAATTCATTAATTTCAACACCTAAAATTGACATAACCAAAAGTATAGCTGCTATAACCAATAAAGTAATTGAGACGGTTATAGTTTGTCTATAT
>NZ_JBEYWW010000129.1:0-1127 GCF_040644635.1 Microbispora sp. NPDC046933 | reverse complement strand
CGGGCTGCGGCACATGACTACTCAACAGATTGCCTAAAAATGGCAAAATCAGAATGGCCAGTCCCAAGTACAAGGTCAGCATATTCGCCAACGTATGACTCTCATGACGCCACATGATCCATGCATTCCATAAGAGCAAGAAAGCTTGTAAGGTAAAAATCAGCCCAATCAACAGGATCAGCAACACAAACAACGTTCCACTGATAATGATCAACCAGTGGATATTGCTACCTAAAATTGCAATCGCCAGCATGGTTAAAAACGAATAGAAAAATAGCGAAAACCAAATACCGTTACCTAGGCGAACCTTATCGCGATGATAACGCCAACCAAAAATGGTTCCAAATATAATTGGTACTAACCAGCTTCAGTAAAACATTGCTGGAACTGGAACCCAAACCACTGCGTCATTCACATCAATACCCCCGCATTAAGTTTTATTTCAGCTTCCATCATAAAGGACTCCCCGCGGGACTGCAATCAGGAGTCATTACTTCAACTGTTTTTGTTCATTATAGAAATTACGGTAAGCTAAATAGCACGCAATGATTGACCCCAAACTAGTCGCTGATAAGAGCATGAACGTGACCATAATTTGATACTTAATGGCCCGTACTGGATCGACCCCTGCAAAGATCAAACCGGACATCATCCCTGGCAGATTGACTAGACCCACAGTCTTTGCCGAATCAATGGTTGGTGACATCCCCGTACGAATCGCTTCACGCACGATGGCAATCGAAGCATCAAGTAGACCAGCCCCTAACGCCAACCGTTCAAGCACACCTTGCCGCTGGTCATGAAACTGACTATTGAGGCTGCGATAAGCCAGCCCAATTGCGACCATTGAATTCGACGCAATCATACCAGAAATGGGAATCATTTGCGATGGCACAAACTTAATCGCACCAGATAGCACGAGGACGCCGAGTGTTACCCCCGTACTAACAAAAATGGCTAATAACGAAATGGCTAATGCATGGTCAATCCCCGGCCCCCGTTTTTTCGCATTCCAAGCCGCATTGAAGATAATGAAGCCCATCATCGCCAGAGTTATCCAAAAATTGTTTACTCGGAAAATATAATTAAGCAATTAACACACGATAAATAGATGTAAAACAGCCCAC
>NZ_JBEYWW010000128.1:0-1140 GCF_040644635.1 Microbispora sp. NPDC046933 | reverse complement strand
GGTCACCGTGACCGGAACCGCGACGATCGGCGGCAAGCAGGTCACCACGTCCTACGACGCGGCCTACACCGCGGCCAGCTGCCGCTGAGCTGCTCACACCGCGGTCGGCTGCCGCTGACCGCACCGGCGGTGACCACGGTCCCCGCGACGGGGTCACCGCCATAGCACAACCGGGGCCGGCCGGCCGATCAGCCGGCCGGCCCCGCCCCCCATAAATGGAGCGATCACATGAGAATCAACAGGACTACCCAGCTACTCGCCGCGGCCGTGCTCGGCGTCGCGCTCGCCGGTGCCGGCGTGGCCGGTCCCGCACTGGCGGACGACGACCCCGGCAGCGGCATCGACGTGTCGGTGAACATCCAGCCCACCACCACTCCCGGTCAGCTCTCGATGACCGTGGCCGACAACAACGGGGTGTCCCTGCAGGAGAACGGGTCCAACGCCGCCGCCCGCCAGTTCATCGGAACCCTGCCGACGGTCACGGTGACCGACACCCGCAGCCCTGAGGAGATCCCCGAGGGCGAGTACTGGGCGGTCGTCGGCCAGGCGAGCCAGTTCGTCGCGGCCGACGACCCGGCCAAGACCATCGGCCCGGAGTACCTGGGCTGGAAGCCGCGTCTGCTGAGCGACTCCTCCACCGGGGCGGTGTCGGCCGGTGAGCCCGTCTCCAGTGTCATCTCCGACGGCTCGGGGGCCCCCACAGTGGGTCTGGAGGGCCAGGAGCTGCTGGTGTCGACCGCCAACTCCGCCGACGAGATCGGCACCTCGAAGGTCAACGCCGACCTCGCCCTGCGCACCCCCGTCGACGTCGCCGCAGGCGAGTACCACTCCACCCTGACGCTGTCGCTGTTCAACCAGTCCTGAACCGAAGGGCAGGACGCCACCGCCCACTGTGGCGTCCTGGGCCGGAGGGCAGGACGCCACCGCCCGCTGTGTGCGTCCGGGATCTTGTGCCAGCCTGGCACACGTCCCGGACGCTCACGATGAGACAGGAGAGACCGTTGTCGACCAGGAGCCGTTCGCGGGGCGTCCTCGCCCTCCTCGCCGTCTTCCAGGCTGTCGGCGTGGCCGTTCTGGTCGCCTTGGTCGCCTTCGCCACCCCCTCCAGCGCCGATGTCACCTGGTCGGTCGTACCCGCCG
>NZ_JBEYWW010000127.1:0-1203 GCF_040644635.1 Microbispora sp. NPDC046933 | reverse complement strand
ACCGAGGAATCTATGGTGCTCCTAAAATTCATCATCTTCTACTTAAACAAGGGGAAAAAGTCGGGTTAAAACTGGTACAGAAGCTAATGAAGCAACTTCAACTCAAGTCTGTAGTCATTAAGAAATTTAAGCCTGGATACTCACTAAGTGATCACATCAATCGAAAAAATCTCATACAGACTGAACCTACAAAGAAAAATAAGGTTTGGTCAACCGACATTACTTATATTCCTACTCACCAAGTATGGGCTTATCTCTCAACCATTATGGATCGTTATACTAAAAAAGTCATTGCTTGGGATTTGGGCAAGCGAATGACTGTAGAATTAGTGCAAAGAACTTTAAATAAGGCCATTAAATCACAAGACTATCCAGAAGCTGTTATTCTTCATTCTGACCAAGGAAGCCAGTATACGAGTCTAGAGTATGAAGAGTTGCTTAAGTATTATGGGATGACTCACTCTTTCAGTCGAAGGGGATACCCTTATCATAATGCCAGTCTTGAATCTTGGCATGGACATTTAAAAAGAGAGTGGGTGTATCAATTTAAATATAAGAACTTTGAAGAAGCCTATCAGAGTATTTTCTGGTACATCGAAGCCTTTTATAATTCAAAACGAATCCATCAAAGTTTAGGGTATCTTACACCTAATCAATTTGAAAAGGTAAGTGCTTAAAATAAATAGATTAAAATTCTACGTTTGTTACTCTAAAAACTTGACTTAACGTCATCAATAAAGAATATAAAAAACTAAAGAATAAAAAGTCCAAAACAAAGTAACATGAAAAATAAAACAATAATAAAAGCAGTTTTTAGTATGATTACTGCTTTTATTATTTCCTCCAAAACTGTTGTTTTACCTTTGTGTCGGTAGATTGTCGTTCTTTTGTCGTCTATCTGTCGTGTACATGTTTAAAAAAATAGTTTATTATATATTCATGAATAAATATAGAGTTGCTGAGTTAAGAAAAAAAAGAGGTTGGACGCAAGAAGTACTGGCTGAAAAAGCAAATATAACTGTTAGAACGGTTCAGAGAATAGAAAATGGAACGGATGTTAGTTTAGATACTTTAGCCTCAATATCTAATGCTCTTTTAGTTCCAGTAAGTGAACTATTTGAAAGCATTGAGGAAGAAGCAAAAGAGGTAGAAATCATGGATATGTCTAAAGAACAGCTTATTCAACTGAAATATAGACAAACT
>NZ_JBEYWW010000126.1:0-1222 GCF_040644635.1 Microbispora sp. NPDC046933 | reverse complement strand
AAAGATTGTCCGGCGGTGTCCTACTCTCCCACACCGTCCCCGGTGCAGTACCATCGGCGCTGGCAGGCTTAACTTCCGGGTTCGGAATGTAACCGGGTGTTTCCCTGCCGCTATGACCGCCGTAACCCCACGAAACACACAACCAACTAACCGCGGTTGCTGTCTCTGAGATCACATAGTGAACGCGAGCACATCATGGTCAAGTCCTCGGCCTATTAGTACCGGTCAGCTCCACACATTACTGCGCTTCCACTTCCGGCCTATCAACCCCATCATCTCTAGGGGGCCTTACCCACTCTCGTGGTGGGAGACCTCATCTTGAGGCGAGCTTCCCGCTTAGATGCTTTCAGCGGTTATCCCTACCGAACGTAGCCAACCAGCCGTGCTCCTGGCGGAACAACTGGCACACCAGAGGTTCGTCCGTCCCGGTCCTCTCGTACTAGGGACAGCCCCTCGCAAGTCTCCTGCGCGCGCAGCGGATAGGGACCGAACTGTCTCGCGACGTTCTAAACCCAGCTCGCGTACCGCTTTAATGGGCGAACAGCCCAACCCTTGGGACCTACTCCAGCCCCAGGATGCGACGAGCCGACATCGAGGTGCCAAACCATCCCGTCGATATGGACTCTTGGGGAAGATCAGCCTGTTATCCCCGGGGTACCTTTTAGCCGTTGAGCGACACCGCTTCCACACGCCGATGCCGGATCACTAGTCCCAGCTTTCGCTCCTGCTCGACCCGTCAGTCTCACAGTCAAGCTCCCTTGTGCACTTACACTCGACACCTGATTGCCAACCAGGCTGAGGGAACCTTTGGGCGCCTCCGTTACCTTTTAGGAGGCAACCGCCCCAGTTAAACTACCCACCAGACACTGTCCCCCACCCGGATCCACGGGCGCGGGTTAGACGTCCAAAACGACCAGAGTGGTATTTCACCAATGACTCCACGGTAACTAGCGTCACCGCTTCCCAGTCTCCCACCTATCCTACACAAGACGCTCCAAACGCCAATGTCAAGCTGTAGTGAAGGTCCCGGGGTCTTTCCGTCCTGCTGCGCGAAACGAGCATCTTTACTCGTACTGCAATTTCACCGGGCCTGTGGTTGAGACAGCGGGGAAGTCGTTACGCCATTCGTGCAGGTCGGAACTTACCCGACAAGGAATTTCGCTACCTTAGGATGGTTATAGTTACCACCGCCGTTTACCGGCGCTTAAGTTCTCACCTTCGC
>NZ_JBEYWW010000125.1:0-1225 GCF_040644635.1 Microbispora sp. NPDC046933 | reverse complement strand
GGGGCCCTTGGTGACCTTGGTGCGGTGCCGCACGGTGGCGAACGTCGACTCGATCGGGTTGGTCGTGCGCAGATGCACCCAATGCTCGGCTGGAAAGTCGTAGAAGGCCAGCAGCTCGTCCACGTCATCGACGACCTTGGCCACGGCCTTGCCGTACTTGGCCCCGTAAGCGGTCTGGAACTCCTTCACCGCCGCCAACGCGTGGTCCTTGTCCTCGGCGTTCCAGATCTCCGCCAGGGCCTTCTTCGCGCCGCTCTGGGCGGACTTCGGTAGCGCCGACAGCACGTTAGCGATTTTGTGAAACCAGCACCTCTGGGCCCTGGCCTGCGGAAACACCTCACCGAGTGCGGCCCAGAATCCCAGCGCGCCGTCCCCGACGGCCAGCACCGGCGCGCGCATCCCCCGCCGTTTGCAGTCGCGCAGCAGGTCGGCCCACGACTCGGTCGACTCGCGGTAGCCGTCGGCCAGTGCGATGAGTTCCTTGCGGCCGTCAGCACGCACGCCGATCATCACCAGCAGGCACAAACGGTGTTCTTCCAGGCGGACGTTGACGTGCACGCCGTCGGCCCACAGGTAGACGTAGTCCACGGCCGACAGGTCGCGGTCGGCGAAGGCGCGTTGTTCGGCCTTCCACTGCTCGGTCAGCTTCGTGATGACCGGCGCGGACAGCCCGGCCGTAGTGCCGAGGAACTGCCCCAGCGCCGGCACGAAGTCTCCGGAGGACAGGCCGTGCAGGTAGAGCAGCGGCAGCACCTCGGTGATCTTCGCGGTTCTGCGTGCCCAGGGCGGCAGGATCGCCGAGGAGAAGCGCTTACGCTCGCCGGTGACCTCATCGATGCGCTTGTCGTTGACGCGGGGCGCCTTTACCTCGATCGCGCCGGCCGCGGTGAGCACCTGGCGCGGCTGGTGGTAGCCGTTGCGCACCACCAGGCGGCGGCCATCGTCGTCATGTTGATCGGCGAACTGGGCGATGTAGGCGTCGACCTCGGCTTTGAGCGCTTCGGCGAGCATGCGGCGGGCGCCTTCTCGGACGATCTCGTCGATCAGCGAGGAGGAGATCGGGGCGTCTGTGATGTGGCGGTCGCCGTCAGCGGGGTCAGGGACTACGGTGAGCACGGGTGTGCCTTCCCGACCGACGTTGGCGCGTCGGTCATGCATGAGACCTACATGATCATCGGGAAGGTACACCCCTTCCCTGAAGATCCACAGGTTCTAAGCATTGCTC
>NZ_JBEYWW010000124.1:0-1234 GCF_040644635.1 Microbispora sp. NPDC046933 | reverse complement strand
ACCCGGATCTCCCCCTTGCCCGCGATTAATGTATACCGCTTCAACATGGTTTGATCAACGTCCAAAAATTTTCAAAAGAATCTTTCCGAAAAAATAGAGAGTGAGGGGATATTTTGGTTTTAGATAATAAATTAGGCTTAACAAATTCAGCAGAATTAGCCAAACAAGAAGAGTTATTAACGAAAAAAAGAGCCAAAGAATTGTTTGAGTCTGGCAAAATAGAGGATCTGGAAATTGGGACGTTTCAAGGCTTATCTGATATTCATCAGTTTTTATTCCAAGATATTTACGACTTTGCAGGAAAAATTCGAGAAGTGAATATTGCGAAAGGAAACTTTCAATTTGCGCCACGTATTTTTTTAGCGCAAACACTTGAATATATTGATAAATTACCTCAAGAAACATTTGATGAAATTATTGATAAGTACTCGGATATGAATGTGGCGCATCCTTTTAGGGAAGGCAATGGACGAGCCACTCGTATCTGGTTGGATTTAATTCTTAAAAATAAACTACACAAAATTGTCGATTGGAATCAAATTGATAAGGATGAATATTTAAATGCCATGATCCGTAGTACAGTCAGCACCAATGAATTAAAATATTTGATTCAAAAGGCTTTAACCGATGATTTAGGAAAAGAACAATTCTTTAAAGGAATTGATGCGAGTTATTATTACGAGGGATATTATGAAATAAAAACAGAAGATTTATAAATAACCGATACAAACAGACTGATCAAATTCTATATTGATTAGTCTGTTTGCTTACGGGATGATTTTGACTTTTGATTTTAAATTTTTGAAAAAAATAAAAAAAGGCGAAGCCTATATTAATTTATCATATATATTTTAATCTTTTCTTCTTTTGCGTCAAAAAAAAGTGAGTGTTTTCAAGGGGTTAAAGAATAATATGTGGAGAAAAAACTGTTTATATATGGAGAAAAAACTGTTTATATATGGAGAAAAAACTGTTTATACATGGAGAATGTCTATTATCTTCTCCATGTATTATGGTATAATAAAAGCATGAAGAAACACTTTTCGTCGAGAGAATCTTCATGCGTATCTAAAAACACTCAAAGGAGCGTATTTCTATGTCTAGTATACCAAAAAATGAACAAAATCAGAAGCAGGTGCAAATCTTGAACGAATTATCAAAACGAAAAGTAGTGGAGCATAATTCTTTAATTACCAGCATTGCCAAAATGGATAAAACCCCACTCAAAATGTTT
>NZ_JBEYWW010000123.1:0-1257 GCF_040644635.1 Microbispora sp. NPDC046933 | reverse complement strand
CGGGTAATTAAATAAACAATTTATTTGTTTATTTAATTAATTGTTTATTTATTTATGTTATAATAGATATAGGGTAGATTGTAAAATTAATCCGAACGCTGTTCGGATAAAAAGATCAGCTTCCTTTAAAATGGTGTTTACCACAAACCCATCTTTTAGGAGCTGATCTTTTGTATAGTATAGTATAACCTATTCCGAACGAATTAAAATCGAAACCTTTTGTGAACTAGGGCTATCCAATATCCAAATGGGCGTTCAGCTGAACCGATCACCGTCAACAATTTCTTATGAATTATCTCGATGTCAACCTTATCAGGCTGAATTAGCACAAACAGATGCCGAATACAAGCGATCACGATGTGGTCGGAAAACTATGCTGAGCGATGAGTTAAAGCAAAAAATTCTCAACCATTTACGTCTAAGCTGGTCACCAGGAATGATTGCTCACGAATTTAAACTAGCTACTAAATCTATTTATAATTGGCTAAATCAGGGGAGAATTGGTTTCTCCTTGAATGATCTACCTGAACATGGCGTAACGTTGACCAACGATCCAAATATAATCAATCTTTAGGGCGATCAATTGAACAGCGTCCAATGATGATTAATCAACGTAATCGCATCGGCGATTTTGAACTAGATACAGTCGTTGGTCCTCGTGGGCATAGTAAGGCAGTTTTATTAACTTTAATCGATCGCAAATCACGGTTCCTTTGGGCATACTGGTTAAAAGATCGGACGACAGCGACTGTTAATGAAGCACTAACTAAGTTCCTAACCACTTTTAATGGTCCGGTGCACAGCTTTACTGTGGACTGTGGCACTGAGTTTAGTGGGCTAGTATCACTTGAATCACAATATGGTATTAAGACCTATTACTGCCATGCTTATACTCCAGCTGAACGTGGTAGTAATGAACGCTTTAATCGGAATATACGTTATTTTTATCCTAAATGGACTCGTTTTGAGCACATTAGTGCTCAAAATTTAACGACGACGTTACTCCAAATTAACCAGCGACCGCTTAAAATACTCGACTGGCAAACACCGTATCAGGTTATGCTGACAAATTTGTCCAAAAATTCGGATTAAATTTGCAATCTACCAAATAAGGAGATAAAAATGTTTAGATTACCAACGTTGGCAAAATTAGTTATTGTGAATACAGGATACAGAATTTTTAAAGTTTATATGAGGATTACAAATAAGACTCCTAAGGTAATAAATGGTGATGATACTGTAAAGTATATCGTAACT
>NZ_JBEYWW010000122.1:0-1257 GCF_040644635.1 Microbispora sp. NPDC046933 | reverse complement strand
GTGATGTTCACCGGCTTTCATGGAGTCACTTTGGTTGACTGGCATGCCTGAACCCCGAGAGAGGTCAGCATGCCGAGGAGCTATCCCCCCGAGTTCCGTCGCAAAGTCCTGGACCTGCTGAAGGCCGGCCGCACCGTGCAACAGGTGGCCGCCGATCTGCAGATCAGCGACCAGACCATCTACAACTGGCGCAGACAAGACCGCATCGACGCAGGACTGGAGCCTGGCATCACCTCCAGCGACCAGGCCGAACTGGTGGCCGCCCGGCGCCGGATCGCCGAGCTGGAGACCGAGCTGGCGGTGACGCGGCGGGCCAATGAGCTGCTGCGAGAGGTGGTGTCCCCAAAAGGCGGTTTGAGGCCATCGCGGTGATGGCCGGTGAAGGGCTGCCGGTGCAGGTGTGCTGCCGGGTGATGGGTGTGTCGGAGTCGGGCTACTACGCCTGGCGCTCTCGCCCGCCGTCGCCGCGATCGGTGCGGCACGCCTGGCTGACCGAGGTGATCCGGCAGGCCCACGCCGCCTCCCGCGGCGTCTACGGCGCCCGCCGCGTGCATGCCGAGCTCACCCTCGGCCGGGGCATCGCGGTCGGGCACGGCCAGGTGACGATGCTGATGCACCGCGCGGGCATCAAGGGGCTGCCCGGTAACCGCCGCCGGCGCCCGGTTCCGCAGGTGCCGACTGCCACCGACATGGTCGACCGGCTGTTCGCCCGCTCCGGCCCGGATCAGTTGTGGGTCACCGATATCACCGAGCACCCGACCCGGGAGGGCAAGGTCTACTGCTGCGTCGTGCTGGATGCCTACTCCCGGCGGGTGGTGGGCTGGTCCATCGACTCCACGCAGACCGCCACCCTGGTCACCAACGCGCTCGGCATGGCCATCCACAACCGGAACCCGCAGGCCGGGACGGTGATCCACTCCGACCACGGGGTCCAATACACCTCCTGGGCGTTCACTGAGCGGGCCAAGGCTTCGGGGCTGGTGCCGTCGATGGGGTCGATCGGCGACTGCTTCGACAATGCGGTCATCGAGTCGTTCTGGGGCCGGATGCAGACCGAATTGCTTAATCGGCGGCGGTGGAACACTCGCATCGAGCTGGCGAACGCGATCTTCGAGTACCTGGAGATCTTCCACAACCGCCAACGACGCCACAGCGCCCTGGGGATGCGCACTCCGGTCGAATACGAGATGCTCTACGCAAACACCCAGCTGGCATGACGGCCAACCAAGCCGACTCCACAGAACCCGAGGCACATCA
>NZ_JBEYWW010000121.1:0-1292 GCF_040644635.1 Microbispora sp. NPDC046933 | reverse complement strand
ATATCTAACCAAATCTAATTTATAAAAAGTGGAATTAAACATGATATAAATTACTGTAACAACCGCAGAAAAGATTGAATAGATGAGCAGACACCAACGTTTTAGATTAATAAGATTGATGTACATAGTTCTTACGTCCTTTCTTATATTTTGGATAATATCAGTATACTCCAAAAAAAAAAATACAAGAATTTTCAAACAATTTAAAAAGGTCAATTACATTATTAATTATTTCACATTCCCTTATCTAATGGATATTGTTTTAGTGATCCCAGAAGATAGTATTATACTAGATTTAGGGACCGGACATGGACTTGTACTGATAAAGTTCGCCTCTAAAATATCAAGCGAAGGACATGTGACCGGAATAGATCTATGGAAAAATAGGGATCAATCCAATAATAGTTTTAAAAGCACACAACAGCTTTTACAGGAAAAAAATCTAGAAAATAGATCTGATTTAAAAACTGCGGATATGATAGAGCTACCTTTTGAAAATAAGAAATACGACTTTGTAACCGCAAGTATGGCAATTCATAATATTAAACCAAAACAGAACCGATACAAAGCCTTAGATGAAGCTACACGTGTACTAAAAACAGAGGGGCTATTAATAATATTAGATACTGGAAATCATAAAAAAGAATATCTCAGTTACCTGATCGCTTTAGGTTATCGTATTAAATATGCTAAGACTTATGGCATTATTGGTTGGTGGACTGGCCCTTGGATGTCTAGCTATGCTATTATAGCTGAAAAAAATTATGATATGATTGAGAAAGGATATCTAATTATATGGTTCAACAAATCGTTCTTCCCATCAAAGATTCGAACGTTCTAAAAATGGTGCAAGATACGTTACTTGATAGTTTTCGGGCTGGCCGTCGTAACTATACGATCTTCCAAGTCGGTAAGGCCACACTACTCCGTGTGAGTGATGTCATGACATTAAAAAAATCCGATGTCTTTAACCCAGATGGTTCTATCAAAAGCACGGCTTTTATTCATGATAAAAAGACAGGAAAAGCGAATACGTTATATTTGAAACCAGTAAAACAAGATTTATTGATTTATCATGATTGGCTGGTCCAACAAAATCTTAATTCTGAATGGTTATTTCCGTCAACCTCTCGCCCAAAGCGTCATATCACTGAAAAGCAATTTTATAAGGTCATGGCGCACGTTGGAGATCTTTTACTGCGACGTCCTGCCGGGACGGCGCCCGCGCGGCACGGCGCTGCTCGACCTGATCGAGAGGTATCGCCATGGCTGAGCGGATGGGGTTCTTCACC
>NZ_JBEYWW010000120.1:0-1306 GCF_040644635.1 Microbispora sp. NPDC046933 | reverse complement strand
CAGCGTGGAGACGACCATGACCACCCGCTGCTTCATGCCGCCGGACAGCTCGATCGGGTAGCGGTCGAGCACGTCCTTCGACAGGCCCACCAGTTAGTTCCTCCTGAGATATCCTTATTTCTAAAGGCTTCTAAAGTCACTTTTTTCCCATTTTCTCGCTCTAATAAAACTTGAGCCACCCCGTTTTCTCCTCTAAGCCATTGAGAAGCTAAAAAAGGCGTTCCGGTCAAACGTGAAAACTCGACTTTGACTTGCTTAAATTCTTTGTCCGTTAATAGTTGCTCTTCCAATACTGCTAAATTTATTCGGTTCAAATGGCCTCTAAAGTTTTGCCAAAGTGCTTCTTCCGACTTCAAGTCCGGACGATAAGTCCACTGATTTTCTTTCTCACTTAAGATCTGTATGAACTGGTTTTCAATCATTTGTTCCGAATGACTCATTTGATCCCCCTCATTTCCATAGTTTCCACCATTTTTTAGATTCTGTTTTTACCGGCTCTTTTTCTTTTGCCTTGTTTCGTTCTTTTTCTGATAACCTCAATTGAGCTTTCAATTCATTGATTTCTTCCTGCGCCTCACCCCTTATCGACGAGCCATCTTTCATATCCTCCTGAGGCATTTTAAGAGCTTTCAATTCATTGATTTCTGATTTATACTCTTCTAGTACTTTTTTATCCTGTAAGGCTAGACGTTGTTGCTGGTCTAATAGCTTATGAAGATCTTTTTTTTCTGATTGGAGTTCGGACACTAGATTCCTTAAAAATAAAATCTCTTCATTCCCCTCTGGATTGTCATCAACTGAATTATCCACGTTGTCGTCAACAAAAACTTTTTGTTGACGTTTTTTAGTTGACGTTTTGTTAAAAAAAGCATTCTTAATAACTTTTTGACCATCAACGTCAACGTAAACGGTATTTCCTTTTTTTGACGTAAATTGACGTAAATCTATTGACGATTCTTTTTTTATTTTTTGCCATACAGCTTGCTTTGAAACACCTATTTCATCCGCAAGCTCTTTGATTGTCTTTAACTTTTCACTCATCATAAGTCCTGCCTTTTAACCGTGGGTAGGTATTGCTCGATTGCTTTTTTGAGATACTTAGTGATATTTTTCTTTGAGTAGTCTTCTCGCTTGGCTCTCACATAAGACAAGTGGTCTTTGACCCCATTCAAACCTCGTAAGTCTTTCAGTTCGTCATAGAGAGGGTACACGTGTGCTTGTAAGCCTGAAAGAATTTTAGTATCCGTCAAGTCTAGATAAGACAATAAGAAATGTTCCATAAGCAGCTTGGTATACGGACTTTTTA
>NZ_JBEYWW010000119.1:0-1344 GCF_040644635.1 Microbispora sp. NPDC046933 | reverse complement strand
AATCTATCATGAAAGATCTCCTTAGCCTTATTTGACTCGATACTTCTATCTAAATAAAAAACTATATAATTGAACTCACTTACTAAAAAAGCCTCATAATAGAGGCCTTTGTTCATCAGGATTTATCTAGAAATTTATTTAACTCTAGCTTCTTTATCTGTATTGTCTTCTACTTTGTCTTTTACTTTATCAACTTGTTCAGAGGTGAATTTCCCAGTTGTTTGAGCCGCACTAGTCACTCGATCTTGAATACTTACATCATCTTCTTTTTGTTGCTCTTTCGTTTTAATATCTGTGACTGTTACGTTAACTTCAACAACTTCCAATTCTGTCATTGCCGCAACCTCTTTACGAATGACTTCTTTAATTTTTTCATAAATATCAGGCACATTCTTACGATATTCTGTAACTACTTTCAAGTCTACTGCAACCTGTGTTTTCCCAACTTCTACGTCAACACCTGTTGTAACATCATCAGTATTAATAAGTTTTCCTGTTAAGTTTGAGAAGAACCCACCTTCTACAGAAAGAAGTCCATCCACTGATTCTAATGCTAAACCTACAATCTTTTGCACAACTTTATCTTCATAAGTCAAAGTCCCCTTAATTTCTGGTTGGGTTTCCTTTGTTTTAGGAGTTTCTTTTTCTGCCATTGTTCCAAATGCTTTCATGTTTTCTTGTACCATAATATTCTCCTTTTATAATGTTATTTACGATTTATAAATAGATCAATGATTCCTGTCCTCTTTAAAAATAGACCAATATAAATTCCTAATCCAATTAAAAATAAAACCAGAATCATTTTCCAAAATCCAATAGTGAAGATACACACAGCAATGAGTGCACCTACGATTCCCCCTATAATCGGGTATCGATTTTTTTCGAAATAATCCATTGATCCCTCCTACATAACACGTTGTCGTTTAGGGTTATCGTCTTTACTTAATGTATTGACTTTTACTTTAAGTTTAACCGTATGTTCCAATCCAAAGAAACTTTTTAACCCTTCAATGATTTCCTGTTCCAGAACTTGAGCTTTTTGGGCCACTTCAACTCGAGGAACAATCTCACCCTTTACATCAATTTTTATCTTATTTTTAAAAAGTGAAACAGCGATTTTTGAGTTTTTAAGGTAATCATTTTCTTTTACTTTTTCACCTACAAATCCTTCAATGGCCGACTTCTTCAAAGTTAAATCTCCATTATTTGAAGTGAGTTGTACATCCATATAGGCTCGAGGATAAAAAAGAATTACAATCAAGGCGAGAATTAATATGACTGTTAAAACGATGTTCCCCCAAAACAAATAGTCTATCATATATTTACCTATGAACGGAATGTTAC
>NZ_JBEYWW010000118.1:0-1376 GCF_040644635.1 Microbispora sp. NPDC046933 | reverse complement strand
AATAGGAGCGGTAGTTTGAAGATGAGCTTGGCTGAAAGCATTACAATTTCGAGAATAAAAATGGTACTGAAAGTAGCAGGGCGCCCGATATAATCAGACAAAGTTGCCCATATCAAACGTCCAAAGCCATTGAAAAGGCCTATGATTCCAACCATAATTGCGGCTGTTTGGACAGACATGCCGGTCATACTTTGAGCCATGGGGGATGCAGCTGAGACAAGGCCGATCCCGCATGTAATATTGATAAATAACATTATCCAAAGAAAAGTGAAGGATTTAGTTTTGAGGGCTTGGTTAGCTGTTAGCTCCGGTCCTCGGGTTAGACGTGTTCCCTTTTTTTGAGAAATGCTATTTTCAGTAGTGCTTGATAGTGCCAGATTTGGACGAACAATAAACTGTGCAGCGAGCAGCATAATAACAAAATAAAATGTTCCTAAGAGATAGAATGTTTGTTCAAGACCAACACTAGCCATTAGCTGTTGAGCAACAGGACCAGTCAGCATTGCTGCAAAACCAAATCCCATAATAGCTAACCCCGTTGCTAAACCGCGTTTGTCTGGAAACCATTTAATAATTGTTGATACAGGGGTAACGTATCCTGCTCCCAGTCCTAAGCCGCCTATGACACCATATGAGAGATATAATAGCCAAATTGAATTTTGATGGATAGCCCAACCAGTCATAATGGTTCCAGTTCCGTAAAGAAAGCTAGCAATAGTTCCCGTTAGTCTAGGGCCTATTTTTTCAACGACTTTGCCCATAAAGGCGGCTGACATTCCCAAGAAGAAAATAGCGATACTAAATGCAAGAGCGACTGAGGATTCTGCCCAACCATTTTGTTTTGCAATTGGATTAGTAAAAACACTCCAAGCATAAACGGAACCAATCATTAAATGAAACATGACACCTGCAAACGCAACAACATAGCGATTTGTTTTCAATACCTATTCCTCCATTTTTGATAGTATACGAATAAGTATACGAATAATTTAAACGTTGTTAACAACCATTGTTGTCATATAATAATAATATCACATTGATTATCACATTTAAACAATTAAATTTTAGTATAAGACGAATTTTAACGTTGGCTAATGAAAAGTACATTTAAGTTAGCTATAGTACTGGGAAAAAACAAATTACGGTTGCTGTTTTTGAACAAATAAAAAAGCACAGGGAACCTAAAGTGCTCCATAATTGTTAGACAAGAAATCTAACAGTTATGGAGCACTTTAAAAGTTATGCTTATTTTGGTTCTGTTGCGAAGTTTGAAAATCAAACTCGCCCTCTCTGAACTCCAAATATCTTAGGCTGGTATTCCCATTAATACCTTGATTTCAGTAGACACCGCAAAGCCGAAGAGCGTTCCATTTCTT
>NZ_JBEYWW010000117.1:0-1431 GCF_040644635.1 Microbispora sp. NPDC046933 | reverse complement strand
GCGATCTCCAGGCCGTCGTAGCCCCATTCCGAGGCCAGCCGGCAGACCTCCTCGAACGGCAGGTCCGCCCACTGCCCGGTGAACAACGTGATCGGCCTGGTCATCAATCCTCCACAGTCGCGAAGCGGCTGCCCTCAGCCGCGCTCTGTTCGACGGCCGCCAGCACCCGCTGCACCCGCAGCCCGTCCTCGAAGGACGGCGCGGGGTCGGTGCCTGTGGCGATCGCCTCGATGAAGTCCTTCACCTCGTGGGTGAAGGAGTGCTCGTAGCCCAGGACATGTCCCGGCGGCCACCACGCGCCCGCGTACGGGTGATCCGGCTCGGTGACCTGCACCCGCCGGAACCCGTGCTCACCGCTGGGGATGGTGTGGTCGTGGAACCACAGCTCGTTCATGGACTCGAAGTCGAACGACAGGCTGCCCAGCGCCCCGTTGACCTCGATCCGCAGCGCGTTCTTGTGCCCGGTCGCGAAGCGGGTGGCCTCGAAGGACGCCAGCCCGCCCCCGCTGAGCCGGCCGATGAACAGGGCGGCGTCGTCCACGGTGACCGCGCCCCTCCCGGCGCCGCCGCCGGCCGACAGCCCGGCCGAGCTGACCGCCAGGGGACGCTCCTTGACGAAGGTCTCGGTCAGCGCCGACACCCCGGTCAGCCGCTCACCGGTGATGAACTCGGCGGCGTCGACGATGTGAGCGCCGAGGTCGCCGAGCGAGCCCGATCCGGCCCTGTCCTTCTGCAGCCTCCAGACCAGGGGGAACTCCGGGTCGACGATCCAGTCCTGCAGGTACTGCGCCCGTACGTGCCTGATCTGGCCGAGCCTGCCCTCCGCGACCCACTGGCGGGCGAGCGCGACGGCGGGCACGCGGCGGTAGTTGAAGGCGACCATGCTGCGCACACCGCGCGCCGCCGCCGCGCGGGCGGCGGCGGCCATGGCCTCGGCCTCGGCCACGGTGTTGGCGAGCGGCTTCTCGCAGATGACGTGCTTGCCCGCCTCCAGCGCCGCGACGGCGATCTCGGCGTGGCTGTCACCCGGGGTGCAGATGTCGACGATCTGCACGTCGTCGCGATCGAGGAGCCGCTTCCAGTCGGTCTCGGCGTGGGCCCAGCCCAGCTTCTCCGCGGCCTGCGCCGTCGCCTCGGCGGACCTGCCGGCCACCGCCACCATCGCGGGTTTGTACGGCAGGTCGAAGAAGGCGTCCACGCTGCGCCAGGCCTGGGAGTGGGCACGGCCCATGAACGCGTAGCCGACCATGCCGACCCCGATGACGGGCCTCATGACTCGAAGCCCGTCGGCAGGTATCGGTCGGCGTTGTCCTTGGTGACGGTCTCCGAGGTCAGCGTGATCGACTGGGGCACCTCCTGCTCCAGCAGGTCGCTCATGCCCTTGCCCTGGGCGATCAGTCGCGCGAGCTTGATGGCCGAGGCGGCCATCGT
>NZ_JBEYWW010000116.1:0-1469 GCF_040644635.1 Microbispora sp. NPDC046933 | reverse complement strand
GCACCTAGTGCAAAAAATAAAATTGGAATAATAAATTGAAAAGCTTTCTCCAAATTTCCATGGGCTAAATTAATTCCAGTCTGAATCAAATTCCCAGTTTGGAGACTAGCGAAACGGCCGTCAAAATGAAAAAAGGTAAAGGCATCAACAAAGCCTGTATTCATGGCAAGTAATAGAGCAACAAGTAAACTTTCTTTAGAATGGACTGCGGATTTAAGCTTAATTTTTTCCTTCATAATCTGTAAAAGATAAGGTCATTATAGCACAATGATAATCTAATGTACTCTATTTAAAATAAAAAATTAAATCGCAAATTGTAAAATGAAGTTAGCCACCTTGAGTCAAGCAAAAAACATCTGAATCTCTTATACTAGAAGTTCGACCAAATAGTATAAAAAGGAAATTCAGATGCAAGACTATTCTATCACAAGCCAGAGCAAAGGGAAACACCTGACCAATCAAGACCGTTTAAACATTGAACGTTGGCACAATAAAGAAGGACTGAGCAACCGTGAGATTGCGCGCTTATTGAATAAAGCTCATGGGACGATTGACAGAGAGATGAAGCGAGGGGAAATCCAGCTCAAGCGGAAGGTAAAATACTCTGCTAAAAAGGCTCAAGAAAATTATGAAGGATTGAGGGCTCACAGTGTTCGTCCGAGTAAACTCACGACTGAGATTGATTGTTATGTGAGTACACGTCTTAAAGAAGACAAGGACTCTTTGGAAGTCATTCATCAGGCTCTAAAAGGAGTTTCTCTGAGCAGCCTCTACAATTGGGTCAACTGGGGCTGGTTAGAAGCCAAGCGTCATCATCTTTTCTATCCGCAGTATAAGGCGGCAAAGAAAATCAAACCTCGTGCGCCAAAGCATCCTTTTGGTAAGTCTATTGAAGAACGGCCTGAGTTCATTAACAATCGCTTAGAAGTGGGGCATTACGAGATTGACACGGTCATTCTTACGAGAGCTAAGAACAAGGTGCTTTTGACGCTCACAGAGCGAAAATACCGCACGGAGATCATTCGCTTGATTGATGGGAAAACAGCACAGGCGGTCAATGATGAGCTGGTGGAACTTCAAAAAAGTTATGACTTCAAATCCATTACCCCTGACAATGGCCATGAATTTGCAAGGCTCTCTGAGGTCGTAAGCTGTCCAGTTTACTATGCACACGCCTACGCGAGCTTTGAGCGAGGGACGAATGAAAACCATAACCGAATGATTCGTAGGCATCTGCCAAAAGGCACAACAAAGACGACCCCTGAAGAAGTCGCCGCTATCGAGTATTGGATGAACCATTATCCAAGAAAAATGTTCAACTATAAGAGTTCATATGAGATGAGCTTGGCTGGCTAACTTGGACTTGCAATTTGACTGATCAAAGGCGCGGTGCTGGCAGGCGCGGCCGGGCAGATGGGCTGGAGCGCCGGCACAGCGCAGGCGGCCGCGACTTATGAGGCGGGTGCCGC
>NZ_JBEYWW010000115.1:0-1485 GCF_040644635.1 Microbispora sp. NPDC046933 | reverse complement strand
GGAAGGAAAACATTTTGCTAAGCTTCATGATCCAAGTTTTAGGGAAGGGCGTCCTCAAAAATTTACCGAAGAACAAATTCAATTTGCTTATGAGTTAAAACAGCAAGGAATGACTTACAAGATGATTGAGCGAAAAACTGGTATCAGTATTGCGACTCAAAAACGAAGATTTATAAAAGCAAAAAATCAAGCTATTGACAAAGACTATTGAAATGTTATAATTTAGTTAACGAAGATTTGTGGGAGTGGTATCTCACAATAGGAACTGAGGAACTGCGAATTCCTCAGTTTTTTTGTACAAAAAACGCCCGGTTCTGCGAAACTGAGCGAATGTGGATTAATGGCGCTTACGTCGGTATTTTAACCAATCCTTGACCAGCTCAAGGATTACTCCAACCACAATAGGAGCGACTACTGATACGAAGATTTGCAGAAGCATTATCTCACCCCCTCCCTAAGGCATTTCTGCATTGGTAAGGTACGCCACTAAAAAGTATACCATAAAAAGGGAATAGATATGTGCGTAGTAGGAGATATCCAATTATCAAGAAAACTCCAATTTTTTGGAAAGTTAAATAATGTGTACATATTTTCGACAAACCATACATTAGAAATAATAAAAAAACACCGTAGAATTGTTTGATTCATACGGTGCTTTTTTTATGTCTAATTATTTAAGAGTAGTCCAATATTTTTATAAGTCATAATTCTAGTCCGCTTTTAAAATAGTAGTGTACTGGCTAAATTCCTCTAAGTGTTGAGGGCTAATCTGGTTATCTGTAATGATGGTATCGAGTTGATCTAGATTGTAGAAGTTAAAGAAATCGTATCGATCGAATTTAGTACTGTCTACTAATAAGAATTTTTCTACAGCATTGTTTAGGGCAAGTTGTTGAATCACACCTTCCTTGTCACTATATGTAGCAATAGAATTATGGGTAACAGCATTTGCACTAACAAAAGCTTTGGCAACTCTCATTGCTTTTAAATTTGTCGAAGCCATTGAACCTACAAAAGCTCCAGTTATTTCTCTATATTCACCGCCAAGAAGCAATAAATCAATGGTTTCGCTATCATTTAGAATCAAGAACACAGGGAGACTATTTGTAATGACACGAATTTTATAACATTTACGACCTTTCAATTCTAATGCCAGTTGTACAAGTGTAGTTCCGGGTCCAATAAAAATAGTATCGCCATCTTTGATTAAAGAGCAGGCTTTTTTAGCAATGTCAATTTTTTCTTTTGTATTTAGACTTTTCTTCTCGATATGTGTCTTTTCAAGTGGCTTTTTAGAGGAAAGCAATTGTGCACCACCATGAGTACGTGTTAAAAGTCCATCAGCTTCTAGAGCATCAAGGTCTCTACGGGCTGTCATATCGGAAATATCTAGTTCATCTATTATTTCTTTTATGGTTATGGTCCCATCAATCTTTAACATATCTAAAATTTTTTCTAATCGTCGTTTTTTGTTCATATGAAGAC
>NZ_JBEYWW010000114.1:0-1539 GCF_040644635.1 Microbispora sp. NPDC046933 | reverse complement strand
GGCAAAAATCGAAGCTGCAATGACTACAACTAAAGGCGTAGCAAATGCAAAAGTACTTTTCAATGCATCAAAAGTTAAAGCAGAATTTGACGAAAATGTTGTCAGTACTGATGAACTTATCAGCAAGGTTGAGAAACTTGGATATCCTGTTTTGAGTAGCAAAGTAACTGTTGTGTGATTTATACCAGGAAAGATACCACTATAAATTGAATAAAGGAAAAAAATGATGACTAAATTAAT
This sequence comes from Microbispora sp. NPDC046933, assembly GCF_040644635.1. Classification (NCBI taxonomy): domain Bacteria; kingdom Bacillati; phylum Actinomycetota; class Actinomycetes; order Streptosporangiales; family Streptosporangiaceae; genus Microbispora; species Microbispora sp. NPDC046933. The sequence goes on along the minus strand of NZ_JBEYWW010000114.1, from coordinate 1,299 downwards.
GATTGATGAAAAATATGCTAAAGAACTTGATAAAGCAGAGATTGACCACCACAAACCTACGGCTGGTGCGATGCTAGGACATGTCTTATCCAATTTGTTCATAGAAAATATACGACTGACTCAAGCAGGAATATACGCGAAAAGCCCAGTTAAGTGTGAGTATTTACGTGAAATTGCACAAAAGGAAGTTGAATATTTCTTTAAAATTTCGGATTTACTTCTTGATGAAAATGAGATTGTACCAAGTACAACTGAAGAATTTTTAAAGTATCACAAGTTCATTACCGAGGATCCAAAAGCCAAATATTGGACTGATGAAGATCTGCTTGAAAGCTTCATTGTGGATTTCCAAGCACAAAATATGTTCATTACGCGAGCAATCAAGCTAGCAAACAAAGAAGAAAAATTTGCTTTGGCGGCTGGTGTAGTCGAACTTTACGGCTACAATCTTCAAGTTATTCGCAACTTGGCAGGTGACTTGGGTAAAAGCGTTGCTGATTTTCATGACGAAGATGAAGATAATGATAATTAGTTTTTACGAAACTGTAGGCTTTAGTTGAATGAGGCTTGCAGTTTGATAATTTTAGCGCGATAATAAGATAAGGAGAATCCCCAAAATGAGTAAGTATAAACATCATTTTAGTCATCATGAACACCACTGTGTACAGCTCGTGCCACTATTTGGTTTACTTTCAGAAAGTGAATTAGTGCAAGTTGAGCAGGTTGTTAATCATAAAATTTTTGAAAAAGGTGAAACAGTCATCAGCCCCTTTGCAGTGCCTCAACTTGCAATTGTGGCGCATGGTACCTTGAAAATATACCAGCTTTCTAGTGCTGGTAAAGAGCAGTTACTACGTGTGATTGAACCTGGTGGATACGCAGGTGAAGACGCCTTGTTTGGAGTAATGAATGATAATCTCTATGGTGAAACATTGGAAGAAACGCAAATTTGCTTTTTGCGACAACAAGATTTCAAAAATTTGTTGTTAAAATATCCCGAGCTCAGTTTGAAATTGCTTGAAACCACCGTGAGAAGAGCTGCGGAAATGCAATATCAAGCACAATTTCTCATGATGGAAGATGTTGAAAGTCGAATCGCTAATTATCTTTTGCAACTCGTCAAAGTAGTAGATTCAAATTCTGTTATGATTCCAATGAAAATGAAAGATCTTGCAACGTTCATCGGAACAACTCCCGAAACTATTTCTCGTAAGTTCAAAATACTCGAAGAAAAAGGCTCCTACGCGCGGCTGCTGGCCGCCTGCGGCGTGAACGCGATCTCGGTGAACAACGTGAACG
>NZ_JBEYWW010000112.1:0-1559 GCF_040644635.1 Microbispora sp. NPDC046933 | reverse complement strand
GAATAAATCACGGGTTTATGAACAATAAATATAAATGTTTTTGAGAATTTTAATAAGAAAAGAAGAGTGTCCATAAAATGACCATTTTATGAACATTCAAACATTCACTTGAATATAGATGGATGTTCTGATATAATACATTCAAACAAACATTTGAATGTAAAGGAATGATCGTATGAATAATGAAATTTGTGAAATAACTTGTATTCATGAAGACAAAGTTAATCGTGCTAAATCTAAACTAGCAAACTTTGATACTCCGTCAGTAAGTGGTTTCTTTAAAATATTGTCAGATGAAAATCGACTTAAAATTGTACATGCTTTAGTTCATGAAGATGAGCTATGTGTTTGTGATATTGCTAATATCATTGATGCTTCGGTCGCAACAACTTCACACCATCTGAACTCCTTAAAAAAATTGGGAGTAGTTGATAGTCACAAGGATGGTAAGTTAGTCTACTATTTTATTAAAAATATCAAAATCTTAAATCTTATGGAGCTTGGCGTAAATTTTAAAGAAGAGGTGCTAGCATGAGTGAGAAAATGACCGAAAAAACCTATCGAATAGAAGGATTAAGCTGTACAAATTGTGCAGGTAAATTTGAAAAAAATGTAAAGCAGTTGCCAGGAGTTACGAGTGCAACAGTAAACTTTGGTGCAAGTAAGATTTCAGTAGAAGGCCAAACAACAATTGAAGAACTCGAAGAAGCGGGAGCCTTCGAAAATCTTATCATTCGTGATGATCAAGAAAATGATGAACAAGTTAGATCAAAAGAGTCTTTTATTAAACGGAATATCGCTTTAATCATCTCTCTTGGTTTTATACTTGTTGCTGTGATTTCCCAACTATCATTGGGCGAAGATCATTTATTAACGAAAGCTCTTTATATATTGGCAATAATAATTGGTGGATTTGATTTATTTAAAGAAGGGTTCTCTGATTTGATCAAATTGGACTTCTCCATGGAATCTTTAATGACTATTGCAATTATTGGGGCCGCATTTATTGGAGAATGGGCCGAAGGTTCTATTGTAGTAATACTATTTGCTATTAGCGAAGCTTTGGAACGATTTTCAATGGATAAAGCAAGACAGTCGATTCGTTCTCTTATGGATATAGCTCCCAAAGAAGCTCTTATCAGGAGAAACAATGTAGAGCAATTAGTCAGTGTCGATAAAATCGATATCGACGATATTATGATCATTAAACCCGGACAAAAAATAGCCATGGATGGGCTTGTTATCAACGGTCATTCTTCAGTAAATCAAGCAGCAATAACAGGAGAATCGGTTCCTGTTGAAAAACAGTTAGATGATGAAGTGTTTGCAGGAACACTAAATGAAGAAGGTGTTCTTGAAGTCAAAGTAACAAAAAAAGTAACGGATACAACGATTGCCAAAATCATTCACTTAGTTGAAGAAGCGCAAGGAGAACGAGCTCCTGCACAAGCCTTTGTAGATAAATTTGCAAAATACTATACGCCATTCATAATTATTATGGCCCTTTTGATAGTGGTTGTTCCTCCGCTATTCTTTGGTGGTGACTGGAATAAATGGCT
>NZ_JBEYWW010000110.1:0-1615 GCF_040644635.1 Microbispora sp. NPDC046933 | reverse complement strand
CCGGCCCGGAACTCCGGATCAAAGCGGCGTCTCGTGGTAGCTCCCACGACCAAACCTCTCCCGGTTCGGTCTCCACGCTACGAGGGGAAGCTCACGAGTGACCGTGGTTACCCCCTCGTTCCCCCTGGCTAATTGCACGTTAGTTGCACGACGATCAAGAATGTGACCTCGTGGAGGACTACCAGCGAGCGCTGATCGGCCGCATGGTCGAACACCTCGACCTGTACGCCTCGGGCCGGACACCGCTGCCCAAGCTGGTTGAAGATCTCTGGGGACTGTTTGCAGCATCGGACCCTCGTGAGCTTGAGATCAGAGACTCGTTTCAGTGGCTGTGGTCCGATCTCGATGGGGAGTGTGAGTTGCGGACTCAGCCCTGGGCGCCGGCCGGGGTGGCTGATGATGATCGCTTGGCCAGCGTTATCGGTGAACTGCGCTTGTGGGCTACGCAGGTAGCTGCGGGCGAATCTCCCTCGCGCCCACGCACACCTCCGCCTGCCTGATCACCCCGTCTGCCGTCGACCCGCCCGAAGGGGAAGCGGGCCAAGGCCGCCGGGTCCAGGTGGAGCGCCCTACTGGACGAACGACCTGGACCCGGCGGCCTTGGCCTGCTCGGCTTGTCCCGAGTCGATGGCGGGCGGGGTGATCAGGCCCCTACCTCAACCATCTACGGTCGGTCACGATGAGCAGGCCCTTGGTGATCACCCCGCAGCTGGAGTGCCCCCGCCGGAGGCGCAGAAGGAAGCTGTCGTCTGCCTCTCCCCGCGGAAGGGAGCATCACCTAAAGTGCCTCATGTGATCACTGATCGGTCGCTTTTCGCCGCAAGTTTCTTATGCGGGGTGCTCCTCGTACCGGTTCCTGCTGTGGCTGAAAGTTCTCCCAAGCCGCTGTCTCCGGATCGGCTCAAAGCGGCCCTGCTTCTGCCGGAGGACCTTGGCATCGGCTTCGCACGTTACGCGAGTTGGAACAGAGAACCGGCTCGGTATGACATAGTCACCCGCTCGAAGGCGTGCACCAGGGCGGTTAAGGGCATCCTTCCGCTCTATCGAGCCAAGGCCGCGACCTGGCTGAGGAAGGAAGACGGGTGGGAGGGGGTGAGCGAGTACATCGTGAGCGGTACTCGCGGCAAGATCTCCGCCTTGGAGCGGGCGGCCAAAGTGATGGTCCGCGACTGCAATGGCGTCACGGTTACTACGGACGCCACCAAAGATACGATCCGCAAGCTATCGGTCGGCAGGCTCGGCGACGCTTCCTATGGGCTCAAGCTCCGCAGTGGGTTCCCGGGCAGGAACCTGGACAAGGAGTCGATGGTTGCGATCGACATCGTGATTACCAGGGTGGGGAACACCATGATCGCACTGGAGCACGATGGACACGTGGGCCAGTATGATCCCGCGCTCACCAGGTCTGCCGCACAGAAAGCCACGAGGCGGCTTCTGGAAGCTCTGAAGGCTTCCTAGCAACCTTCCGCGGCGGGGCGGCTCAGTGAGGCGGGTTCCTTCAGATAAGGCGGTGTCAGTGTTCGGCCTTGCGGCCCGACGCTGCCCGAAGCGTAACCGCCGCCCGCGGATCTCCCGTGGAACGGCCCCGCGTCAGCCGCCCGCCGGCCGTTCCCGC
>NZ_JBEYWW010000109.1:0-1686 GCF_040644635.1 Microbispora sp. NPDC046933 | reverse complement strand
ATCAAGAGATAGAATACGTAAGGTGGAATACCAAAAGTAATTGAATTATAGGTCAACCACAATTGGTCTTGCCATTTTCCTTCATTTCGAGCTGCAACTATCGACATCGGAATAGCAAATAAGTAAGTTAAAATAACTGACAAAAGTGACATCCAAAAAGTATTAATCGCTCTATGTCCAATGACAGTCATCACAGGCTCTTTGAGATTATAGGACATTCCTAAATTCCCATGTATGGCATTCCCTAGCCACCTGAGATACTGCTCCCACCAAGGGTCATATAAACCTGCTGCCCGTCTTAATGCTTCAACTTCATGTGGGTCGGTATGAGGACCAATCAACCCTGAAAAAGGATCACCAGGCATCAATTTAGCAAAGAAGAAAACAAGAATACTCAAGATAAATAATTGAGGGATCATCAATAAAATACGTCTAATAATTACTTTCCACATTTTCCCCTCCTTTTGGCAAAGCAGCCCAATGACTTTCACTTAATTTTTTTAAGGGCAAAGCGTGTCCATCTTTGTCATAAAAATTTGCTTTTTTATCCTCAAAGTCTTGTTCAACTTTTAGACGGTTTTTCCGATTTTCCGCTCTTCTTGTAACATCAATCGAAGGGATAGCAGATAAGAGTCGTTTAGTATAAATGTGCTGTGGCTCATCAAAAATATCTCTTCGTGTTCCTTTTTCGACAATTCGACCGTTGTGCATGACTGCAATATTATCAGTCATATGGCGGACAACCCCTAAATCATGAGAAATAAAAAGAAATGCAATTCCCAAGTCCTTTTGAATGAGCTTCATGAAATTCAAAACCTGAGCTTGAACAGATAAGTCTAATGCTGAAACTGGTTCATCGGCCACAATTAACTTAGGATTAGTAGCAACTGCCCGTGCGATTCCAATTCTTTGTTGTTGACCTCCAGAAAATTGGAAAGGATACTGTTCTAAAGCTTGTTTAGGTAGTCCAACAATATCCAATAATTCATGAATCCGTTTATTTTCCGTATTAGCATCTATTTTTTCAAAATTTCGAATAGGCTCCGCAATGATATCGTAAATTGTTTTCCGTGGATTCAAACTCGAAAATGCATCTTGAAAAATCATTTGAACATCTTTATTGTATTTGAGCTGGTTTCTTATCTTTTTTTTGCTGACATCTTGTCCTTTGTAAATCAATTGTCCTGATGTCATTTGTTCTAAACCAACAATTGTTTTGCCAATCGTTGATTTTCCAGAGCCAGATTCACCAACTAAACCGACAGTTTCTCCTTCATGAATCGTTAAATCTACTCCATCAACGGCTAAAACATTATCTGTCACTCGATTAAAGAAACCAGATCGAATAGGATAATAAACTTTTAAGTCCTTTAAATTAAGAATTTCGCTCACTTTTTACCCCCTTTCAATTTTTGATCTGGAAATTCAAATTTTTTCCAAGCCTGACCTCGAACAAAATGATTTGAAGAAATTTCAGTCATTTTTTCCGAAATTACTTTTTGAGCTTCTTCTTTCATCCAAGGCACTCGAGCGAGAAATAAATCTTTGTCATACTCAATTTCTGACAGAGAAGGCACAGACCCTGGAATCACATATAAATCATCCGAAACTGTTTTTGCGTGCCATGCCTCCCGGCGGATCGGTGAAGCCGGATGTGGACGGCCGTCCGCGTCGCGCCATCGGGCC
>NZ_JBEYWW010000108.1:0-1721 GCF_040644635.1 Microbispora sp. NPDC046933 | reverse complement strand
GGCCGGCATGGGGCGCCTGCCGTACGCCAGGTTCCTCACCTTCGAGGTGCCCGGCGGCCTGGCCTGGGGGGCGGGGACCGTGGGGCTTTTTCACCCCAATAGTAAGGATTTGGGACATATTTAATAGATTCACCAGCAACAACATTTTCCGGTTTAAAAGGCCCTGTAACTAATGGTTTCGTTGTCGTTTTTGGACTAGAAGCCAAATCTTTAGGAGCGACATCTTTCAAATATTGATAAGGCGCTACCGTTTCAAGGAAGTAACCATTTCCTGATTGAGTCATCCCCGGTTTCATTTCTTTAAATTGAACCTTGATGACTTTTCCATTTTCACCATCAGGGAAAGTGATCCCTGAGATTGTTTTAGCTTTACCCGTATGATAATCACTCAAGCCAACAATATTTGCCAGAGAATCAGTCCAACGGTCGGAACCATAAGCAGGATTAGCAATCGTTTCATAGGTAAATTCATAATCTTTAGCCGTTACTTCTGAACCATCAGACCATTTCAAATCTTTACGAAGGGTAATCGTTGCCGTTTTAGACTCTTTATCTAGAGCAACATCGGCAGCTCCTCCCTTAATAAATTTGAATCCACTGTCTGTGAAGAACAAACCATCTTGACCTCCACCAGGACCAGACATTGTAGCAAAAGTTGCATCATTAGAAAGTCCCGATAACCATTGTGCTTTCATTGGAGAATCACTTTGATATGCGACTTTTAAATTTCCACCTTTGATTGCCTTGTCTGGATTTTGATAAGCAACGTCAAAGTTCCCCGCTTTTAATTTTTTTGTACTTGTACTTGAGCTTTGATTAGAACCACAAGCACTTAGGAGTGTAGCTGCTAAAACTACACTACTTGCCAATAAAGTTACTTTTAATTTGTTCATCTTAGTTTCTCCAATAATTTCTTTTTATTTCTTGCTTGCTTCAATATAATATTTAATTTATCATATCCATTTTTAATAGATAAACATTTTTATCACTCTTGAATGTTGTTTATCTTGTAGCTTGTCTTTGGTCAGCCACTCGTCTTAGTGCATTTCCGATAAAGATAATAGCAAGCACCACAATTAGGATGACCACTGTTGCTGGAACCCAAGTCCAAGGCTTATCAGTCATTGTTTCTGGATTAGTCGCTTCATTTATCATTGTTCCCAAAGATGGTGTCCCCGCTGGAAGTCCAAAACCTAAGAAAGAAAGCCCTGTTTCTAAACCAATATTTCCAGCAAAAACAAGCGTTGCTTCAGCAATGACTAAGGTGGACAAGTTGGGCCATATTTCCCGAAACATAATTTTAAAATCAGAGGTTCCCGAAGTTTTTGATGCTCGAACATAATCTCGATTGACTTCCGTCATTGTTCTTGCCCGAATCAGACGCGTTGTCCCTATCCAACTAAAGATACTGATAATCCCAATCAAAGACCAAGAATTAAACCGTGGGATGATAGTTACAAAAACAATAATGATCATCATTGATGGTAAAATCATGACAAAATCAGTGAAACGCATGAAGATTAAATCAAACCTTCCGCCAAAGTAGCCCGTAATTACCCCTAAGATATTTCCTACAACTAAAGTAATGAGTGTAACTGCAAAAGCGATATTGAAAGAGTTTCGTGCAGAAATCATTAACATCATGATAATATCTCGTCCACCATTATCAGTTCCCAGTAAATGTCCATTCGTCAGCGGTGCCAGATATTGGTCCATGATAT
>NZ_JBEYWW010000107.1:0-1751 GCF_040644635.1 Microbispora sp. NPDC046933 | reverse complement strand
CAGGTATCTTTATTGTCGCTTCTTTATCTAAAGCAGTATCAATCGTTACGTATAAAAAATTTTCAGTTTCTTTCTCAATTTGCCAATCTTCTACCAAAATTGAAATTTCTTTTTCTTGATTTTTTTCTTGAATACTCTCTTTGTCATTCCAAAGTTTCACGACTTCCTCAACGGAATAACCAATGGTATTTTTTTCTATCCGTTCTTTGAGATTTTCTTTTAAAAATTTATCATTTTTTAAACTTCTATCTCTAATTTTTTTGGTTTGTTCGCTTCCCTCTAAAAGATAAGTGGTATATTTTTTTGTGTCGTCCACTTTTAAATTTAAGGCTCTTGCTTTTTTTTTAAAATCTTCCCAAGTGTGAGAATGGTTCATTAAAAATTCAAGTTTGTTTTTAATCTCTTTCCGGTAAGAAATTTGAGCAAGATAGACCAAATAATTTTTGTGAGAATTCCCTAGTTTTTGTTCAGGACGGACAATAATTTTACAACCATATTCTTTAGAAATTCTATCAGAAATTTCTTTCAATCGTTCTAAATCATTTTTGTTTTGTTGAAATTTATTTAAAGTTAAAGGGTCAGTTGCATTAAGCACAATATGATTATGGAGGTGTGGCTTATCGGTATGAGTAGCAATAATAAATTCCGCAGAATTTCCGAGATATTCTTTCATGGTTTTACAACCAATTTCATGAACTTGTTCAGGGGTTAAATGGTCATCAGGAGAAAAAGATTGGACAAAATGATAACCGAACCTTTCATTTTTTTGTGGCTTGTTTTTTAAAGCGATAGCCATTGTTCGTGTCGCTAACATTTCATCACAGGTTGAATGAATATCTAAAATATTTTGACCGGAAACATATTCAAAGTCATTTGTTTTTTCGGAGTTCATCACATAATCAATGAGTTGTTTTAAATCTTTTGCAGAATGAACCGTTCCGTTCGATTGTTTTGGCATATAAATCACTGTCATTTTTACTCCCTCTCCGAAATAAAATGAACAACTTTTTGAATTTTATTTTCCAAGTTTTCTAATTGCTTTTGATAATCAGACATCAATTCTTTTGTCTGATTATTTTTATTTTCGTTTAAATGTTTAGCAATTTGATTGATATTATTTCCGATACGTTTTAGTTCAGATTTTGTCGCAGAAATTTCAGAAATAATATTTTTATATTCTGAAAAATCAATAGAAAAAATCTCTTTATTGCAACAGGCTCGTCTAGCAAAAATAGAAAAATTAGTGATACCAGTTTTTCTCATCATCAATTTAATTCTTTCGTTCTCTTTTTCATTTACACGAAATTTTTTCTGTATACTTCTCTCACGATTTTCAATTATTTTCATCTTGTCAACCTCACAAATATCTGTCAACTCTAAAAGCTCAAAATAGGGGGTTAGTGTCTTTAGTGAACTTCGCACTTGGGTACCCAAGTACAGTAAAAAGTATTCATCTTTCACTCACAAAATCTAAAATTTCCAATTTTATTTTTGTTCGTTTCAGACGAATCTTTTTATTTTTGGTGGTGTCCCCCAATCCCCCTTTTTGAAAAAAATTAGAGCTTAATTTCAAATTCTTTTAAGACATCTTCGTATAAATCTTTGACTTCAAAACACAAATTTTTAACTTCATCTTCGGTCAAAGTTTGAACATATTTTTTTGCGTTAATGTAATTATGAACTTATCACTCCATTCAAGAAGTTCAACTCTCTTGCTTTGAATACATCGAACAATTTTATAACAATTATAA
>NZ_JBEYWW010000106.1:0-1758 GCF_040644635.1 Microbispora sp. NPDC046933 | reverse complement strand
TAAGGTTATAACGAAGATAGTAGCCCACGGCTACAATAATCACATCCTGCTGAAATTGCTTTTCTTTAAAATGATTCATCGTCATTCCTCCTGCTATCTTTTTCTATTATTCTACCTTATTTGATAGTAGATTTAAAACTTTGCAACAGAACCCTATATTCGTTACAATGGTTATGGGAAGTTTTTCAAAAGGTTAAGAAAAGCTTACGGGGGTTTTTGAAATCAAAAAGTAGTAGGGGACGATAAAATGAAACATACACACAAAATCATATTGGCTGTCACTTCTGTATGCACTGTTATTATTCTAGGTGTAAGTATCTTTTTTGTTACACAAGCAGTAACAAACAATAAATTAGAAAACACTAGTCAAACAACTCAACACTCAAGCAGCAGCTCAAAACCTGTTGAAGATAAACAAACGACGAAACAGCTTGATCAAGCAAAACAGCTTGCTGCAAGTTATCATTATGATGAAGCCATCGCCTTACTTGAAAAAGACGACGCCAAAGAAGCGCAACAATTGTTAGCAACTTTGAAAAAAGAAAAAGAATCCTTGGTAAAATGGGAAGACCCGACCAAAATCTCACACGTCTTCTTTCATAGTCTGATTGTTGATCCAGCTAAGGCTTTTCATACCCAGCAAGCACAAGGGTATAAAGATTATATGGTCACTATTTCCGAATTCAATAAAACCATTGATCAGTTATATAAAAATAACTATGTTCTTGTTAATCTAAATGGATTAGTCAAAAAAGGAACAGATGGAAAACTGACCTTTACAGGTGTTTCTCTTCCAGAAGGAAAGAAACCGTTAATTCTTTCGCAAGACGATGTCAGCTATTATGAATACATGGACAATTCAGGATTTCCAAGTAAGTTGATTGTCGATAAACAGAACCAAATCAAGAATATTTATATCGACAATAAGAAGGAAACTGTTGGTGACTATGATATGGTTCCATTGATCGATTCATTCATTAAAAAACATCCCGATTTTTCTTATCAAGGCGCCAAAGGAACATTAGCTTTAACAGGCTATAATGGTGTATTAGGTTACCGTACATCAAAATCAGAATATGGTGATAACGAAAAAACAAACAAAGAAATCGAAGCAGCCAAAAAAGTTGCTGATCAATTAAAGAAAGATGGTTGGAGTTTTGCTTCTCATACTTGGGGACACTTGAATATGACACAAGCTTCTTTAGCCGATATCCAACAAGATAATGAACGTTGGCAAAATGAAGTTGCACCTATTTTAGGCAAAACAAATATTTTGATCTACCCATTTGGCGCTGACATCAGCGATTGGCAACCTTATTCTGAAGCAAATCAAAAATTTGCTTACTTGAAACAACAAGGATTTGATATCTTCTGCAATGTCGATGCCTCAACTCCTGCATGGGGACAACTAGGAACTGACTACTACCGTAACGCCAGAATCAATATTGACGGTATCCGTTTCGAAGCTGACCTAAAAGGAGAAAATCCAATACTTGATCAATTTATCAACGTCAAAGAAGTGTATGACCAAAAAGATCGAGGATAGAGGTTGTGAAAGAAGCGTCCAGCTCCGAGCAAATAAGAACTAGATTTCTAAAATAGTTTCTCATATTTTGGAAATCTAGCGCTTATTGCTGAGGAGTTGCTTCTTGAACACCGTGGATAAGGTTATAACGAAGATAGTAGCCCACGGCTACAATAATCACATCCTGCTGAAATTGCTTTTCTTTAAAATGATTCATCGTCATTCCTCCTGCT
>NZ_JBEYWW010000105.1:0-1775 GCF_040644635.1 Microbispora sp. NPDC046933 | reverse complement strand
GCTGCTTCTAAGCCAACCTCCTGGTTGTCTCTGCGACTCCACATCCTTTCCCACTTAGCGTACGCTTAGGGGCCTTAGTCGATGCTCTGGGCTGTTTCCCTCTCGACCATGGAGCTTATCCCCCACAGTCTCACTGCCGCGCTCTCACTTACCGGCATTCGGAGTTTGGCTAAGGTCAGTAACCCGGTAGGGCCCATCGCCTATCCAGTGCTCTACCTCCGGCAAGAAACACACGACGCTGCACCTAAATGCATTTCGGGGAGAACCAGCTATCACGGAGTTTGATTGGCCTTTCACCCCTAACCACAGGTCATCCCCCAGGTTTTCAACCCTGGTGGGTTCGGTCCTCCACGAAGTCTTACCTCCGCTTCAACCTGCCCATGGCTAGATCACTCCGCTTCGGGTCTAGAGCGTGCAACTCAAACGCCCTATTCGGACTCGCTTTCGCTACGGCTTCCCCACACGGGTTAACCTCGCTACACACCGCTAACTCGCAGGCTCATTCTTCAAAAGGCACGCAGTCACGACGCACCGAGCAAGCTCGATGCGCGACGCTCCCACGGCTTGTAGGCACACGGTTTCAGGTACTATTTCACTCCGCTCCCGCGGTACTTTTCACCATTCCCTCACGGTACTATCCGCTATCGGTCACCAGGGAATATTTAGGCTTAGCGGGTGGTCCCGCCAGATTCACACGGGATTTCTCGGGCCCCGTGCTACTTGGGTGGTTCTCAAACGAGCCGTCAATGTTTCAGCTACGGGGGTCTTACCCTCTACGCCGGACCTTTCGCATGTCCTTCGACTACCCATACGGTTTCTGACTCGCCCAGCCGCCGGCAGACGACTGAAGCTCATTCCCACAACCCCGCATGCGCAACCCCTGCCGGGTATCACACGCATACGGTTTGGCCTCATCCGGTTTCGCTCGCCACTACTCCCGGAATCACGGTTGTTTTCTCTTCCTGAGGGTACTGAGATGTTTCACTTCCCCTCGTTCCCTCCACACTGCCTATGTGTTCAGCAGCGGGTGACAGCCCATGACGACTGCCGGGTTTCCCCATTCGGACACCCCCGGATCAAAGCCTGGTTGACGGCTCCCCGGGGCCTATCGCGGCCTCCCACGTCCTTCATCGGTTCCTGGTGCCAAGGCATCCACCGTGCGCCCTTAAAAACTTGGCCACAGATGCTCGCGTCCACTGTGCAGTTCTCAAACAACGACCAGTCACACACCCTCGGCAACCCGAACCCAGGCTACCTCAAGTGAGGCCGGCATCCTTGAGGCAACTTCCGTTCCCTCAGGACCCAACAACGTGCCCGACACAGTCAATCCCAGAACGCGTTCCACGCCGAAGCAGTACTAGCCCCTGGTCTCTTCCTGTGCCGAATAGTCAACGTTCCACCCATGAGCAACCACCGTCGAACATTTGCCGACGAAATGGCCCCTGACCAAACCGGAAAACCGGCCTGGTAAGAAGTGCTCCTTAGAAAGGAGGTGATCCAGCCGCACCTTCCGGTACGGCTACCTTGTTACGACTTCGTCCCAATCGCCAGTCCCACCTTCGACAGCTCCCTCCCACAAGGGGTTGGGCCACCGGCTTCGGGTGTTACCGACTTTCGTGACGTGACGGGCGGTGTGTACAAGGCCCGGGAACGTATTCACCGCAGCAATGCTGATCTGCGATTACTAGCAACTCCGACTTCATGGGGTCGAGTTGCAGACCCCAATCCGAACTGAGACCGGCTTTTTGAGATTCGCTCCGCCTCACGACTTCGCA
>NZ_JBEYWW010000104.1:0-1775 GCF_040644635.1 Microbispora sp. NPDC046933 | reverse complement strand
TCCGCGGACCGCCCCTGATCCGAGGATTCATCACGATCAGACGAGCGCGGGCTCGGCGGAGAACTGTCAACGGGCGTGCTCGTGTGCATGGGCGCAAGCCTGACGGCACATATGCCAAGAACCGGCACCGACGCAGCCCGACCACTGTTTCATTGCCAGGCCTTTGTAGTCGTCGATGCCGACGCATGGGGGCCGCAGACCCGACCACACGGTCAACCGCGGCTGCACGACCCGCCAGTGGAATCAGTTGTTGACGAAACCTTGAAATAACAGGCGGCCCAGCATCCGGAGCAACCCGGAGTGCTCCTGGTTACAGTGACCAGACGCCGTGAACCTCCCATCCATCATATCTTTCAGGTGATTTTTCGTGGAGTATCTGGTTGTCGTGGTATCCGCGACAATACTCACGTTCCTCGTTCATTTCTGCTTTGACCGGGATACGGCGCGGCGCATCCTGCCGGTGCTGCTCCTGGCCTTCGCCACACGGCTGCTGATCCATGTCCTGGTCCTACGGACCGGACTGCTGCCGTACGGAGGCGACAATTACACCTACGAATACAGGGCATCGAAGATCGTCGCACTCTGGGAGCGCGAAGGATTCCAGTTCGTCACTTCCGACCAAATCACCGACCTTTATTCCGTTGCCGTCCCCTGCAACATCTACGCGCTCATCATCTATCTATGCGGGGGACCCGCTCCCCTCGCCTGCACCGCGGTGGTGGCACTGATCGCCTGCGCGCTGTGCATCGTCATGTACCGTTTCGCCCGGCTCATCGGCGCGGACGAGCGAGCCTCCTACCGACTCCTCGCCCTGATGGCGTTCATGCCGGCGTTCCTGCTGCACACGTCGGACATGTTCAAAGACGGCTTCAACGCCTTCTGCGTCGTGGCATGCCTGGCCCTGGCCACGTCGAACGTGCAGAAATTCGACATCCGGAAAATACTGCTGCTCATTCCGTTGCTATGGGCGCTTTGGAACATACGGCCGTACATGGTCTTCATGTGCGGGCTGCCGCTCATCCTCGGCTTCGTCGCGTCCAAGCGCGTCCTCCCTCTGTGTACCCTCACCCTTCTCGCCGGCTTTCTGGCATGCCTCATATTCTTTCCCGAGTCGACCGAGAACCTGGCTGTGGAAACGATGCAGGCGCAGCTTGCCCAAGGGCAATCAAAAGAAGCGATCCGGGCGAATTCCGACAGAGATTCCGGCGTCGTATTCAACGACGGCGGAAACCCATGGGGCGCGTTGCCCGCAAAGGTCGTCTATACGCTGCTGTCGCCCTTCCCCTGGACGGGGGGAAGCATCGTGCTGCAGCTCGGAAAAATCGAGACACTGTTGTGGTACTACCTCCTCGTCCGCGCCGTTCAGGGGGGACGCGAACTGTGGAGACGTGAGCGCAGATTTCTCATGGTCATCCTCCTCTTCGTCCTGCCCTGCACAATCGTCTATGCGACGAGCATGGCCAATATCGGTCTCATTTTCCGTCAGCGGATGCCGATCGTCCTGGTCGTGAGCCTGCTGTCGGCGGTCGCCTGGACACGGGCCGAGCAGCGCCGCGGCCCAAAGAAGAGCCAAGGGCGGTTCAGCGAGGAATCGAGAATTTCTTCCCGATAAAGGCCTGGCAATGAAACAGTGGTCGGGCTGCGTCGGTGCCGGTTCTTGGCATATGGGCCGTCAGGCTTGCGCCCATGCACACGAGCACGCCCGTTGACACTTCCCCGCCGAGCCCGCGCTCGTCTGATCGTGATGAATCCTCGGATCAGGGGCGGTCCGCGGC
>NZ_JBEYWW010000103.1:0-1950 GCF_040644635.1 Microbispora sp. NPDC046933 | reverse complement strand
GAGTAAGCACAGTGATTTTTGAAAATTATAGTGATGAACTTATGGAACGAATAAACAATTGTGAACCACTACTGATTGAAGAACTTCCTTTAACTTTAGAAGATATTTTTATAAGCAAGTTTTCAGGTCATGAGATGACTGATGAAAGAGAGTGAGGAAAGAATGGATAACAAAAAATTGAACAAAATTACTTGGAAACGAGCCAAACCAATCGTTTTAAGTTTAGGAATACTGTTAATATTAATCTCTGTTTTTATTGGATTTAACTCCACAAAAAATTGGCATAGAGAGCAAAACTTTATCCATTCTCAAGAGGCTAGAGACCAATATAATTCATACCTTGCTGCACAAAAAACTGAAGAGGATGATGTAAATAAAAAATATAAAGAAACAAAAGATTACCAAGGAAGTGTCGATTATGCAGAGAACCAGGACGCAGGAATTTTTCTGAAATTTGATTCTAAAACTGGTAAGTTTCATATTCAATCACAGACTTTTAAAGAATTTTACGGTTATATAAGGGCCAAATTATTTTACACGCGAAGTGCGCTGGACTTAACTAATTTTAGATATTTGTTTACGTCCAGAAACGTGTTTCGTGGTTTTACTCTTATTAGCTTATTTTTCATTGTTGCTGGATTTTTAGTATCCTTCTTAAATTACAAGACAAATTTTTTACAGATTTTATTTTCGTCTGGGTATAAAAGAAAACAAATTTTAAAAAGCAGTATATTGACGTCGTTAATTCCTTTATTATTAATGGCAATTACTGCTGTTAGCATTAATTTAGTCATTCTTTATAGTCGCATTCCTCACCAATATATTAATTATCCTCTAGATAAAATTATTTTCTACCAATTTTGCATCTTATTAGTTGCCATTTGTTACTATTTTTTAGGTTTTTTTTCTGGGACTATTTTGGGACAGGGGATTACAGGCGCCTTATCTTTGATCGGCTTTGTCTTTGGATTAGAGTTGATAAAGCAAAATATTTTAGATATCTTGAACAATGTCTTCAACAATATTTTCAATAATAAAAATGATGGAATTTATTATCAATCATTTTTTGTCCGATTTGATACCTATTCACATTGGCTGATATTAGATGGATTTGTTATACTAACTACTTTTCTCTTCTATTTTTCTGCTCAATATTTCTATCAAAGATTAAGTTTAGAGGAGAAAGGAAACTATCTATTATTTCCTAAGTTTCGCTTACCAATTTCTTTGGTTGCAGGGATTTTCACAGCTTATAGTATTTGTGGAAACATTGGACTTGGGAGTAGCTCAATTAATTTACTCATAAGATATAATATACTTCCAGGTATTTTAGTGTTTGTAATCACATTTTGCTTCTTCATGGTACTAAATAATTATAAAAAGATTTATGAAAAAATTGGAATGATAGTTGTAAAAACCAATAAATAACTTAGTAAAAAATAGCTTCTAATTTAATAATAAAAGCTCCTTTATGAAACTAAAGGAGCTTTTAAATATTTACAACGATTAAAAGAACGGTTAATCAATACTAGGCTTCTAGTAAGGGATAAGGAGATTGAGAAAATTTTCATTTATTTATATACCTATAAATCGTTGTTCTTGACACTCCCCAAGAATCCGCAATCGACTTAATTGGCGTACCACTTTCTACCAAGGTTTTAAGAAGCATTATGTCTTTCTCTGAAAATTTCTCAGGTCTTCCTCCAAGCCTTCCTCTTGCACGTGCGGCTTCTCTACCAGCGGCAGAACGTTCTAAAATAAGGTTTCGCTCAAATTCCGCAAAGGCCGCAAATAAATGAAACATCAATTGTCCAGTCGAACTTGATTTATCCATTGTAATATTTTCTTGTAGACTATGAAAACTTACCCCCTTATTATTAAAAGAATTAACAATATTAATGAGGTCCTCCATATTTCTACCTAATCGATCTAACCGCCAAACAACGATCG
>NZ_JBEYWW010000102.1:0-2001 GCF_040644635.1 Microbispora sp. NPDC046933 | reverse complement strand
CGCCTCATGCACACCCTCCCCCCAAGCGGCGCCATGACCGCCATCAACGCAGGTGAGGCGGAAATCACGCCCGAGCTGGCCCGCCACCACGGCAGGGTCACCATCGCCGCCCTCAACACCCCCACCTCCACCGTCATCTCCGGCGACACCGAAGCCGTCACCGAACTGACCGAACACTTCCGCGTAAACGGCTACAAGGTCAGGGCCCTGACCGTCAGCCACGCCTTCCACTCCCCCCACATGGACCCCATCCTGGAAGACTTCGAGCGGGCGATCAGCGGCCTGACCTACGCACCCCCCGCCATCGGCTACGTCTCCGACCTGACCGGGCAGCCCGTGAGCTCGGGAATCGACCCCGCCTACTGGGCCCGCCACCTGCGCAACCCCGTCCGCTTCGCCGACGTCACCACAACCCTCCACGACCAGGGCATCACCACCTTCATCGAGATCGGGCCCGACGGCGTCCTCACCGCCCTCATCCGCGACACCCTCGACGGCCAACAGGACTTCGTCGCCGTCCCCGTGCTCCGTCGCGACCGGCCCGAACCCCACACCGCCGTCACCGCCGCCGCCCACGCCCACACCCACGGCACCCCCGTCGACTGGACCGCCCTCCACGACCAGGCCACCATCGTGGACCTGCCCACCTACGCCTTCCAGCACGAACACCTCTGGCTCACCCCACCCCGCACCACCACCGACCCCACACACCTGGGCCTGACCACCACACCCCACCCCCTCCTCGGCGCCGCCCTCACCCTCGCCCACGACCACACCACCGTCTACACCGGCACCCTCTCCCTGACCACCCACCCCTGGCTCAACGACCACACCGTCTTCGACACCCCCATCCTCCCCGGCACCGCCTACCTCGACCTCGCCCTCCACGCCGCCGACCACACCGGCCACACCACCATCGACGAACTCGTCCTCCACACCCCGCTGATCCTGCAGCCCGGCCGTACGGTCCAGGTGCAGGTGATCGTGAACAGCGCGGAGGCCGACGGGGAGGCGACGCTCGACGTGTACTCCCGCCCAGAGGGAGAGCACGGCGCGTGGACCCGCCACGCCACCGCCGTACTGGTCAAGGACGACACCGAGCCCGGCTTCGACCTCACCGCGTGGCCTCCGGCTGAGGCGGCCCCCGTCGACGTGGAGAGCGTCTACGAGGCCCTGACCGAGGCGGGGCTGCCGTACGGCCCGGCCTTCCGGGGACTGCGCGCCGCCTGGCGGCGCGGCGGCGAACTGTTCGCCGAGGTCTCCCTCCCCGAGAACGAACGGGCCGGCGTGGCGGACTTCGGCGTCCACCCGGCGCTGCTCGACGCGGCCGTACATCTGCCGGCGTGGGCGGGGCTGGCCGAGGTTCCGGACGGGCAGAACCGGCTGCCCTTCGCCTGGAGCGGCGTACGGCTGCACGCCACCGGCGCCACCGACCTGCGGGTACGCGTCAGGCTGGGCGAGGCCGGATCGCTGTCGCTCCAGGCCGCCGACCCCACCGGCACACCGGTCGTCTCGATCGACACCCTGACCGCCAGGCTGGTGTCCGCCGAGCAGCTCAAGGTCTCCGGATCGGCCGCGGAGAACAGCCTGTTCCGTGTGGAGTGGTCACCGCTCGAATTCCGGCCTGCGGCACGCGAGGCGTGGGCGGTGCTCGGCGACCGCACGCTCCACGACGAACTGCGCCAGACCGTCACCGCGACGTTCTACCAGGACCTGACCGCCCTCACCGACGCCATCAGCGCCGCCGACAGCACCGCCGATCCTGTGCCCGACCTCATCGTCCTGCCGATCGCCACCCACCTCGGCCACGGCCCCGACGACGACAGCCCGGTGGAGGCCGCACACGCGGTGCTCGAACACACCCTGCACACCCTGCAGACCTACCTAGCCGACGACCGCCTCAACAACACCCGCCTGCTCGTACTCACCCACCACGCCGTCGCGGTCACCGACCACGACCCCATCGACCTGACCACCGCCCCCATCTGGGGCCTCATCCGC
>NZ_JBEYWW010000101.1:0-2019 GCF_040644635.1 Microbispora sp. NPDC046933 | reverse complement strand
GCGCAATGCTTATTACAAAATCAATGACAAAGGGCGATTGAGGAATGAGCGCTGGGGCATTTTATCTTTGAGGAGGCTATTTATGGATCAGAAAGAAGTATCACAAAATCAAACAAAGTACATTCAATTTAGATTATCTGAAGAACAATACAATAAGCTGAAAATTTCAGGAGAAACATATGGACTCTCTCCGAATCTTTATGCGAAAAAATTAGCACAAAAATCTCATTTAAAAAAACCTTATCTCGAACATGACCAAGCGAAATCTTTATTATTAGAACTCTCAAAACAAGGAACCAATTTAAATCAAATCGCCAAGAAACTCAATCAATTCGATCGGATGGACAACCAAGATAAAGAGCTGATCGTGGCTTTACGCTATACATACGGAGTACTCGCTCAAGCTCAAAAGGGGTATCAAGAGTTATGGCAACAATTGCAAAAATAAGCAATGGCGCAAGTGCAGCGAGCGCCCTTAATTATGCTTTAGGGCAAGACAGACCCATGCATGAAAAAACTGAACAGTGGCTACAAGACCATCAATTGGAACGTCCTGTGGAGCTGACAAATTGTCGGGCAGTTGCCGTGGGTGGAACCAACGGGATTGATCCCTTTATCGCCAAAGAACAATTTGATGTCATTCGACAACTTCATAACCAAACCAAAGAATCCAATCAAGTCTTGCGTATTACCCAATCTTTCGCCTTAGATGAACTGAATCCGAAAGTTCAAAAAGACTGGCAAAAAGCCAATGATTTAGGCGTTGAATTAGCAGAAAATCTCTATCCTAACCATCAAAGTGCTGTGTATACGCATTTAGACGGAAAAAATCACGTCTTACACAACCACATCATTGTCAATAAGGTCAATTTAGAGACAGGCAATAAATTAAGAGAACAAAAAGGAGAAAGCGTTCAACGAGCACGAGAAATGAATGATCGACTCGCTTCTCGAGAGAACTGGCACATTTTAGAGCCACCAAATGAGCGCCAAACAGAGACAGAAAAAGAACTAATCGCCAAAAATGAGTATTCTTACATGGATGATTTGAGAGAAAGAATCAATAAATCGCTTCAAGATGTCTCTGTGAGCTCATACGAAGCGTTTAAGGAACGATTATCTGACAATGGGGTAATTCTATCAGAAAGAGGCCAAACGTTCTCATATGCCTTTTTAGACGCCAATAACAAGCAAAGACGAGCACGAGAGACCCGATTGGGTTCTGATTTTGGAAGGGAGACCATTTTACATGAGTTGGAAAACCGAGCAAGACAAAACGAATTTAGAGCTGTTGAACAACGAGAACCAGCGATTACTCCGCTTGAGCGAGACACTCAACAAAGAGAATCAGAAATTGTTAGCCTTGAACAAGCAATTGAACCAAGAAAATCAGAAGCTCTCAAGCGAGAATCAAAAATTAATCGATTTATTGACACAATCAAACAGCTTGCAGGACGAGTACCAGAACTTACTCAACGCGTTACAAGAAAATTAAAGCAAACAAAAGAGAAAATCCTCGATGATTTTGAACGTCGCTTTTCAAAAGACATGAAAAATTACGAGCAAGAACAACAGAAAAGCCTAGAAAAACAAGTGAATAGAGACGTACAGTCTGAAAAGAAACCAACAAAAGATCATGATCGGGGGATGAGTCGATGAATAAAGATGAACAACTCGTTGTTCAAGTATTAAATGCTTATAAAAATGGTAAAATTGATTTCAGTCACGTTCCAGAACTAGACCGCTTAGTCCGTCAAGAAGTTAATAAAGACTTTCGGGGCTACCAAGAAAAAATAGAAGCTGTTGCGAGTCAAAAAATGGAGTCTGCCATTCAAGAACAACTCCATCGTTTAGAGGCAGAAAACTTAAAAGCGACCATACTGAAAGACATTCAAGTTGAAAAACAAGCATTACTCGCTTTGAAATAATAACTTTATGATGTATTATTGGAGTTTATTTCAGAAGTGTTCTGTTAGTTTGTCGAAGGTTTATGTATATTGATTGTTATTATTATCTTCT
>NZ_JBEYWW010000100.1:0-2038 GCF_040644635.1 Microbispora sp. NPDC046933 | reverse complement strand
TTCAATTATTTTAGTATTTTTAGTCGGTTTTTTAGTTAGAGGAATTCACTTAACCTTTATTCAATGGCTTATGTCAGGATTATTACTATTAATTGGAGCCATTGTGTTTCTTAGTTTAGGAACTATTTTAACAAATTTTAAAGATGAAAAAACAGCATCTGTATTTTCCGATATATTATTTTTAGCTTTAGCGATGTTAGGGGGATTATGGTTTCCTACTAGTCAATTTCCTGAATGGTTGCAAATGTTATCTAAATTAACTCCTACCTATCATTTTAGAGAGTTAGCTGTTGGATATATAAGTAATAATGAGATACCTTCAAAATCTATTTTAATAATGATAATTTACGCTATTATCTTTATATCTATTTCGCTTATTATATCTAAGAATAGAAAACAAGATATTGCTTAATTTTATAAATAATGAGTTAACTAAGTTCAATAAAGTATACTTTATTGAACTGTTTTTGGTTAGTGGTATAATAGGTATTGTAGGTGTTCAATAGACTTGTTCAAAAAAAGAGGTGGAAAATTGTTAGAAAATGAATATTTCGTGTTCACTGGAACACTCACCACAATGACGAGAAAACAGGCGCAAGCTATTATTTCAGGGCTAGAAGGTCATAATCAAAGTAGTGTCACGAAAAAAACCACACGGCTGGTGACAGGCTATTTCCCCATTGATTTAATCAAAGGCTATTCCCCTTCTCAAAAACTGACAGAAGCAGAACAAGCAATTGAATCCGGACAGCCTTTAATTATCATGAGCGAAAAAGAGTTTGTGGACTTTTTAGCACAATTTTTCCAATTACTCGCAAAAGGGCTATAAACAATCATAAAAGAAAGAGAGAAACTATAAATGAAAAAAATAATCGCATTGAGTAGCATTGTTCTTCTAGCTATTTTTGGACTTGTAGCATGTGGTACGAACTCCCAAAAATTATCGAAAGAGAATATTGACCGTATTCATTTTACCATTACAAATGGGAGTAACTATCAATTTCAAGAAACGGATATGAATATCAAGGAAAAAGAAATGGTTTCATCAATTGTCGATTATCTTGATGAGTTGGATTTATCCAAAAAAAATGAGGTCAAAGATACTGGCGGTTTAGTCGGTGCTGATACGTATACACTAGATTTGAACCGTGGAACAAAATTTGTCAGAAGATACATGATTTATGGCGATTACATCACCATTGGTAAGGATAAAAGACAGCAAGTGATTTATAAAGTGAAACATGATAAACTATCTGATTTACTTAAAACGTTGGACGATTTGGCAGAAGCCAATAATGATAAAGAGGGGGAGTAGAAAATGGCAAAAATAGGTTATGCTCGTGTTTCAAGCAAAGAACAGAACCTAGACCGCCAGTTAGAAGCCTTACAGGACGTTTCTAAGGTGTTTTCAGATAAGGCAAGCGGACAATCTACTGAACGTCCTCAATTACAAGCCATGCTGACTTATTTACATGAGGGTGATATTGTCGTGGTGACAGAATTAGACCGCTTAGGACGAAATAACAAAGAATTAACCGAACTGATGAACCAAATTCAACAAAAAGGCGCAACGCTGGAAGTCTTAAACTTGCCGTCCATGACAGGGATTGAAGACGATAATTTAAGGCGTTTAATTAATAACTTGATGATTGAATTGTACAAATACCAAGCAGAAAGTGAACGAAAGCGGATTAAAGAACGGCAAGCCCAAGGGATTGCCATTGCCAAACAACGCGGACGATTTAAAGGACGAAAAAAGAAATATTCTTTTGAAGATGAGGGATTGCAACATGCCTTTGATTTATACCAACAAGGATTAACAGAAAAAGAAATCGAGCGTAAAACTGGAATTAATCGAACGACTTTTCGACGTTATCGTCAAAAATATAACGTGGTAAGAGAAGACAGAAAAGAATAAGCTGATATTAGCCCTTTTGAGGGCTGGCGCTCGAACCGAACCGCGCGCCACGCGAGGAGGCCGGCGTCCTGGTGTCCGCTCCGCCCGGCTACGCGCTGCGGGCCGACGTCGAGGACGTGG
>NZ_JBEYWW010000099.1:0-2139 GCF_040644635.1 Microbispora sp. NPDC046933 | reverse complement strand
GCGGATGAGGCCCCAGATGGGGGCGGTGGTCAGGTCGATGGGGTCGTGGTCGGTGACCGCGACGGCGTGGTGGGTGAGTACGAGCAGGCGGGTGTCGTTGAGGCGGTCGTCGGCTAGGTAGGTCTGCAGGGTGTGCAGGGTGTGTTCGAGCACCGCGTGTGCGGCCTCCACCGGACTGTGGTGGCCGGCCGCTCCCGTGTTCTGCTCCGCGTTGCCGGTTGCGCCGGCGCCTGTTGTGCGGTTGGCTCCTCCCTCGCCGGGCGCTTCGTCCAGGTGACCGGGGATCGGCAGGACGATGAGGTCGGGCACAGGATCGGCGGTGCTGTCGGCGGCGCTGTCGGCGGCGCTGATGGCGTCGGTGAGGGCGGTCAGGTCCTGGTAGAACGTCGCGGTGACGGTCTGGCGTAGTTCGTCGTGGAGCGTGCGGTCGCCGAGCACCGCCCACGCCTCGCGTGCCGCAGGCCGGAATTCGAGCGGTGACCACTCCACACGGTAGAGGCCGTCGTGCTTCGCCGATCCGGCGTTCACTTGACCGGCCGCCACAGGGCGCACCTGCAGCCCGTCGATCGAGACGACCGGCGCACCGGTGGGGTCGGCGGCCTGGAGCGACAGCGATCCGGCCTCGCCCAGCCTGACGCGTACCCGCAGGTCGGTGGCTGCGACGGCATGCAGGCGCACGCCGCTCCAGGCGAACGGAAGGTTGCTGTGGCCGCTCGGCGTGCCGTCCAGCCAGTGCAGCGCGGCCCCGTGCAGTGCGGCGTCGAGCAGCGCCGGGTGCACGCCGAAGTCCGCCACGCCGGCCCGTTCGTTCTCGGGGAGGGAGACCTCGGCGAACAGTTCGCCGCCGCGCCGCCAGGCGGCGCGCAGTCCCCTGAAGGCCGGGCCATACCGCAACCCCGCCTCGTGCAGGCGGTCGTACGCGGTGCCGAGATCGATCCGCTCTACCCCCGCAGGAGGCCACGCGGTGAGGTCGAAGCCGGGCTCGGTGTCGTCCTTGACCAGTACGGCGGTGGCGTGGCGGGTCCAGTCTCCGGTGTCGCCGTCCGGTCGCGAGTAGATCTCCACGGTGGGCTGGTCGGAGCCGGTGACGGTGATCTGCACCTGCACGCCGCCGTTCGCGGGCAGGGCCAGTGGGGTGTGGAGGACGAGTTCGTCGATGGTGGTGTGGCCGGTGTGGTCGGCGGCGTGGAGGGCGAGGTCGAGGTAGGCGGTGCCGGGGAGGATGGGGGTGTCGAAGACGGTGTGGTCGTTGAGCCAGGGGTGGGTGGTCAGGGAGAGGGTGCCGGTGTAGACGGTGGTGTGGTCGTGGGCGAGGGTGAGGGTGGCGCCGAGGAGGGGGTGGGGTGTGGTGGTCAGGCCCAGGTGTGTGGGGTCGGTGTGTGTGGCCGATGGGGTGAGCCAGAGGTGTTCGTGCTGGAAGGCGTAGGTGGGCAGGTCCACGATGGTGGCCTGGTCGTGGAGGGCGGTCCAGTCGACGGGGGTGCCGTGGGTGTGGGCGTGGGCGGCGGCGGTGACGGCGGTGTGGGGTTCGGGCCGGTCGCGACGTAGCACGGGGACGGCGACCAGGTCCTCCTGCCCGTCGAGGGTCTCGCGGATCAGCCCGCTGAGGACGCCGTCGGGCCCGATCTCCAGGAACGTCCGCACTTCCTCGCCCGGCTCCCGTCCCTCGTGCAGCCGCCGTACGACGTCGGCGAAGCGGACGGGGTTGCGCAGGTGGCGGGCCCAGTAGGCGGGGTTGGTGAGGTCGGCGGGGGTGGCGGTTTGGCCGGTGAGGTCGGAGACGAAGGGGATGACCGGTCCGGTGGGCGGGGTGAGGGAGAGCCCGGCCACGGCGTGTTCGAACTCCTGGAGGATGGGGTCCATGTGGGGGGAGTGGAAGGCGTGGCTGACGGTCAGGGCCCTGACCTTGTAGCCGTTTACGCGGAAGTGTTCGGTTAGTTGGGTGACGGCTTCGGTGTCGCCGGAGATGACGGTGGAGGTGGGGGTGTTGAGGGCGGCGATGGTGACGGTGTCGGTCAGGTGAGTGGTGATTTGTTCTTCGGTGGCGTTGATGGCGGTCATGGCGCCGCTTGGGGGGAGGGTGTGCATGAGGCGGGCGCGGGTGGCGACGAGGGCGGCGGCGTCGGGGAGGGTGAGGAT
>NZ_JBEYWW010000098.1:0-2274 GCF_040644635.1 Microbispora sp. NPDC046933 | reverse complement strand
CCCGCGGCCGCGGCCACGGGCGGCAACGACGCCCCCGGCGACAAGGTCGTCATCGGCTTCTCGGCCCCGGCCGCCGACCACGGCTGGATCGCCGCCATCGCCAAGAACGCGGCGGACGCGGCCAAGCAGTACTCCGACATCGAGTTCAAGGCGGTCGAGCCGACCAACGACATCAACCAGCAGATCTCTGCGGTGGAGTCGCTGATCCAGGCCAAGGTCAACGCGCTGGTGATCCTGCCGAACGACGGCCAGCAGCTCAACCAGGTCGCCCGGCAGGCCATGGACGCCGGCATCCCGGTGATCAACCTGGACCGTGTCTTCCCGGACAAGCTGTCGTACCGGACCTGGCTGGGCGGCGACAACTACGGCATGGGCGTGGCCGCCGGCCACTTCATCGGCAAGACGCTGAAGGACAAGGGCGTCTCCGACCCCGTCATCCTGGAGATCCAGGGCATCGCCACGCTGCCGCTGACCCAGGACCGCAGCAAGGGCTTCGCCGACGCGCTGAAGACCTACGGGTTCAAGGTGACCGCGCAGCAGGACGCCAAGTTCACCGTCGAGTCCGGCACGCAGGTGGCCAGCAACCTGCTCCAGGCGCACAAGAAGATCGACGCGATCTGGAACCACGACGACGACCAGGGCATCGGCGTGCTCGCCGCGATCAAGGAGGCCGGTCGCGACGAGTTCTTCATGGTCGGCGGCGCCGGCTCGGCCAACGCGATGCGTGACATCCAGGCCGACAACGGCGTGCTGAAGGCCACGGTCACCTACAGCCCGACGATGGCCGCCTCGGCCATCAAGCTCGCGCGACTGATCGCCCAGGGCAAGGGCATGAGCGACCTGCTGGAGCAGGAGGTGCCCCAGTCGATCACACTGGCCTCGGAGACCATCACCAAGGAGAACGTGCAGAAGTATCTGCCGCTCGGCTTCGAATCCTGATTCGGGGGAGATCTAGTGACAGACAGCAGGCCGGCGCTAGGTGTCGGCATGGTGGGGTACGCGTTCATGGGACGCGTGCACTCGCAGGCATGGCGAAGCGTCGCCTCGGTCTTCGACCTGCCGGTAAGGCCCGTCATGGCGGCCCTGTCCGGCAGGTCGCCCGACCGCACGGCCGAAGCGGCGGCCACGCTCGGCTGGGCGGCGGTGGAGACCGACTGGAAGCGGCTCCTCGATCGCGACGACGTGCAGATCGTCGACATCTGCACGCCGGGTGACAGCCACGCCGAGATCGCCATCGCGGCGCTGGCCGCGGGCAAGCACGTCATCTGCGAGAAACCGCTGGCCAACACCGTCGCCGAGGCCGAGGCGATGGCCGCGGCGGCGAAGGAGGCGGCCGCGCGCGGCGTGCGCAGCATGGTCGCCTTCAACTACCGCCGCGTGCCCGCCGTCGCGCTGGCCCGGCGGTTCGTCGAGGAGGGCAGGCTCGGCGAGATCCGGCACGTTCGGGCGCAGTACCTGCAGGACTGGATCGTCGACCCGGAGTTCCCCCTGGTCTGGCGGCTCCAGAAGGACAAGGCCGGATCCGGGGCTCTCGGCGACATCGGCGCTCACATCATCGACACCGCGCAGTTCATCGTCGGCCGGTCGCTGACGGGTGTGAGCGCTCTCACCGAGACCTTCGTCAAGGAGCGCCCGCTCGCCGAGGGGTCGAGCGGCCTGGCCGGCGAGGGCGGCACCGGTGAGATGGGCGAGGTGACGGTGGACGACGCGGCGCTGTTCATCGGCCGCTTCGAGGGCGGGGCGGTGGCCTCGTTCGAGGCCACCCGCTTCGCGACCGGGCGCAAGAACGCGCTGCGCATCGAGGTCAACGGTTCGGCGGGCAGCCTGTCGTTCGACTTCGAGGCGATGAACGAGCTGTGGTTCTACGACGCCGCCGAACGGGACGCCGGGTTCCGGCGGATCCTGGTCACCGAGCCGGACCACCCGTACGCCGGGGCCTGGTGGCCTCCGGGCCACGGCCTCGGGTACGAGCACACCTTCGTCCACGAGACGAAGGACTTCCTGGAGGCGGTGGCCGCCGGAACCGACCCCGCGCCGTCCTTCGAGGACGGGCTGCGGGTGCAGCGGGTGCTCGCCGCCGTCGAGGAGAGCGCCGCCGCCGGGTCGGGCTGGACCACGGTGTGATTGGACACGGTGTGATTGTTCACATGGCTGTGAGAACGGGTGTGAGATGACGCGACCGATCACGTTGTTCACCGGGCAGTGGGCGGACCTGCCGTTCGAGGAGGTCTGCCGGCTGGCCTCGGAATGGGGCTACGACGGCCTGGAGATCGC
>NZ_JBEYWW010000097.1:0-2568 GCF_040644635.1 Microbispora sp. NPDC046933 | reverse complement strand
CGATCTTGTCGCTCCGCTTGTCCACCTCAATTGAAAAAATCGGACGTTCTGCCTTTAGGAAAAATCCCTTGCGGTCGTGGTTACTTTGATTTTTTTGATAGAGTTAAGTATTTATCTCTTCCGTCAAATGGAAAGATAGCACGTATGGAAGACTCAAACACACCTTTAGCGATTACTTCTAGTTCTTCCAAGTCATCTTGAATTGGAGCTATACTATAAAAGTGGACAGAAAATTGTGTGTTATAATCTGTCTATTAAGACACAAAAATGAAAGGTGGAAAGGTTATAATAAACTAGACACAAAGTTAAGAGAAATCGTGGAAAGGTTTATTATGGCAAGAAGAAAATTCGATAAACAATTTAAAAATTCTGCAGTAAAACTCATTCTTGAAGAGGGTTACTCTGTTAAAGAAGTCAGCCAAGAGCTTGAGGTTCATGCCAATAGTCTTTATCGCTGGGTTCAAGAAGTTGAAGAATATGGAGAAAGTGCTTTTCCAGGCAATGGGACAGCCCTAGCTGATGCCCAACATAAGATTAAATTGTTAGAGAAAGAAAATCGTTATCTTCAGGAGGAACTTGAACTTCTAAAAAAGTTCCGGGTCTTCTTGAAGCGAAGCAAGTAAAACGTTTTGAATTTCTCTTGAAACATCATGGGAAGATAAAAATTAAGCATGCAGTAAAAGTTCTTAAGGTTTCTCGCTCAGGTTTCTATGAATACATGCATCGTCGTCCTTCAAAACAACAAGTGGAGAGAGAAATTCTCTCAGAGAAGATAAAAGCTGTCTTTCATGAGCATAAGGGACGCTATGGTGCGGTTAGAATTACCAAGGTACTTCATAATACTGGTATTATGACCAACACGAAACGTGTTGGGAAACTGATGCACTTGATGGGACTTTATGCCAAGGGAAGCCGTTATAAATATAAACATTACAACAGAAAAGGAGCTTCGCTTTCAAGACCCAATTTAATTAATCAGATCTTTAAAGCAACAGCTCCTAATAAAGTATGGCTGGGAGACATGACCTATATCCCTACCAAAGAAGGCACCTTATACTTAGCCGTGAATATCGACGTTTTTTCACGTAAGATTGTAGGCTGGTCAATGTCTTCACGGATGCAAGATAAACTGGTGAGGGATTGCTTCTTACAAGCTTGTGGGAAAGAACATCCTCAGCCTGGCTTGATTGTCCATACTGATCAAGGGAGTCAATATACAAGCTCTCGTTATCAATCTACTCTTCGTCAAGTCGGTGCTCAATCTAGCATGAGTCGTAAAGGAAATCCATATGACAATGCAATGATGGAGTCTTTTTATAAGACGCTAAAGAGGGAGCTTATTAATGATGCTCATTTTGAGACAAGAGCTGAGGCTACTCAAGAAATATTTAAATACATTGAGACCTATTACAATACAAAAAGGATGCATTCAGGTCTTGATTACAAGTCTCCAAAAGACTTTGAAAAATATAATTCTTAAATTCTCTTAACTCCGTGTCTAGTTTTTCGTTGACTTTCCATTAAGCGAATGTTAATATAATTATGATAGACTATGCTTATTCCAGAAAAACTTTTCATAAATACTCATGAAAAACATCAACTATTGATGTTTTTCTTATTGACAAATAATATTGAAGTGGTAGAATGGGTACATTATAATAATAACCCCTAAAAATCATTGAATGGTTTTTAATCTACTTAGTAAAAAATCTCTTTCTAACTGAAGGAGTTTTTTTATTAAAAGTGAGCAAAAATTTACGAAAGTTTTTAAAATGAAAATTTTATGTTTTTCACTTCAGAAATGGTATCTTTCCGAAAAACAAAAATTTTTCCGAAACTTATTATTTCTAGAGTGAAAATCATTAAATTCCCTTTTAAAACTTTTTTCTTTTTTATAATGAGAAATCTCTTTCAGTCAGAAGTAAATTTTACTATGGAGATTTTAAAATTAATGACTGAGATTTTTGATGGAAATATTTATTTAAAACTGAACTCAAAAATTATTTTCGAAAGATATTGTTCATTTTGTGTTTAAATATTTGATTGTAGTCCAATAAAATATAAATGAATCTTTATCAATATTTATAAAAAGGAGAAAATTAAAACAAAAAAACTGATCACAGCACATAATGATCAGTTTTTAGCGCCTGCGCTTAGATTAAGAAGAGCAGTTTTTGATTAGTACGGTAAAATAATACCATAGTTAACTGCCAAAATCAATTTATGATAATTTTCTAAGCTTTTTTACTTAGATTTTATTTTTAATAAGTCACGTATCTCAATCAGAGTGTCCAATTCTTTATTTTGATTTTCTTGCTTTTCTTTCTCTTTATGTGGAATTAATCTGTTAACAAACTTTATTATTATGAAAACAACAAATGCAGTAATAACAAAGTTAATGGTATCATTTAAAAAGGCTCCATAAGTGAATTTTGTTTTACCAATATAAAAGTAGAAGTTAGCCAAGGCTGTATGCTCGCCTTGGGAGAGCAGCTCCAGGATCCGGCGTCGCACCGGGTCCCCCAGCGCGTCGAATGCGTGCACGCAGCACACTATGCCGAAGGCCGC
>NZ_JBEYWW010000096.1:0-2580 GCF_040644635.1 Microbispora sp. NPDC046933 | reverse complement strand
AGACGGTCCGCGGAACGGTGTTTAAATTATTCCCTAATTTTGCCTGTATAAAATTAAAAGATCAAATCCATTAGTCACTTTTTGTAAGCGTCCTTCATCCATAAAATGTTTGAAGTGCTCTGAAAACGACATATACCTTCTTACCTGATAATCCTCCTATCTAGTAAATGTGCGAGTTTCCCTTTTTTAAATAATTGTCATTTGGAACTCACTATCTATTTTTATAAAAAAGTTATATTGAGATAGCTATCAAAGCTTTTAAATAAGTTCAAATCCCTAACTTGCTACATTGCCTGCGATAGTCTACTTCACGACCTCAAATTCAATCTCGTATTGAACGTCCCTATTAGCAAGGAAAACTTTAATTGTAAAGATTCTAGAAGCCATCGAAAATGTCTCGATGATTTTATCAAATTATTTTTGATAAAGTTATTATAAAATTTATTGATACCAAAAAATTAATTCCTCTCAAAAAAAAAGAAAACAAACCGCGTAAATTTTGGTTTGTTTCCATTCTTCTATTTCTCTCGATACCTAATCAGTCGCATGCCATTGACAATGACGATGAGGATACTAGCTTCGTGGACGAACATACCTGTTCCCATGTTGACGAAACTAGGTACTAAGCCTGTACCTCCAAGGATTAGACTAGCCAGTAAAAAGAGCACAACTACAATCGCAATCACAATATTTTGTGTCATGTTGGCAACCGTGCGTTTACTTAAACCATATGCGTGGACAAGTTCATCAAAACTAGACTTCATTAGCACGATATCGGACGTTTCAATCGCAGTATCAGTACCAGAACCCATTGCGATACCTATATTAGCAAGTGCCAAACTAGGAGAATCGTTGACACCATCACCGATAAAAGCAATTTTTTTACCAGAGTTTTTGAGTGATTTGACAACTTCAGCTTTTTCTTCAGGCATGAGATTGGCACGTACTTCATCGATGCCGAGTTGGGCGGCGACTGCTTTAGCTGTTGTCTCGTTGTCTCCAGTCAGCATAATCATACGAGAAATACCTTCGTGGCGTAGTTCTTCGAGGGATTCTTTGACACCAGAACGTATTTCGTCCGCAATACCATAAATTAGTTGCAATCTGTTATCAGCTGCGACCAAAACAACTGATGCACCTGAATCAGTGATTTCTGTGATGTCCTGTTTCTGCTCGGGAGAAATCGTAATATGATTAACCACCATCATTTTTTCATTACCAATCAATAGGTTGTCTGCGATGATTCCCTGTCCTTTAACAACGTCCGTTTTTTCAAATTTGATAGGATTGAATTTTCCGATCATGCGTACAACTGCCGTTGCTAATGGGTGATCAGATTCATTTTCTGCTGAAGCAACTGCATCAATCAATTCTTTTGAAGCACCATAATTTTTGACAACAACAACTTCTGTATTGCCTTTCGTCAGAGTACCCGTCTTATCAAACAGAAGCGTATCAATGTGACTGAAGGTATTCATAACATCACCTCCCTTGATAAGGACGCCTCTTTTTGCACCATTCCCGATTCCTGCAACATTTGAAACAGGTGCACCAATCACGAGGGCACCAGGGCAACCAAGTACGAGAATCGTGATGGCTAGTTCTAGATTATGACTAAAAACCCAAGTAATAGCTGCAATAACAAGTACCGCTGGCGTGTAATACTTAGCAAAGCGGTCGATGAATTTCTCAGCAGGAGATTTGGTATCTTGGGCTTCTTCGACAAGTTCAATAATTTTACCAAAGGTTGTATCTTCGCCGACTTTTTCTGCTTCTACGTAAATTGTACCGTTTTCTAAGATAGAACCTGCAAAAACTTTGGTACCAGCTTCCTTTCTGATTTCACGTGATTCACCTGTGATACTGGCTTCGTTGACATAGCCAGATCCTTGGTAAATACGACCATCAACAGGAACTTGACGTCCGGTTTTTACTAAGAGTTTGTCGCCAATTTCAACTTCATCAATGTCCATTTCTTCGCCATCAGCAGATAGGGCTGTGCTGGGTGCCATATTCGTGAGTTCTTTGATACTTGATCGCGTTTTTTCAAGCGTTTTTTTCTCCAAAAATCCACCGAAAGCGAAGAGAAAAGTGACAATTGCTGATTCTTCATATTCACCGATGAACAAAGCACCGATAACTGCAATAGAAACTAGCAGGTCAATCGAAATTTGTTTCACTTTGATTGCTTGATAGGCATGAATTGCAACAGGTATAAAACCGATAATACTTGCAATAATCATTGTCGAATTCCAAATCCATATTTGATTTACACCATATTTACCAAGGTATCCGAGTACAATGAGAATGGCTGAGAGGATAACCAAGTGATTACTGTGTTGTTGAAGTCGTTTTTGAAAGTTCAGTGTTATTTTTGCCATATTTTCTACTTCCTTTAATTTTCTTTATGATACTAGTATAGCGCTACCCTTATAGATAAAAATTGATAACTATCAAGAAAATAAAAAGTATAACTTACTAGACTTTATTAACATAAAGGTAAGGTCTGTCTGACGATTCCTGCGGAAAGTTTTGGCAACTGCAGTTGCCAAATTGTTGTAGGCGTGCACATATGGGCGA
>NZ_JBEYWW010000095.1:0-2589 GCF_040644635.1 Microbispora sp. NPDC046933 | reverse complement strand
AGTAAATGATGGTAGCACAGATCAGTCGCTAGCAGTAATTTCCGATTTAATCTGTAGTCATCACAATGTTAAGGTAATCAACCAAAAAAACCAAGGATTATCAGTAGCTCGGAACACTGGTATTGATGTGGCAACTGGTAAATATATAACTTTTGTAGATGCAGATGACAAAATTATGCCAGGCTTTGTTAGCTCGCTCTATCAAATTGCTGACAAAACAGGAGCTGACATTGTACGTGGGTCATTTCGAGACTTTAATGGCAATATTCCTAAAGCTTGGGTTCCAGATTTCAATGTTCCAACCAATTGTGGGACAATAGTATTAGACCAATTCTTATCTAGCAACATATCTTTTGCAGTTTGGTCGAGTATCTATAGGCTAGATTTTATTAATAGTAATCATATACGATTTACACCAGGGATCCTACTTGAGGATGGAGATTTTACAACAAGAGCTTATATGCTCGCTAAGTTAGTTGCTACATCACCTGAACCAAATTATGCATATAGAATAAATCGTCCAGGAAGTATATTAACCACAAAAAATGCCCAAAAAATGTCTCTTTCAGAAGAAAAAGTCATATCACAATTTATTAGTATGTTAAAGCATGAAGAATCTGATGTTTTACGTAGTTTAATTCTAAAGTCTATTTATGCATTTATGAGAGATTGGACGGGAATTATTGTGAAGAATAACCTATCGTTGGATAGGACGAACAGTTGTTTTGATACTGCTCTCACTCTAATAAAAGAAATAATAAATTCTAGGCCCTTAAAAGAAAAAATCAAATTTTTAACAAAGGTTATTATTATTAAGGCGAAAAACCATTAAGCCGTTAAATGAAAATGCAAAGGGTTCATATACAATTATGTTAATTACGACCCGAATTGCTAGTTGATTATTTAGCCATGACTTGATACCCGATAGAATATCTTAAAGTCTCTGGTTCCAGTGTTTTAGCTGATTTTAACAGTAAAGAATACGCTAAAAGTATCATCTCTAATTTCAATTGAAAACCTTGAGGCGAACGACTTTTACAACGCTCAGCTCCTAGATTTGTCAAAAAAGAGAAAACTCGCTCAATCACTTTTCTACGTTTTGAAAAATTAGGGAAAAGGATTTTCTTTTGCTTCATGTTCTTCCTGACAGGTGTAATTAGATCAATTCCTTTTAATTCCAGCCTATCATGCAGTGACTGACCTAGATATCCCATATCTCCAAGGACTGTTGGTGTCCCAAATTGACTCAACACTTCCTCGGTCATTGAACTATCAGCCATTGAAGCAGGAGTAATTGTGTAGTCTATGACATAGCCTGATTCACTGACTAAAGCATGACATTTACATCCATAGAAGTACTGTCCCTTTGTAGCATTGTAGCCAACATTTGCATAATCTCCAAGAACTTTGCTTCTGAAATTACGAATAGGCTGACACAAAGGAAGGGGGAAGCTGTCAATAATGGATACACTCATTCCTTCAACCTCTTTAAAGACGAGTGCTTGGCGAATGACTTGGATACTCGGTAAGAGGGCATTACAACGGCGGACAAAGCGAGAATATTCTAGGAAATTAGGAAATAAACTTTGAGCAAGTTGGTGCTTAGCTTTAAGCGTTTCACTAAAATGCAGTACGCCCCAGAGGTAACAAGCGATAACTAAGCAATCTGATGTTGCGAGATGGACGTTTTTTCGGTTTTGAACCTCAAGGGGAACACTCGTTTGATAAAGCGTCTCAATGGTTGTCAGTAAATAAACAAAAACTTTTGGAAGTGTGCTATTATAAGTCATATAAGTCGTGCGCTTTCTAATGCTTAGTGGTTTTAGATTAGGATAGCACGACTTATTTATTTTCCAATGAAATTAACTAGCAATTCGGGTATAATAAAAGCATTTTTTAATATGATTACTGCTTTTATTATTTCCTCCAAAACTGTTGTTTTACCTTCATTTCCCGTAATGTTCAGAAAATTCATGAAGATATCCAAAATGATAATTTTTTGCAAATATACAGAAAAAGCAGTATACTTTTATTAAGTCTATTTAGAAAGATTTCATTGAGGTAAATATGGAAAGTGAAAATATTTTGGAAGCAAAACAAGTGAGTGTTGCCTTTCGGATTGCTGGTAAATTTCAAAAAGCAATTTATGATATTGATTTAAGTCTTAGACGTGGTGAAGTTTTAGCCATTGTTGGGGAATCAGGTTCTGGGAAATCAACTTTGGCAACTGCTGTTATGGGATTACACAACCCAAATCAAACTCAAATTACAGGCTCCATTTTATTGGATGAGGAAGAAGTGATTGGTAAAACGGGTGACTCCATGGCAAATATTCGAGGAAGTAAAGTTGGAATGATTTTTCAAAATCCACTCACTGCGCTTAATCCATTGATGAAAATTGGGCAGCAAATCAAGGAAATGCTGGTCGTGCATGATGTTTATCCAGAAAATCAGTATGAAAGTAGAATCTTTCAACTTTTAGAACAAGTAGGAATTCCAAATCCTAAAAGAGTCACCCCAGGGGTGCAGAAGCCGCAGTTCGCGGCCTTCCGGAAAAATTTCGCCACCGGCGTGTAACGTCCGCGTAAG
>NZ_JBEYWW010000094.1:0-2658 GCF_040644635.1 Microbispora sp. NPDC046933 | reverse complement strand
TTGCAGTCCCAGATCTGCGCCTGAGCGCCGTTGGCCTGCGACACCCCGGTGACGTCCAGGCACCGCCCCGACCCCACACCCTTGAGCGCGCTCGTGCTCCCCGACGGCGACGACGGTGACGGGGAGGGTGTCGACGTGCCGTTCCGGGGCCCGGCGGAGGCCATCACGGACTGGGCGCCCGACGGCCACTGCCCGTTGGTGACGGTCACGTTGTTGTTGACGATGTTGCCGCGATCGCCGTTGGTGACGTTGGTGCTGCCGTTGGTCGACCAGTTGCCGGTGACGGTGAAGTTGCCCATGTTCTCGCCGCCCCAGTAGTTGGCCGTGGCCCAGGTACCCGTGTTGGACAGGACGTTGTTCCTGACGGTGTAGTACTTGGAGCCCTCGTCGAAGTAGACCCCGAACCAGCCGTTGGTCCGCAGGCAGTGGTTGTCGCTGATCAGGGCGTTCGGGTTCCACGACAGCGTGTAGATGCATCCGCCGTCGGTCATCTGCTGCATGACGTCGTGCACGTAGTTTCCGACGAGCTTGTTGCCCGACGCGGTGGTGGGCGTGGTGTACCGCGGCTGGTAGTTGTACAGACCCCGGTTGGCGTACTGGGTGCTGCCGCCGGGCTCGTTGGCGCCCCACCCGTAGCCGATCGACATGCCGGTGTAGGGCATGTTGTAGACCTCGTTGTGGGACACATCGGTGGTGGTGACGTAGGTGGTCAGGACCGAGACGATGCCCCGGTAGTCCAGCCCGAGGTCGTGGATTCGGTTGTCGGTGATGGTGATGTTGCGGTTGACCATCCGGGGATCGCTGGGGTGGTGGGCGTCGGCGCGCACGCCGCCGACCACGACGCCGCCGGCCGAGCTGCGGGCGATCTCCGACCGGGTGACCGTGATGTCGCTGGCGCCCAGGCCGACTCCGCTGGCGTGGGCGTTGGCGTCGTTGCCGATGCCCACGGCCGTCTGGCCCAGGTTGAGGAACTGCGAGTCGGTGAAAGTGATGTGGTCGGCCGCCGACACCTGCACCGCCGCGGGCATCTGGAACCAGTTGGGGCGGGTGGCCTCGAACTGCTGGCAGCCCTCCTGACACGAGCTGGGCAGGTCGGACGGCCAGTTCCAGTTGCCCGCGATGTAGGCGCCGGTCTGCTGGTCGGCGAAACCCTGGTTGCTGCTGGGCCCCAGCCAGCTGGTGCCGGTGAAGGTGATCCCCTTGAAGGTGATGTGGTGCGCGGGCGCGTCGTAGGTGCCCCCGACGTTCACCAGGGACTGCAACACCGGCAGCTCCACGCTGGTGCTGCTCATGTTCTGCCCCGCCAGGGGGATGTAGGACAGCACCCCGGTCGCGGGGTTGATGTACCACTCACCCGGCGCGTCGAGGAACTCGTAGGCGTTTTCGAGGTAGAGCGGACCCGCCCGGTGCGGGCTGGTGAACACGTCGTACCCGAAGATGTTGTTGTTCCAGCCGGGCTGCTGCATCGTGATGAAGTTGCCGCTGATGCTCTGCACCCGCACGTACCGGTCCGTGAACGAGCCGATGCTCTCCAGCTCGACCCTGTTCTGGCCGGCCAGGTTGTTCAGATAGCTCAACGCGCTGCTGCTGAACCTCAAACCGGTGCCGGTCGCGGTGAAGTCGGACCGGTTCACCTGAGTACGCGCACGCGTGGCGAGGGCGCCGTTGACGTACAGCTGCCGGGTGTCGATCCCGGCGCCGACATCGGCCTGCCAGATGTTCTTCGCCTGGTTGGCGAGCGTCCAGCCGGTCACCGCCCGGGCGCCGCTGATGACGGGATGCGCCGACGGGGCCGCCTGCCACACCACCTGATACCCGTTGCTGCCCGAGTCGGCCGCGCTCAGCCGCAACGGCGCCGACAGCCGGTACACCCCATCGGCCAACTCGACGACGATGTCACCGGACATCGCCCCGTTCAACGACCGCACCGCCGTCTGCGCCCCCGACAGCGAACACGGCTGAGCCGACGAACAGGTGCTGCCGGTGCCCGAAGGCGAAACGTACAGGGTCGTGGTGGCGGCACGGGCCGCCGTGGCCGATGCGACGACTGTCATCGCCGCGGTCAGCGCCGCGATGACAAGGCCGACCAGAAGCGGCCTCAACACCGCGACAGGTGAGGACGGATGCTCAATTCGATCGGTCACGTGCTTCTCCATGGTGGTGCGGTCCTCACGTGCCACCACGAGGGGCCGGGTGGAGTGAGGTGATGGAAGCCGACGTGGCCGACCACGGTGCGGAGGCATGCGACACGCCTCCACACACCCGCCGTGTGGTCCAGCCGCAGGGGCCCGGAAGAAGCGTCCTCCGGGTGCTCAGCTACCAATTACGGTGCGAGCACCGAGGCCCGTCAAGACCTTAAGAACACTTAATTTTCACGGCAGGCATGTAAACGTCATCTCGTCGTAACGATCAGAAGTCTCTGATCAGCGGAAACCCACACGGACATTCCCGTGCGGGCGGACCGCCTCGCGTGAATCGCGATGATGTTTCGTACTCACGATGCCACGTCCCGGACAGCCTGCGGGTGACATGGTCCGCAGAGTCATACTTTTACTGCGATCGTGAGGAGGAAGCACGGTGACCGACACCCAGCGTGAGGGCGGATACCGGCCGGGCTATGAGGTGGCGGCCGAGCAGGTGCTGGAGCTCATCGCCCGG
>NZ_JBEYWW010000093.1:0-2799 GCF_040644635.1 Microbispora sp. NPDC046933 | reverse complement strand
CACGAGGGCCGCCGCGGCGACCAGGGCGATCAGTCCCAGGTAGGCGAGGACGAGCCGGGTGTCCCTGAGATAGCACTTCTATATTATGTTGTTACTTGCTTGGCTGTTTATTTTCACAATTAGGTTGCTAAAAAATGAATCTATAGACGATTTGTTTTTTATGTTATTACTTTTGGCTTTGGGACATGAAATATATCTGTTCAAAAAGAAGAGGTCGATGACTAACATCATAGTAATTGTAGTATTATTAATTGCTGTTTCTGTGATGGGCTGGAATTTAATGAGTGGAATTTTTAAATGAGGGATAAAGGAAAACTTGAGTTAAAGAATAGGTTAAAAGTGGCTCGTGCTGAAAAACAAATAAACCAGAGTAATTTGGCTAAAATTGTTGGTGTTTCGAGACAGACAATTAGCAATATAGAAACCTATGAGTACGTTCCATCTGCTAAATTAGCATTATTACTTTGTATAGCGTTGGATATAGAATTTGAAAAATTATTCTATTTTGAGTAGTGAAGACTTAAGTATATTAAAACGACTTAGGTCTTTTTTATTTTAGGGGCGCAAATGTCAGAGTTTGCGTTCTTATATTAGTGAAATAGCAAGGAGAGTCTTTATGCAAGTAACAGGAAAAACTAAAACTGGTGAGGAAAAACAGTTGACAGTTGAAATTCGTGATGTTGAAATCGTGAAACCTAAGATTGAGAAATCGGTTCTGTTGCAAAGTTTTCTGATAAGTCTATTTTAGTGTAAAATGAATAAAAATGACAGCGAGGATATATCAATGAACTATTTTAAAGGTAAACAATTTCAAAAAGATGTGATTATTGTCGCTGTTGGTTATTACCTGCGTTACAATCTAAGCTATCGTGAAATTCAAGAACTCCTTTATGATCGTGGGATTAACGTTTGTCATACGACTATTTATCGTTGGGTACAAGAATACGGTAAACTACTCTATCATCTCTGGAAAAAGAAAAATAAAAAATCCTTTTATTCATGGAAAATGGATGAAACGTACATCAAAATTAAAGGAAAATGGCATTATTTGTATCGAGCCATCGATGCAGATGGTTTAACCTTGGATATTTGGTTACGTAAAAAACGGGACACACAAGCAGCCTATGCTTTTCTTAAGCGGTTAGTGAAGCAGTTTGATGAACCGAAGGTTGTAGTCACAGATAAAGCCCCCTCTATTACAAGTGCCTTTAAGAAACTAAAAGAATACGGCTTTTATCAAGGGACAGAACATCGTACCATTAAATACCTGAATAATTTGATTGAACAAGACCATCGTCCAGTAAAGAGACGCAATAAATTCTATCGAAGTTTACGCACTGCCTCTACCACGATTAAGGGCATGGAAGCCATTCGAGGATTATATAAGAAAACCCGAAAAGAAGGCACTCTCTTCGGCTTTTCGGTGTCTACTGAAATCAAGGTATTAATGGGAATAACAGCCTAAATCATAGATACCGTAAGGGATTTTATTCTTTATTTAAAACTTTGCAACAGAACCCTATTATCTAAGGAAATCAAAGTATTAATGGGAACACCTACTTAATAAGGTTAGACTGTCATTTTAATATTTAAATGGCGCATAGTTTGCTTCATAACTAGCGTTCAAAAAAACTAAAAAGTATCATAAAAAGAAGGCACGCTTATAAACATGCCTTCTTTTATTTGTTGTGTTATTTAACTTTCATCAATCGTAATCCGTTTAATGTTACTAAAAGCGTTGCTCCCATATCTGCTACAATAGCAATCCATAGTGTTAGCCAACCTGGTATGACTAGTAGTAGAGCTAATAGTTTTATACCTAATGAGAAGGTGATATTTTGCTTAATTACTTTTAGAGTTTGACGGCTAAGTCTAACAATGAATGGTAATTTTTGTAAATCGTCGCCCATTAGAGCAACATCAGCAGTTTCGAGAGCCGTATCTGTCCCTGCACCGCCCATTGCAATACCAACCGTCGATGCAGCTAATGCTGGTGCATCATTAATGCCGTCGCCAACCATTGCTACTTTATTATAAGTTGTCCGCAACGCTTTAATCGAATCTAATTTTTCTTGAGGCATTAGATCTCCTTTTATTTCAGTCACACCTAATTGCTTACCAATAGATTCAGCGGTTTTAGTATTATCACCAGTAAGCATAATAGTGTGTTCAATTGACAACTTGTGGAGTTCAGAAATAACGGCAGCACTTGAATCTCTTACTTCATCCGCGACAGCAATTACTCCTAAAATTTGTTCGTCAGTACCGAAATACATGGCGGTTTTCCCTTGTTCTTGAAATTGTCTGTATTGTACTTTGACCGCTGTTTCTTCGATTACTGATGCAGAAAACAGTTTAGGGCTTCCAATATAGTAACGTATGTTTTGATGTATACCTGTAAGTCCTTTACCTGTGATAGATTGGAAATCCTCGATTTGTATTGACTTGTAATCCACATTAGTTTTATCCGCTTCGTTTAAAATAGCAGAAGCTAATGGGTGTTGAGAAAGAGATTCCAACGATGAAATAATCGATAGATAATTTATATCAGTTTCAGAACTGGTTGCAATGAAATCCGTTACGACAGGCTTTCCTTTTGTTAAGGTTCCAGTCTTATCGAAAGCAATTGCTCTCAAATGACCAATTTCTTCCAGATAGACTCCGCCTTTTACTAAAACACCATTTTTTGCTGCATTACCAATAGCCGAAACAATTGAAACAGGTGTTGAGATCACTAATGAACAAGGACATCCGACAACTAAAATGGATAACCCTTGGTAAAGCCATTTATTCCAGTCA
>NZ_JBEYWW010000092.1:0-3046 GCF_040644635.1 Microbispora sp. NPDC046933 | reverse complement strand
GCACCCTTGTGATCGTCCTGGCGGTGGCGCTCGTGCCCGAGGGCGGCCGGCCCGCCGTACAGGTGTGGGCCGAGTCCGCCGGGATGATGGACCGCCGCGCCGTGACGTCCCGCCTGCCGGGCCGCCCGTCGTGTCGTCGCCTCCGGGATCGCCCGGCCTGCCGGGACGGCCGGGCCTCGGCGGCCCGTCCTGGCGGGACGGCCGCCCCGAGGAGCCCGGGCTCCTCCTGTCACCGCCCGGGCCCTGGCCACCGCCTCGCCCGCTCGGACCCCCGCGGCCGGGACCCGGGTTCCGGCCGCTGTCTCTCACCGGTCCGTGCCCTCCTTCTGGGCCTGCTCCTGCGCCGCGTCGCCTACTCGGATGAAGTCCGGCGCGGACTTGTCCGGCTCGAGCTCCTGCGCCCTGGCCTGCTCGTCCAGCACGCCGGGCTGCGTCCACTGGCGGAGCTGGTTCTCCTGCTCCGCGGCCTGCTCGTGCAGCTCGTCGATGCTCGACCGCAGGTCGCTCAGCCTGAACGAGTCCTGCGCGAGGACCGTGTTGAGCAGCAGGAGGGTCACCAGGCCGCCGCACATGAGGCCCACGACGAGCAGCACGAACGGAGCACGCGGCGGCCGCCGGAACGCCCGCCGCGCCATTGTGGCACGCGCGGATGCCGCCGGCCGGGTTTCCGAGCCGCCGCGCCGGGCGCGCCGCGGAGCCGTCACGACCTCGGTGAGGCTCCGGGCCTCACGGGACGGCGCGGGGCGGGTGGCCGTGCGGGATGCGGCCCTGCTCGAAGCGGGCGTGGGGGAAGCGGCGGGGGCGGCCGTACGCGCCCGGGCGCCGTCACGCTTCGGGGCCGTGACGGATCCCGCGGACGCCGCCGGGGCGCCACCAGGCCGGGCGGCCGGAGCCGCCTCGCCCCGGCGCGCGTCCGTACGGGTCCTCCGGGGAGCCGGAACCGCCTCACGGCGACGGCCCTCCGCGCCGCCGCGGGGAGCCGGGACGCCCTCGCGCAGGCGGTCGTCACCCGGCGTGGGCGCACCGGGGCGGACGCGGCGCTTGTCCGGAGCGGCGGCCGGCTCACCCGCCGTCGCGGCGGTCCGGCCCGGCGTGCGGCCGGGCACGCGGGGCGGCGCGGCCGTGCGCCCGGCCGCCCTCCTGCTCTCCTGCTCTGTCCTCATCCCTCGCGGATCCTCTCTGCCGCCCTCAAGCGGGCCGAGGCCGCCCGCGGGTTGCGGGCCACCTCCTCGTCGTCCGGGAGCTCCGCTCCCCTCGTCAGAAGGCGGAACCGGGGCTGGTGAGCCTCCAGTGGGACGGGCAGCCCGGGGGGGCTGGTGTCCCTGGTTCGCGCCGCGAGGACCCGCTTGGTGAGCCGGTCCTCCAGGGAGTGGTAGGCGAGCACGACCACGCGCCCGCCCAGCGCCAGCGCGTCGAGCGCGGCGGGGAGCGCGCGCTCGAGCGCCGACAGCTCTCCGTTCACCTCGATGCGCAGCGCCTGGAACGTTCTCTTCGCCGGGTTGCCCCCGGTCCGCCTCGTGGCGGCGGGTATCGCCGCGCGGACCAGGTCGGCAAGCCGTTTCGTGCTGGTGATGGGGTCCTTGGCGCGCTCCTTGACGATGAGGCTCGCGACGCGTGCCGCGAAGCGCTCCTCGCCGTAGTCGCGCAGGATGCGGGTGAGTTCCGCGGCGGAGTAGGTGTTCACAACGCGCTCGGCGGTGAGCTCCTGCTCGCGGTCCATCCGCATGTCGAGGGGGGCGTCGTAGGAGTAGGCGAAACCGCGCTCGGCCTCGTCGAGCTGAGGGGAGGACACGCCGAGGTCGAACAGCGCGGCGTTCACGCGGGGCCGTCCGGCGTCATGGAGCACGTCGGCCAGTTCGTCGGAGACGGCGCGCACGAGAGTGATCCGGTCCGCGTACGGCGCGAGCCGGGCGGTGGAGCGCTCGATGGCGGTGGGGTCGCGGTCGATGCCGACGAGGTGGAGGGAGGGGTGGGCGGCCAGAAGCGCCTCGGCGTGCCCGCCGAGACCGAGGTTGGCGTCCACGGCCACCGGCTCCGGTCCGGACAGCGCCGGAGCGAGCAACTCCAGCACGCGATCGAGCATGACCGGAACGTGACCACCCGGCTGACCGGGCTCGTGCGACAACGCTTCCAACCCCCATTTACGCCGCAGTACTCGCGGATTCGCGGCTGTGCCGCCGGTGACTACCCAACGGACCCCCACCCATGCCGGTTCCCGGGGAACCGACCCGTCCGGCCAGGTCCCCATCCGCGTCGCCGGCCGTGGCGTCTGACACCGGGGAAGGTGCATCAGCTGCCACATGGGAGCGGGTGGAGACCTCGCCGAACGTCACCGACGGGTCAATTGATCAAAAGAAAAGGAAAGGACCGATCTACAGAATCCCGGGCAGCACCTCCTCCGAAAGGTCGGAGAAGGCCTGCTCCTGGGCCTCCAGGTAGGTGTCCCATGCCTGGGCGTCCCAGATCTCCAGCCGCGTGTTGGCGCCGATCACGACGCAGTCACGTTCCAGCCCGGCGTACCGCCGCAGCGTCTGGGGAATCGTGATGCGTCCCTGCTTGTCCGGCACCTCGTCGGACGCGCTGGCGAAGAAGACACGGCTGTAGTCGCGGACCGCCTTCGCCGTCACCGGAGCGGTACGCAGGGCCTCGGTGATGCGCTGGAACTCCTCTACGGGGAAGACGTAGAGGCAGCGCTCCTGGCCTTTGGTGATCACCAGACCCTCCGCCAGCTCCTCGCGATACTTCGCCGGCAGGAACAGCCGTCCTTTGTCGTCGAGGCGCGGGTGGTGGGTGCCGAGGAACACCGGACCCACCTCCTGTGCCTTGTGGAGCGCTCAGTGCTATAGCCCCTGCCCTCCACTGCGCACCACCATACTCCACTTCTCCCCACCGTCAACTGATTCTGACCGTGTCGGCATTCAAAATGGGCGGCGTTTTCGCAGGTGAAATGGGGTGGCTCGGTGTGGGGCGCCGCGGCGCCCCCCCGCCCCCGCCCGGGCGTGTCGGCGCCCCGGAACCCCCCCCGCG
The DNA here is from genome assembly GCF_040644635.1 of Microbispora sp. NPDC046933. Taxonomy (NCBI): domain Bacteria; kingdom Bacillati; phylum Actinomycetota; class Actinomycetes; order Streptosporangiales; family Streptosporangiaceae; genus Microbispora; species Microbispora sp. NPDC046933. The sequence goes on along the minus strand of NZ_JBEYWW010000092.1, from coordinate 19 downwards.
GACGGGGGTCCCGGCGGCG
>NZ_JBEYWW010000091.1:0-3052 GCF_040644635.1 Microbispora sp. NPDC046933 | reverse complement strand
ACCGGCCCGGAACTCCGGATCAAAGCGGCGTCTCGTGGTAGCTCCCACGACCAAACCTCTCCCGGTTCGGTCTCCACGCTACGAGGGGAAGCTCAGAACAGGTCGCGTCGCCGCTGGCGGCCACGCCCTACGGCCTTCGGCACGCGGCGGTCTCGCTGTGGCTGGCCTCCGGGGTTCCGGCTACGGAGGTGGCCCAGCGAGCGGGGCACAGCGTTGAGGTACTCCAGCGCGTCTACGCAAAGGTGATCGACGGACAGACGCAAGCCGCCAACAGGAAGATCATGGCTGCTCTGGATGAGTGATCAGAGCTACTCTCGAAGGGCCTCGGGTCATCCCGGGGCATTCGTCATTCCTGGGGCTGACCTGGCCAAACACCGCCCGGAGCATTCCGCGACCTGCGACTGCCTACAGCGGCACTCGGCTGCATCAGATCATCAAGTGGTTAGAGAGAAACCCCAGGTGGGGGGCTGTTTGGCCTGATCGAAGAGTGCCCCCGGCAGGATTCGAACCTGCGGCAACCGCTTTAGGAGAGCGGTGAGCTTTCGGCTTGAGCCATGGCCTTGATCTGCCTAAACGCCTGGGTCAGCCCGCATACTCCGCTTGATCATTTCGCGTATAGTTCGCGCCCGTCGCGGCAGCTCTCCGGGGTGAGCGGAGCGGTTGGCTCCCTGCCGGAGGGCGGACAAGTTGGCTCGTCGACCAGTGCATGGCCAACCTTGGAAGCTACAGCCGACGGAGTTGTCCACTTTTGGACAAGATCTCGTAGGCTCACGGCCGCGTCTGATACACCTGCATTGTCTCGATCTGGAGGGGAAGCGGGTGCTTTCGACGTCGGAGCAGTGGGGCGAGCTGTACACCCCCAAAGGGGCTCCCTACGGTTCGATGCACCAGACACAGTGCAAGGAGCAGTTCAGCCTCGCATTCACTCACGCGATCACTGCGGCCGCCCGTTGCAAGGTCTCTGACCTTCGCGTTGATGACGAGTGCGTCGACTTCACAGTACGGCAGGTAGCGAATCACCGTCGGCACTCCAGCTCGGTCCTTGACGTGCAGATGAAGTGCACCGAACAAGACGTGCTGAAGGATGACGGGGTCCATTGGCAGCTCGACCGTGATCACTACGACGCGTTACGTGATCCCCGCACGTACAACCGGAAGATCCTTGTCGTACTTCTCGTACCTCACCTGCTACAGAGCTGGCTTGAGATGCGGGAGGACGGCATGCTGCTGCGTAGGGCCGCCTACTGGGTATGCCTTGAAGGCGCGGAACCCATAGAGACTCAGTCAAAAACCGTGATCCTTCCCAAGGAAAACGTCTTCAACGTCGAGCAGCTCTTGGAGATACTTCAGCGTGTAGGCGATGGAGGCAGACCATGAACGGCGTGCATGAGTTCGCTGCTCGGCCGTTGGTGCTCACTGAAGATCTGTCGCCTCCGGCGGTCGAAGCCTTCCTCAAGGTCCGCGGCTGGCAGCAGGTACGGCACCAGGAGGGTCTCTTCTCGATCTGGGAATCAGTTGCTCAGGACGCGAGCGTGATGCTCCCGTACGACAGCTCCTACCGAGACTTCAAGGCCCGCCTGCAGGATGCGCTGTACACGATCGCTGACGTCTACAACATCAAAAACAGCGAGGACCTCGCACTAGAGATCGCAAGTGCTCGTAGCGACATTCTGCTGCTGCGAGCGGACCAGGAGACCGTCGACGGCTCCATCCCTCTGGATGAAGCGCAGGATCTGCTGGCAGGGATCAAGCTGATGCTGACAGCAGCTGCTTGCAGTGCCATTCGACCACGCGCGAGCAACCGAGGGCGTCGGCCGTCCGCTGTCAAGGAGTTCATCTCACAAGAAGTCCGTATGGGACACACAATGCGGGGAAGCTTCGTCCTCACCATCCTCGCCCGCCATGACGGATCACGCACGGAGGAGCTTCCTCCGACAAACGGCGCCGACGATGTTTCAGCACCGGAGTCATCAGATGAGTCGACAGCGCAACTTAAAAGGCTGACCTTGCCTAAGCCGAGCGCAGAGCAGTCGGGCCTGGGAACTTATACACGACGCGTCATGACAACACTCGCGTCGGGACTCGAAGCGGCGTGCGAACTGCTGGCCGATTCTTCCGAGGTTGGACTGGATGACGCGATTCTGCGCGGTGCCAGCGAAGAACTTATACGTTCCCTCGGGCAGATGACCCTGCAGCCTGGGCTACGGGCCCTGGACATGTCGTTCCGCTGGTCTCCGATCCAGCCTCGCCCGAATGTCTCAAGCCGCGTGATACTTCCTCGTCCCAACCCGGAACGTATTGAAAGGGTCCTTCAGGATCTCCGTAAACGGCCGGTTGTGGAACAGGACGACTTGCTTGGCCACGTCATCCGCCTTGAACGTCCTGAAGGCCAGCATGTTGGAGTCGTCGTTGTAGACGGTTACCTCGGCAGAACGCGCCGTCGGGTTAAAATGCGTTTGTCGGGCCAGGACTACAGGACCGCTATCCGGGCTCACGAGGAGCAGCGCGCCATCCTTGCTAGAGGCACTGTCACCCTGGAAGACCGCTCCTGGTGGCTGACTGGGCCGGTAACGGTGCGCCTCCCCCTAGAGTGACTCCGTCGCACCTGTGAAGGCCAGCAAGGACGACCGGTCACGTACCTTCCAGTAACACGACAGGTAGCGGGCTGCGGCGAGCCGTCCCATAGGGCCATCTTCGACGAAGACTCCTGTCCGGCACTCGGTCCGATGGCCGGCCCTCTTGATCCAGTATCAGGCGCATCTCGATCACAGCCCCTGTCTTAGAGCCGCAAGCCGCACCGCAGGTGCGTGTCGACATCTGGGTCCCGCACCATCTGGTTGGCCAGCTTTTCCTGCTGCGCAGAGATCGTTGTGCGGTCCTAGCCAGCCGCCCTACTAGCCATCACAACACTGATGGATCAGCCCCTGAACTCGACCGGACCGACAAAGACAAAGCGGTGAGCTTCCCCTCGTAGCGTGGAGACCGAACCGGGAGAGGTTTGGTCGTGGGAGCTACCACGAGACGCCGCTTTGATCCGGAGTTCCGGGCCGGT
>NZ_JBEYWW010000090.1:0-3156 GCF_040644635.1 Microbispora sp. NPDC046933 | reverse complement strand
TCCCAGCCGCGGTCGGCGGGGAACTCGGTGACGGCGTCGCGGCCTTCGGCGACCAGGTCCCACAGGTCCTCGGGGGAGGTCACCCCGCCGGGCAGGCGGCAGCCCATCCCCACGATCGCGATCGGCTCCCGTTGCTCGTCCCGGACGTCCCGGAGTTCTTCGCGCGTCTTGTGCAGTTCCTCCGTCACGCGTCGGAGGAGACGCCGGATCTGGTCGTCGCTCACAGCTCCGCCTTCCATGGGCACGAGGTGGGGCAAAGGGAACAGGTCAGGAGATGCCGAGCTCGTTGCTGATGAATTCGATGAGCTCGTCGTCGGAGGCCGAGGACAGGTCGGCGGTCGCCGCGGGGCGCTCGTCGGGCTGGGTCTCCCCGAGAAGCTCCGTCAGGCGCCGCAGCCGGTTCGCCGCGGCCTCCCGATCGGACGGTGAGACCGTCTCGCCGAGCAGCGCCTCCAGCTCGTCGAGCTTTGCGAGCACGGCGGCGACGGGCGGCTCGGGGTCGGGCAGCAGCACGTGGAGCAGGTGGTCCACGAGCCCGGCGGGCGTGGGGTAGTCGAACACGAGCGTGCTCGGCAGCGGCGTCCCGGTCAGCCGGGTGAGGCGGTTGCGCAGTTCGACGGCCGACAGCGAGGTGAACCCCTGGTCGCGGAAGCCCCGATCGTCGTCCACGTCGGCCGCCGAGCCGTACCCGAGGACGTCGGCGATCTCCGCGCGGACCAGCGCACGCAGCGTCTGCCGTCGCTCGGGCTCCGGCAGCCCCGCCAGCCGCGCGGGGAGGTCCGGCTCGCCGCCGGAGGTCTCCGCCGCGCCGGGTGCCGCCGCGCGGGCCTCGGGCAGCTCGGCGAGCAGGGGGTGAGGCCGTACGGCGAGCACCGTCGCCCAGTCCGCGCGGGTGACGACCAGCCGGGTCTCTCCGTTGACCACCGCCTCTTCCAGCGCCGACACCGCGAGATCGGGGACCATGGGCGGGAAGCCGCCTCGCCGCAGCCCCTCCCGCGCCTCCTCGCCGGCGATGCCCTCGCCCTCCCAGTGCCCCCAGGCGATGGAGGTGGCGGGCAGGCCGAGCGACCGGCGGTGCTCGGCGAGGGCGTCCAGGAAGGCGTTGCCCGGCGCGTAGTTGCCCTGGCCCGGGTTGCCGATCAGCCCGGTGACCGACGAGAACAGCACGAACGCCGCCAGCGGAAGCTCCCGGGTCAGCTCGTGCAGGGCGAGCGCGCCGCCCGCCTTCACCCGGTTCACCGCGGCCAGCCGCTCCGGCGTGAGCGAGCCGAGCAAGCCGTCGTCCAGGACGGCGGCGGTGTGGACCACGGCGGTCAGCGGATGCTCCGGCGGCACGGCCGCGAGCACGGCGGCGAGGGCGTCCCGGTCGGAGACGTCGCACGCGGCGACCGTCACCCGGGCGCCCAGCCCGGTGAGCTCGTCGCGCAGATCCTCCGCTCCGGGGGCGCCGAGTCCCCGCCGGCTGACCAGCAGCAGGTGCGGGGCCCCGCGCCGGGCCAGCCGCCGGGCCACGTGAGCACCGAGCGCACCCGTGCCGCCCGTGATGAGCACGGTCCCTGTCGGTGCCCACTCCGCGAGCGCCGCCTCCCGGCTCGGTGCGGGAACCAGCCTGCGCGCGAGAAGTCCCGATGCGCGCACCGCGAGTTCCGACTCGCCGTGCCGTCCCGCCAGCGCGGTCACGGCGTACGCGACGCTCCGCCCATCAGGCGTCGACCTGTGCGAGGACCCGTGCAGGGGCTCGTGCAGCGGCGGAAGGTCCACGATCCCGGCCCACCGCTCGGGCCTCTCGGCGGCGATCACCCCGCCCAGGCCCCAGGCGAGACCCCCTGCCGGATTCGGCACCCGGTCGGACGGCGCCGCCGCGACCGCGCCGCTCGTCGTGAGCCAGAGAGGGCCGTCGATCCCCGTCGCGTCCAGCGCCTGCAGCAACGCGACATCCTGGCCCTCGTATGGGGTGTCGCCCACGCCGAGCAGGGACACGACACCGGTGAACGGCGCGTCGGTCCGTACGGAGGCGAGCGACGCCACAAGGGAATCCCGGTCGGTCGTCTCGCCGACGACGGCCTCGGCCACCTCCGCGCCGCGCTCTTCCAGCACGCGCCGCAGGGCCTCCGCCCACGCCACGCCCGTCTCCCACCCCGTACGGACCAGCAGCCAGCGGCCGCCGGACCGGAGTGCGGGCTCCTCCACCGGCTGCCAGGTGACGCGGTAGCGCCACGAGTCGAGCGTGGTCCGTGCGTCCCGTCCGGCGTTCCACGTGGCCAGGACCGGCAGGGCCTCTCCGAGCGACCGCCGTACGCGCTCGGCCTCCGCGCCCAGGGTGCCGACCAGAGCATCGAGGTCCCCGCGTCCGACGATGTCCCAGAAACGCGCCTTCCCGTCGTCGTACGGCCCGGCCTGGCCGGACTTGGGTGGGCTGACCCAGTGCCTGCGCCGTTGGAAGGCGTAGGTGGGCAGGTCCACGATGGCGGCTTGGTCGTGGAGGGCGGTCCAGTCGACGGGGGTGCCGTGGGTGTGGGCGTGGGCGGCGGCGGTGACGGTGGTGTGGGGTTCGGGCCGGTCGCGACGGAGCACGGGGACGGCGACGAAGTCCTGTTGGCCGTCGAGGGTGTCGCGGATGAGGGCGGTGAGGACGCCGTCGGGCCCGATCTCGATGAAGGTGGTGATGCCCTGGTCGTGGAGGGTTGTGGTGACGTCGGCGAAGCGGACGGGGTTGCGCAGGTGGCGGGCCCAGTAGGCGGGGTTGGTGAGGTCGGCGGGGGTGGCGGTCTGGCCGGTGAGGTCGGAGACGAAGGGGGTGACCGGTCCGGTGGGCGGGGTGAGGGACAGCCCGGCCACGGCGTGTTCGAACTCCTGGAGGATGGGGTCCATGTGGGGGGAGTGGAAGGCGTGGCTGACGGTCAGGGCCCTGACCTTGTAGCCCTTTACGCGGAAGTGTTCGGTTAGTTCGGTGACGGCTTCGGTGTCGCCGGAGATGACGGTGGAGGTGGGGGTGTTGAGGGCGGCGATGGTGACTCTGCCGTGGTGGCGGGCCAGCTCGGGCGTGATTTCCGCCTCACCTGCGTTGATGGCGGTCATGGCGCCGCTTGGGGGGAGGGTGTGCATGAGGCGGGCGCGGGTGGCGACGAGGGCGGCGGCGTCGGGGAGGGTGAGGAT
>NZ_JBEYWW010000089.1:0-3193 GCF_040644635.1 Microbispora sp. NPDC046933 | reverse complement strand
GTTATTATATAGTTAGAAGGATATTATAGGTTCTGTTGCGAAGTTTTTTAAAGTGTTTTTTTGTAGATGGTAGTATTGGCAGAGTCTTTTTTTACATATTTTACTGCTCGAATACTTCCTTCATTGACTTCTTTTAGAAATTGTTTTCCTATTGATAGGCGTACTCCTTTAGGAATAGTTTCCCAATTTACAGATAATAAAGTTTTTAGTGAAAAGTTTGTGTCAGGTGGAAGTTTTTCAATTAGTCCAGTTATTTCGTTAAACCAATGAGAAAATTCGTGGTTTGGAAATTCTTTTTTAATCAGATATTGCTGGATAGAGAAGCTTCCTGCTTTTTTTAGCAAGGTTTCATACTGGGAATCAGTTAGGGTTAATTGGATATTCTTTGACATTTTAATTATGTCCTTTCATTTATATTCATATAAAGGATATCACATCCTATTTTGTTTGTCAATAAAACATTTTGTTTGTCAATAAAACATTTATATAAATGCTTTATTTTTTATAAATTTGTAAAAAACAGCCCCTATAATTATATCTTGTAAGTATAAGGGCTGTTTTTGGTTAATTTCTTAGGGGTTATTATCTAATTATAGACCCTAAACGAACATCTTTTGTAGAAATCCTTTTTTCTGCTCTTTGAGAAGATCTAGCTTACGCTGATGAAGAGCGATAGTGTCATCTAACTGTTTAAAGAAAGAGCCTATTTTTTGTTGTTCTTCAATCTTAGGTAGCTCTAGATTTAGATTAGAAACTGCAGGATAGTTAACATATATTTGCGTTCCCCCCTGAACAATTCGTTTAACTTTTTCTCTAAAAGGACCATTAAGTATGGTATATGCAAAATTAGAATCAAAGTTTTCTTTCGGAGAAATAATTTCAGTTCGTTGATTGATAACATATTCGTTATCTTTTTCTACCAGTAAAGTTCTTCCAATAATTGTTCCATTAGCAGTTTTATCATTTAGCACCATGGTGAGCTCTCCAGAATTAACAACTCGTCCATCTGTAATTTCATTTGATATTGCGCGAATATTTTGATCAACGTATTGGCTATTTAATCCATAGCTACCAATTGAAATAACTTTGTATACACCATATTTGTCAAAATACTTTTCAATAGCTGTTCCGCCTCTGTGATTAGCTACGTCAGATAACTTACGCTGTTCCCAATCGTCAGCAAACCCCGCAAATCGCAATTCAGGAACTTTTTCCCCATTTTTGGAGAACATTTTTTGTAAGTATCCTTTTTTCTGCTCTTTCAACAAATCTAACTTACGCTGATGAAGAGCGATAGTATCGTCGAGCCCCTTAAAGAATAATCCTATTTTAGTTTGTTCTATTTCACTAGGAACATAAACCTTTTGATCTTCGAGATCTGATTTACTTAGATTACCAATTGCCCCATTCCCACCAGAAACAAAAATGTTTATAAATTTACTATACCATGAAGAACTCATAATAGCATTTACAAATTCCGGTTTTTCAGCCCTTGCGACAAGCATAAATCCACCATGAACAGTATCATTTTCAATCCCTTCAATCAAAGCATGCTTACCAACTAAACGGCTAGATCCATTTGCAGAAGTGATAAGAATATCCCCATTTTTCACTTTGTCAATTTTAACTGCCTCTTTATTTACAAAGACATCGTCCGATTTAATTAAAAAAGTATCTTCTGCAATATTGGAAGAACGAAGAACCCTAATACCATATTTTTGGACATCGGATGGCTTATATGTTAAGCCCCGTCTTACTTCAGCTAAATTTGAGAACTTACGCTCTTCCCAATCATCCGTAAAACCTTCAAACCTTAATTGTGGACTCTTTTTACTCATCATGCCCACCTCTCAAAAGAAGACGCATCGAATCAATTAAGGCTTGATTCTCTTCACTTTCTGAAAAATCGTCAATCAACGATAAGAGCACTTGCTCTTGTTGAACTAATTCTTCATTGACCTTAAGGAGATTGGTATTTACTGCAACCAAATCAACCGGTTCCTCTTCCTCAAAGGTATCGACATAACGAGGGATATTTAAGTTAAAGTCATTTTCTTGGATCTCATCAAAACTTGCAACATGAGCATATCTTTCAATATCTTCTCGTTTTTTGTAGATAGAAACAATTTTATCAATATGTTCATCCAACAGGACATTTTTATTTTTTTGTTTTTCAAAATCTTGAGAAGCATCGATAAATAAGACATCACGATGAGAGCGGTTTTTCTTCAAAATAATAACCGTTGTCGGAATACTCGTTCCAAAAAAAATATTGGCCGGCAAGCCAATGACCGCATCAATGGCTCCCATTTCTAAAAGGGCTTGACGAATGGTTCCTTCTGCGGCTCCTCTAAAGAGCACGCCATGCGGAAGGACAATTCCCATTGTTCCCGATTCTTTCAAATGGTAAAAACCGTGAAGGAGAAAGGCAAAGTCAGCTTTAGATTTAGGCGCTAATTTTCCAAAACGCTCAAAACGAGGGTCAGAGAGAAACTGATCTGCCGCTGACCATTTTGCAGAATAAGGTGGATTCATGACTACGGAATCAAACTGATAAGGCTCTTCTGAGGGCCAATCGGCATCTAAAGTATCTCCGTTATTCAGGTTCATGCGTTCTTTATCCACCCCATGAAGAATTAAGTTCATACGTGCCAAGTTAAAGGTCGTTGTATTTAACTCTTGTCCATGATAGTGCACTTGATTTGGATTGATGAGATAGCGACGAATATTAAGCATCAAAGAACCTGAACCCATCGCAGGGTCATAGATATGAAAAGGTGCTCGAGATTCTTGGCCGATTGAAGTGATCTCTGACATGATGCGTGAAACAGCTTGTGGGGTATAAAACTCGCCTGCTTTTTTACCCGCACCTTCCGCAAACATCCCAATTAAATACTCATAAGCGTCCCCAATCACATCGCCATTGTGTTCAAATAAGTCAATCTCATCTAAAGCACGCAAGACCTCAGTAATCGTCACATTACGTTGTTGTGCATTTGAGCCTAATTTTGTGGAGTTTAAATCAATATCCGCAAACAATCCACTGAATTCTTCTCCTTGACGTTCCAACTCATTAAAACCTGCTTGTAAGTCGGTCAAGTTAAATTCATAGTTATCAGCTTTGAGGCGGTAGTGATAAAACAATTGATCGGGTTGGATAAAGTAGCCTTGTTTGGGTTGGATATTTTCGATT
>NZ_JBEYWW010000088.1:0-3210 GCF_040644635.1 Microbispora sp. NPDC046933 | reverse complement strand
GTACCGCTTTAATGGGAGAACAGCCCAACCCTTGGGACCGACTACAGCCCCAGGATGCGATGAGCCGACATCGAGGTGCCAAACCTCCCCGTCGATGTGAACTCTTGGGGGAGATAAGCCTGTTATCCCCAGGGTAGCTTTTATCCGTTGAGCGATGGCCCTTCCATGCGGTACCACCGGATCACTAAGTCCTAGTTTCCTACCTGCTCGAGTTGTAGCTCTCGCAGTCAAGCTGGCTTTTACCTTTACACTCTACGATTGATTTCCAACCAATCTGAGCCAACCTTTGAGCGCCTCCGTTACTCTTTAGGAGGCGACCGCCCCAGTCAAACTGTCCGTCAGACACTGTCTCCCTGGCCGATTATGCCAGCGGGTTAGAGTAACCATAAGTCAAGGGTAGTATCCCAACAACGCCTCAATAGAAACTAGCGTCCCTATTTCAATGGCTCCTACCTATCCTGTACATGACTTACAGGTACTCAATATCAAACTACAGTAAAGCTCCATGGGGTCTTTCCGTCCTGTCGCGGGTAACCTGCATCTTCACAGGTACTAAAATTTCACCGAGTCTCTCGTTGAGACAGTGCCCAAATCATTACGCCTTTCGTGCGGGTCGGAACTTACCCGACAAGGAATTTCGCTACCTTAGGACCGTTATAGTTACGGCCGCCGTTTACTGGGGCTTCAATTCATACCTTCGACTTACGTCTAAGCACTCCTCTTAACCTTCCAGCACCGGGCAGGCGTCACCCCCTATACATCACCTTGCGGTTTAGCAGAGAGCTGTGTTTTTGATAAACAGTTGCTTGGGCCTATTCACTGCGGCTGGCTTTTACACCAGCACCCCTTCTCCCGAAGTTACGGGGCTATTTTGCCGAGTTCCTTAACGAGAGTTCTCTCGATCACCTGAGGCTACTCGCCTCGACTACCTGTGTCGGTTTGCGGTACGGGTAGATATGACTTTACGCTAGAAGCTTTTCTTGGCAGTGTGACATCAGAGAGTTCGCAACCGTAGTTGCTTCCCCATCACAGCTCAATGTTAAAGAGAAATGCATTTGACACATCTCACACCTCACTGCTTAGACCAGAATCCATTAACTGGCATCTCTTAGCCTACTGCGTCCCTCCATCACGATCATATCTAGTACTGGAATATCAACCAGTTGTCCATCGACTACGCCTTTCGGCCTCGCCTTAGGTCCCGACTAACCCAGGGCGGACGAGCCTTCCCCTGGAAACCTTAGTCTTACGGTGGATAAGATTCTCACTTATCTTGCGCTACTCATACCGGCATTCTCACTTCTTAACGCTCCAGCACTCCTCACGGTATACCTTCATCGCGGTTAAGAACGCTCTCCTACCATTGATAAAATATCAATCCAAAGCTTCGGTAATATGTTTAGCCCCGGTACATTTTCGGCGCAGGGTCACTCGACTAGTGAGCTATTACGCACTCTTTGAATGATAGCTGCTTCTGAGCTAACATCCTAGTTGTCTGTGCAACCCCACATCCTTTTCCACTTAACATATATTTTGGGACCTTAGCTGTTGGTCTGGGCTGTTTCCCTTTCGACTACGGATCTTAGCACTCGCAGTCTGACTGCCGAACATGTGTATTAGCATTCGGAGTTTATCTGAGATTGGTAATCCTAGACGGACCCCTCACCCAAACAGTGCTCTACCTCCAATACACTTACATTTCGACGCTAGCCCTAAAGCTATTTCGGAGAGAACCAGCTATCTCCCAGTTCGTTTGGAATTTCTCCGCTATCCACAAGTCATCCAAACACTTTTCAACGTGTCCTGGTTCGGGCCTCCAGTGCGTCTTACCACACCTTCACCCTGCTCATGGATAGGTCACTAGGTTTCGGGTCTACATCATGATACTAAGTCGCCCTATTCAGACTCGGTTTCCCTACGGCTCCGTCTCTTCAACTTAACCTCGCATCATAACGTAACTCGCCGGTTCATTCTACAAAAGGCACGCTCTCACCCATTAACGGGCTCGAACTTCTTGTAGGCACACGGTTTCAGGTGCTATTTCACTCCCCTCTCGGGGTTCTTTTCACCTTTCCCTCACGGTACTGGTTCACTATCGGTCACTAAGGAGTATTTAGGGTTGGGAGATGGTCCTCCCGGATTCAAACTGGATTTCGCGTGTCCAGCCCTACTCAGGATACTGCTAGGTATAAGCGCTATTTCGTCTACGGGATTATTACCCTCTTTGATTAACCTTCCCAGGTTATTCGACTATAATGCTTAAGTCCACGTTGCAGTCCTACAACCCCAAGAAGCAAGCTTCTTGGTTTGCCCTTCTTCGCGTTCGCTCGCCGCTACTTACGAAATCGTTTTTACTTTCTCTTCCTGCAGGTACTTAGATGTTTCAGTTCTCTGCGTTACCTTTACATGAGCTATGTATTCACTCATGAATAACTGCTAGTAGCAGCTGGGTTTCCCCATTCGGAGACCTAGGGATCAATGCGTACTTACTGCTCCCCCTAGAATATCGTCGTTAGTCACGTCCTTCATCGGCTCTTAGTGCCAAGGCATCCACCGTGCGCCCTTATTAACTTTGCCATGATGATTTATAATCATCGTTTTTCAAGTATAAGTTTGTAAATTCTTTAAAATTCACAGCTTTTGGTTTATTTATCGTTATTAGATATTGTTATTTAGTTTTCAATGTTCAAGTGATTTTAACGTCTTGTCTGACAATGGAGCCTAGCGGGATCGAACCGCTGACCTCCTGCGTGCAAAGCAGGCGCTCTCCCAGCTGAGCTAAGGCCCCACAATCAAGAATTTGATTCTTGCTTAGGTTTATCACTAAACCCCTCAAAACTGAATAAAGTTGAATGCTCACGTCTTTGTATATATTCCTTAGAAAGGAGGTGATCCAGCCGCACCTTCCGATACGGCTACCTTGTTACGACTTCACCCCAGTCATCGGTCTTACCTTAGGAAGCGCCCTCCTTGCGGTTAGGCAACCTACTTCGGGTACTCCCAACTCCCGTGGTGTGACGGGCGGTGTGTACAAGGCCCGGGAACGTATTCACCGCGGCGTGCTGATCCGCGATTACTAGCGATTCCGACTTCATGTAGGCGAGTTGCAGCCTACAATCCGAACTGAGCCGAAGTCACGAGGCGGCTCGGGCCGCGGCGATCAGGCCGGTGGTGGAGTAGCCGGGCACGGTCGGCAGGATGACGACCTCC
>NZ_JBEYWW010000087.1:0-3587 GCF_040644635.1 Microbispora sp. NPDC046933 | reverse complement strand
CATCCAGGCGGTGGGGGCGGTGGCGGCGCTGCGCTGGGCGGCGGCCGACCCGGCGGCGCGGTTCGCGGTCGTGCTCATCGCGGTGGTAAATTTTTTTGAAGTTCTGTTATTTGGTCTTTTAACCATAAATCTTGCCCCATAAGCCAAAGTACCGTAAAACCGTGTACTTGATAATTTTCTGTCCGTTCTTTTAAACGTTTCATAGAATGGACTATTATCAAATAAATAGACATAAAAAAGAAAAGCGTTCTAATCGTTTTTCCTTTTTTATCAGATGTTCAGAAAATGGTCATTTTCTGAACACTCTTCTTTTCTTATTAAGATTATTAAAATCATTTGCATTTATTGTTCATTAACCCGTAATTTATTCTATGTTAATTTATATAAGTGCTTTCAAGTTATGGTACAATACTATCAATGGAGGAATGCTATGAAAAATTTATTAATAGTTTTTGAAGGACTTGACGGTTCAGGAAAAACAACTCAAATTGATATGTTACATCAATGGTTTGAAAATAAAAAACTTAAAGTTTTTACAACAAAACAACCAACAGATTACTATAGAAATGATAAAAGAGTTAGAGATTATTTGGATAATGGTATTGCGCCCAATATGTATTCGATTGCTTTATTGGCTGCAGCTGATAGAACTTATCAGATAACTTCAGAAATTTTCCCCAAAATATCTGAAAGCAACATTATATGTGATAGATACTTATACAGTTCACTAGCGTTCTTTAAAGCTCGTGGGATAGACTACAAAGAAATTCTAATGATTAATAAAGGTGTTCCTACTCCAGATGTTACAGTGTTTTTAGATGTTCCTCCAGAGCGTGCTTTAGAGAGAGTTCGTCAAAGGGATGGAGAAGATATAAAGTATGAAGAAAAAAATGAGTTAGTATTTAACCAAGTAAGACAAAATTTTCTTGATGTTTTACCTAAAAATGCTTTACTTGTTGATTCAACTGTAGGGATTGACAAAGTTCATCAAATAATAACTAATTTTGTAAGCGAGGTAATGGATAAATGATGTTTTCTGATAGATATATACAAAAAGTAGTCAATACAAAATCTCATCTATGTGTTGGGTTAGATCCCATTTTAGAGAATTTTCCTAGCTATATTTTAAAAAAGGCAGAGAGCATCTATGGAAAGACCCCTAGAGGAGCAGGCTACGCTATTTTTGAATTTAATAAAATGATTATTGATATAGTGGCAGATAAAGTTCCAGCTGTAAAACCTCAACTTGCTTACTATGAGAAGTATGATTATTATGGAATAGAAGCTTTTTGGAAAACTGTGGATTATGCTAAGAAAAAGAGACTTATCGTTATTGCGGATGCTAAGAGAGGAGATATCGGAAGTACTTCTCAGGCATATGCAGAAACTTTTTATAAGAATACAGCTGATGAGTGGAGCTCTACTTTATCTGTAGATGCAGTAACAATTAATCCATACTTGGGAAGTGATGGATTAGACCCATTTATAAAATTAGGAGAAGAAAATGATAAGGGCTCTATTATTTTAGTGAAAACAAGCAATCCTTCTTCAGGAGAATTGCAAGATAAAATACTGGATTCTGAAAATAAAACTATCTCTGAAGTTGTATGTGATTATATTATTAAAAGCACGAATAAAGTTGGGAATTATGGATTTTCAGATATTGGAGCTGTCATTGGAGCAACATATCCCGAAGATTTAACTAAGTATAGGAGACTCTTACCAAAAACCTTATTTCTAATCCCAGGAGTTGGTTATCAAGGAGGAGATGTGAAACTATTAGACGCAGCGTTTGATAATAATGGTTTAGGAGCCATCATAACATGTTCAAGAGCAATTGATTATGCTTATAAAGATACAGGTTTATCAGAGCAAGAAGTAAAGAATTCTATTTTAGAGGCAGTTGACTATTATAATGGATTAATAAATAAAGCTTTGATAAAATCTAAAAAGGTTTATTGGGAGAGGGAGAAAAATTGAAAAAAATATATTAGAGTCAATTTTAATAAAAAATGAAGTTGCTCTTAAAGAAGTTATCACAAAAATAGACTCCCCCTCTTCAAATAATGATGTAGGAACGCTTTTTTATACATCATTTTTTGAAAATTTAGGTAATAAAAATTCTGATATTGACATTTATGGACCAATGTCAAATATTTAGACACAAAATGAGCTATATTTTCTTAAAATAATTTTCTTCTTTCTGATTTGGAGTTAAACCCTTGTTGGCGGAATGAGGATTATAATTGTTATAAAATTGTTCGATGTATTCAAAGCAAGAGAGTTGAACTTCTTAAATGGAGTGATAAGTTCTGCGATTAATTTCTCGTTGTTTAAGATACTTGAAAAAGACCTCAGTGACGGCATTATCATAAGGATATCCAGGCTTGGAGTAAGAAGCAAGCAATTGATGCTCATCTAATAACTTTCTAAAGGAAGCTGATTTAAATTGGCTTCCTTGATCCGAATGAAAGATAATTGGTTCCTTAGGCTTCCTCTTATTTATAGCTATCTCTAAGGTGTCACAGGCGAGTTTGGCATCAATTCGATCACTTACTTTCCACGCAATACATTTCCTTGAGTAGAGGTCAAGAATAGCACAGAGATAAACATGTCGTTTAGGTCCTATAGAGATATAAGTGAAATCTGTTGTCCAAACTTGATTTGGGGAGTTCGGGTTAAATTCTTGTTTAAGCAGATTATCAGAAGAAAATACAGGAGCTTTCTTTGATTTAAAACGAGGTTTGATGGTTGACATTTTAGGGAGTGTCATAGACTTGAGAAGTCTTAAGATACGGCCTTCAGAAATATTAACGCCATAATCACGCAGGAGAATGATTTTAAAAGCTCTCGTTCCAATTCTTTTCTTGGCTTTCATATAAATCTCAAGGAGTAATTTTCTCAAGCGTTGATTTTCTACTTCACGCTTCGAAAGCCTCTTGTTTATGAAAAGTTATAGTAGGTGGAACGATTGACATGTAAAACACGACAGAGCATAACTGTCGTGTGTTCAAATCTGAGTCGATAGATGGCTTTCAATCTTACTTGGAGTTTTGCATGAATATGGCACTCGCTTTTTTTTAAGATCAGATTTTCTTCCTCTAGTTGGCCATTCCTTTTTTGTAATTCTTGAATCTGTTTAGCAGTCAACACCGTATTATCTTCAAGACGCACTTGAGAGTACTGCTTAATCCATTTTGCAAGTGCAGAAGAAGATACGCCATAATCTTTACAGAGTTCAGTTTGTGTTTTACCAGTTTGATAGAGATTAACAAGCGATTGTTTGAAATCCTCATCGTAACGTTTAAAACCTGACATAAAAGTCCTTTCATTTTTGTGTCTTAATAGACAGATTATAACACCCAATTTTCTGTCCACTTTTATAGTATAGCTCCAAGGTTTGCAAAAGAACGTCTATCCGCTTTATGACGAGCTAAAGGAATTAAGAGGATTGAATGGGGTCAAAGACCACTTGTCTTATGTATCTAGCAAACAAGAAGCCTATTCTAAACGCAATGTAGCGAAGTATCTGAAAAAAGCAATCGAGGGACGTCCGCCGGGCCAAGCTGTACTACATGCGTGACCTG
>NZ_JBEYWW010000086.1:0-3630 GCF_040644635.1 Microbispora sp. NPDC046933 | reverse complement strand
TTGCAGTCCCAGATCTGCGCCTGAGCGCCGTTGGCCTGCGACACCCCGGTGACGTCCAGGCACCGCCCCGACCCCACACCCTTGAGCGCGCTCGTCGCCGGCGGAGGGCCGCTCGGGGAGACGGTCGGGGAGACGGTCGGCGAGGGAGAGGGTGAGGTCGGCGGGGTCGTGTCGAACTGCGTCAGGAACTTCCACGCCTCGCCCGAGGTCCAGGTCCTCCAGCCGTCACAGGTGCAGCCGTCGATCGGGCCCGGGGTGTGGCCCCCGTCGAACGCCGCCCACACGACCGGATACCCGGCACGGCACCCCGAGTAGGCGGTGACGATGTGGGTCAGGCTGCCCGACCTGGGCTCGGGCGGATTCTGCGCGGTGCAGCCGTTGTTCCTCACGAACGTGTCCCGCAGTCCTCGCCCCGTGGAGATGTTGAGCACCGGGTCCCCGATGCCGTGCACCCCCATGTACGCGATGGGCTGGGTGCCGCCGTTGCACCCGCTGAGCTGCGCGCCGGAGTAGACCACGACCGCGCGGAAGACCGTCGCCCGGGCGCAGGCGAGCGCGTAGCTCATACCGCCGCCGTAGCTGAAGCCCGTGGAGAAGATCTGGCTGGTGTCGACGCACAGGCCGGCCTCGATCTGCCTGAGCATGTCGTCGACGAAGGTCACGTCCTGGCCGCCGGGGTTGGCCCAGCCGTTGCCGTTGCCCTGGGGCGCTACGAAGATCGTGCCGTTGTTCGCGGCGTCCGCCAGGCGCCTGAGTCCGTAGTACGACCAGTTGTACCCGTCGGTTCCGCCCGAGTCGACGTCGTTGGCGGTGCCGCCGTTCCAGTGGAACCCGAAGATCAGGCGGTAGGGGCGGTTGCTGTCGTAGTTGGCGGGCACCCGCAGGATGTAGCTGCGGTTCTGGCCGCTGCTCACGATCGAGTGCGTGCCACTTGCCAGCGTCGGGGCCTTGCCGCATCCGGCGGTCGCCGCGGCGGCCACGGCGCTGTGCGTGGCCGACGTCGTTCCGCCGAGCGCCGTGCCGCTTATGCCCAGAACGAGAAGTGCTGCCGCCGCGATTGCGGCGAAAAGAGACTTTTTACTCAACATACGCAACTCCATGCGCGGTTAGGGGGTCAGCGGTAGCCGGCGGCGACGACGTCGGCCTGTACGGCGTTCTCGGTGGCGTCGGAGGGGTAGCCCGCCACCATCGCTCCTTCGTAGAAGGTGCCGGCGCTGAGGTTGGCGCCGCCATCGGGCTTGCAGCAGTCGCCGCCGCTGCCCAGGACGATGGCGCCCTGCTTCTTCATCGGGCTGTAGCCGGGGGGAAGCGCGCCGTCGTAGAGGGTGTACAGGGTGCCGGACTGCGCGTTGCTGCCCTTGATCGCGAATCGGCTGGTGCCGTTGTTCTTCAGCGTGGCCGTGACGAACTTGCTGGTGAAGGCTCTCTGGTTGGGGTTCCAGGACTGGCTTCCGCCGGGGTAGAGCCCCCATTCGAGGTCGGCCTGGACCCAGGGACCCGATCCGGAGCAGCCGCCGAACCAGCAGCTCGTGCCGAAGTAGATGGCGTCCATGGCGCCGGCGGCGTCGGCCTTGCGGGTGGTCTCGCTGTTGCCGTAGTCGAAGCAGCAGCCGCTGTTGACGTGCGTGCCGCTGGTCACCATGTACATGCCCTCGGGCGCGCTGCCGGTCGGCACGCCGGTCAGGTGACCGTCACGCCAGTAGCTGTTGCCGGGGTTGATGTACAGGGAGTAGGCCTTGTTGCCGCCCACGGACAGCGACTCGGTGGTCGCGATGGCGGGCTTGCTCTGAGGTGACCCGGGGACCACGCTCGACCCCTGGTACCACAGGTCGTTGCCGCGCCCGGACTGGTCGTACACGACGGTGACGACGCAGGTGGTGCCGGCGCAGAAGGAGTCCTGGGCCGCCGCGTTGGCGACCCCGCCCGCGGTCAGGACGCCGATGTTCCTGGTCGCGTTGTCGGAGGAGCGCCGCACCTGGTAGAGGTTGCCGGTGTAGGCGTTGTAGAGCGCCCGCGTGGTGCTGTGCGCGGCCACGCACGGTGTGCCGCCGGCGGCGTAGATGTCACACGGGCGCGAGCCGGGGGGCGGCGGGCTCGGCGACGTGGGCGGGCTCGGCGACGTGGGCGGGCTCGGTGACGTGGTGGGCCCCCCTGCGACGGTCCACCTCTGGTTGCTCTGCCCGTTGCAGGTCCACAGGGCGACCGCGGTCCCGTTGGCCGTCGCCGCCTGGTACACGTCCAGGCACAGTCCGGACTGGACCCCGGTGATGGATCCGTCGGCGTTCTGGCGCCACTTCTGGTTGGCTTGCCCGTTGCACGACCAGATGACCACCTTCGTGCCCGGCGACGTCCCTTGGCCGTACGCGTCCACGCACCGCGTGCCGCCGAACGTGCGCAGCTCACCGCCCGAGGTGAACTCGAACGCCTGGTTGGCCTGGCCGTTGCAGTCCCAGATCTGCAGGGCGGCGCCCGGCGCATCGGTGTTGCCCGCCACGTCCAGGCAGCGCCCCGAGGACGCGCCGACCAGCGGCGCCATCGCCGCCGATGCCGGTGCCGACCATGTCAGGGCGGTGGCGAGGAGGGCCGCGAGCGCTGCCATGAGGCAGGCCGCGACGGCCGCCGGCGAGCGCCGCCCGCGAGCCGCATGGCCCGATGAGTCAACGGACGAAGAACCCATTGCTTTCACTCCTTGGGGGGAAGGCACGGCGGAGACAGCCACGTGCTGAATCCGGGCAGCCTCGCCGGAGCCGGCGATAGGCGGTCGTGTCCCATGCGGTGGGTCACTGTGGGAACAGCCACCGCGAACGGTAGGACCGTGCGATCTGACCGCTCCTGGATCGTTACGCTCGGTACCGACCCAGCGTTGTCCGTAGCGTGGAGACCGGAGGACTCACGGGTCCCGGTCGTGGGCCCGATCCGCGCGAAGGCGCATGTACGGGGCAAGGAAAGGGTTGCGGACAGTGGTGAGGAGTCCGGCCGCAGCCCGGAACGCCGGTGGCGCATCTCACCCCGTCGTGCGCGGCGAGCCGCGACGTCGGTGGATCACCATCCGGGTCACACCGGATCGGCGAGAGCGTCTCGCTGAACCTCCTCGAAAGGGTCCACGAACCGGTTCGCGTCGACCGGGTGTCGGTATCCAGCCCCTGTTGCCTCCTCGCGGCACTTGCGAGCTATGTTAGCGCTAACAGATCGACAGAGCGTTGATCCTTTCTGCCGGCGGATTGGGGGGTGGCGGGATGCAGCGAAGCAAATACGACCGGCGACGCGCGTGTCAAGAACCTCGTTCCCCTTCTTACCGACCCGCGTGAGAGGCTGGAGTCCCTGCCGCGGCTCTCAGCAGGGATGCTCGCGGTCCCCTGCCGGTTGCGCTCGAATGAAAGATTCACAGACCGCCTCAAGCGGGCTGGCCCCCTCAGCCCGTCCACGACCCGACAATGATCACATCATCGAAACGATTTGCATCCGTACTCGGGAGTGACTACGGAGACACCCCCAGCGGCGGGGCGGCTGGACGGCTCAGCCGGCCGAACGGAACAGGCGCTGCTGGATCTCTCTGCGGTAGTCGTCGAGGGTGTTGTCGATGTGTGTGGCGGCGGCGTGGGCGGCTGCTTCGGGGTCGCCGGCGCGGAT
>NZ_JBEYWW010000085.1:0-4220 GCF_040644635.1 Microbispora sp. NPDC046933 | reverse complement strand
ATCAGCGGCCTGATCGGCGGCGCCGCCCAAGCCAACTACGCCGCCGCCAACACCTTCCACGACGCCCTCGCCCACCACCGCCACACCCACGGCCTCCCCGCCACCAGCCTCGCCTGGGGACTATGGGCCCACACCAGCACCCTCACCACGAACCTCAGCCAGATCGACCGGAAGCGGCTGGCCAGGCTCGGCCTGCATCCGCTCGCCACCGCGCACGCCCTGGCCCTGTTCGACGCGGTCGTCTTCGGCCCGGCCGACCGGCCTCCCGTGCTCGTTCCGGCGCGGCTGAACACGGCGACCGAGACACCGCCGCCTCTGCTGCGCCGCCTGATCTCTCCTCGCCGACCGGCCGCCCGAGCCGCCCGTGCCAGTCAGGACACCTCACTGGCCGTCCGGCTCGCCGGGCTCACACCCGAGCAGCGCGGCGCGGCCCTGCTCGACCTGGTCCGCACCGAAGTGGCCACCGTCCTCACCCACCCCAACCCCACCGCCATCCCCGCCGACCGACCCCTCATCGAACTCGGCCTCGACTCCCTCACCGCCGTCGAACTCCGCAACCGCCTCACCACCACAACCACCCTCCGCCTCCCCGCCACCCTCACCTTCGACCACCCCACCCCCCAGGCCATCGCCGGCCTGCTGGACGGCCTGCTGGGAGGCGCCCGTACGGAGAAGGCACCGGTACGGGCCGAGACGGCCGCGATCGGGCCCCTGGCGGACGACCCGGTGGTCATCGTCGGCATGGCCTGCCGGCTTCCCGGCGGCATCGAGTCGCCCGAGGCGCTCTGGCGACTCGTGGAGAGCGGCGGCGACGCGGTGTCGGAGTTCCCCGCCGACCGCGGCTGGGACCTCGAAGGGCTCTACGACCCCGATCCGGATCACCCCGGCACCTCGTACACCCGGCACGGCGGGTTCCTGCGGGACGTCGCCGACTTCGACGCCGCCTTCTTCGGCATCTCGCCCCGGGAGGCGCTGGCGATGGACCCGCAGCAGCGGCTGCTGCTCGAAGTGGCGTGGGAGGCGTTCGAACGCGCCGGCATCGACCCGCAGCGGCTCAAGGGCAGCCGCACCGGGGTCTTCGCCGGGGTGATGTACCACGACTACGCGCCCCGGCTGCAGGAGATCCCCGGCGACCTGGAGGGATACCTCATCAACGGCAGCGCGGGCAGCATCGCCTCGGGACGCGTCGCGTACACCTTCGGTTTCGAGGGCCCCGCGGTGACGGTGGACACGGCCTGCTCGTCGTCGCTGGTCGCCCTGCACCTGGCCGCCCAGTCGCTGCGTACGGGCGAGTCGGACCTGGCCCTCGCGGGCGGCGTCGCGGTGATGTCGTCGCCCGCCACGTTCGTCGAGTACTCGCGCCAGCGGGCCCTGTCGGCGGACGGGCGGTGCAAGGCGTTCTCCTCCTCCGCGGACGGCACCGGCTGGGGGGAGGGGGTCAGCCTGCTGCTCCTCGAACGGCTGTCGGACGCGCGCAGGAACGGCCACCCGGTGCTCGCGGTCGTCCGCGGCTCGGCCGTCAACCAGGACGGGGCGTCCAACGGCCTCACCGCCCCGAGCGGCCCGTCCCAGCAGCGGGTCATCCGGCAGGCGCTCGCCAACGCCGGGCTGGCCGCGTCCGAGGTGGACGCGGTCGAGGCGCACGGCACGGGCACGACGCTCGGCGACCCCATCGAGGCGCAGGCGCTGCTGACGACGTACGGCCAGGACCGGCCCGCCGACCGGCCGCTGTGGCTCGGCTCGCTGAAGTCGAACATCGCGCACACCCAGGCCGCGGCGGGCGGCGCCGGAGTGATCAAGATGGTCATGGCGATGCGCGGCGGCCTGCTGCCGAAGACCCTGCACGTCGAGGAGCCGAGCCCGCACGTGGACTGGTCGGGCGGCGCCGTACGCCTGCTCGGCGAAGCACAGCCCTGGCCGGAGACCGGCCGCCCGCGGCGGGCGGGGGTGTCGTCGTTCGGGGTCAGTGGCACCAACGCGCACGTGGTCCTGGAGCAGCCCCCTGCCCCCGGGGAGCCGGCCAAGACGCCGTCCGCGCCGCCGCCCGCCGTGCCGTGGGTGCTGTCGGGGCACCTGCCCGAGGCGCTGCGCGGCCAGGCCGTCGGCCTCGCGACGTATCTGGAAGGCCGTGCGGACCTCGACCCCGTCGACGTGGCGCACTCTCTGGTCTCGGGCAGGGCGCTGCTCGCCGAGCGCGCCGTGGTGGTCGCGCCGGGCCGCACCGAGCTGTCCTCCGGGCTGTCCTCCGGGCTGTCCTCCGAGACGTCCGCCGTACTGTCCGCCGGCCTGGCCGCGCTCACCCGCGAGGGCGCGCTGCCCGGCCACGTAGTACGCGGCACGGCCGACGTGACCGGCAAGGTCGTGTTCGTCTTCCCCGGGCAGGGCGGGCAGTGGCCCGAGATGGCCGCCGGGCTGCTGGAGACGGCGCCGGTGTTCGCGGAGCGGCTCGCCGAGTGTGGGCGGGCGCTGGCCGAGTTCGTGGACTGGTCGCTGCTCGACGTGGTACGTGGCGTCCCCGGCGCGCCAGGGCTCGACCGGGTCGACGTGGTCCAGCCGGTGCTGTGGGCCGTCATGGTCTCGCTCGCCCGGCTGTGGCAGTCGTACGGCGTGCGCCCCGACGCGGTGGTCGGCCACTCCCAGGGGGAGATCGCCGCGGCGGTGGTGGCGGGGGCGCTGTCGCTCCGCGACGCGGCCCGCGTGGTGGCCCTGCGCAGTCAGGCCATCCGTACGCTGTCGGGTGACGGCGGGATGGCGTCGGTGGCCCTGCCCCTGGAGGAGGCCGAGGCCCGGATCGCGGCCTGGGACGGACGGCTGTCGGTCGGGGTCGTCAACGGCC
Organism: Microbispora sp. NPDC046933; assembly: GCF_040644635.1. Lineage (NCBI taxonomy): Bacteria > Bacillati > Actinomycetota > Actinomycetes > Streptosporangiales > Streptosporangiaceae > Microbispora > Microbispora sp. NPDC046933. The sequence continues at coordinate 1,384 of NZ_JBEYWW010000085.1, read as the reverse complement.
CGGGCAGCGTGGTCGTGTCCGGCGAGGTGGGCGCCCTGACCGAGTTGCTGGCCGCGCTCGACGCCGACGGGGTGCGCAACCGGCGGATCCCGGTCGACTACGCGTCGCACTCCGCGCAGGTGGAGCTGATCAAGGACGAGCTCGTCAAGGCGCTGTCTCCCATCGCTCCCCGGGACCTGACCGTGCCGATGCTGTCGACCGTAACCGGCGACTGGGTCGGCCCGGCGAAGCTCGACGCGGAGTACTGGTACGCCAACCTGCGCCGGCCGGTGCGGTTCGAGGCCGCCACCCGGGCACTGGCGGCCGGCGGCCACAGCGCGTTCGTCGAGATCAGCCCGCACCCGGTGCTCACGTCGAGCATCGAGGACACCCTCGACGCCGCGGACGTCGCGCCGGCGCTGGTCACCGGCACGCTCCGGCGCGACCAGGGCGGGCCGGAACGGTTCCTCGTCTCGCTCGCCGAGGCGTTCGTGCGCGGCGTGCCGGTCGACTGGAACGTCGCCCTCGCCGGGTCCGATCCGCGCCGCGTCGACCTGCCCACCTACGCCTTCCAGCGCACCCGCTACTGGCTCGACGCCTCCCGTACGTCCGGAGTGGGCGGCTCGGCGGACGACGCCGCCCCCGGTGCGCCGGCGCCGGCGCCCGTGAGGCGGTTCGCCGGGCTCGACCCGGCACAGCGCCGCGAGGCCGTGCTCGACCTGGTCCGCACGGAGGTCGCCGCGGTGCTGCGGCACTCCGACGCCGAGGCGGTCGCGCCGACCAGGGCGTTCAAGGAGCTGGGTCTCGACTCGCTGACCGCCGTTGACCTGCGCAACCGGCTCCGGGCGGCGACCGGGCTGCCCCTGCCGACCACGTTGATTTTCGACCATCCCTCGCCCACCGCCGTGACCGAGCACATCCTCTCCGCCCTGAGTGACGCGGACGGCGCGGAGGGCGAGGGCGAACCCGCGGCCGATCCGCTGACCGCGCTGCGGCGGCTGGAGGCGAGCCTGCTCGCCGAGCCGGACGGGCGTGGCGAGGTCGTCTCCCGGCTCCGCGCGCTGCTGGCGCGCTTCGACACTCCCGCCGGCGCGGACGACGACCCGGACGACGAGCTCGATCTCGACTCCGCCACCGACGACGAACTCTTCGACCTCCTGGACAGGGGCTGATTCCTGATGGCGAACGACGACAAGCTGCGCGAATACCTCAAGCGTTCGATCGCGGAGACCAAGCAGGCGGAGCGGCGGCTACGGCAGATCGAGGCGAAGTCGCGCGAGCCGATCGCGATCGTGGGGATGGGCTGCCGTCTGCCCGGCGGGGTGACCTCCCCCGAGGACCTGTGGGACCTGGTCGCCGAAGGCCGCGACGCCGTCACCGAGTTCCCCGCCGACCGCGGCTGGGA
>NZ_JBEYWW010000084.1:0-4250 GCF_040644635.1 Microbispora sp. NPDC046933 | reverse complement strand
GCTCTTATCCGATGTCTTCCCTCGTCGCGCTTGGTCGCTTCGCTCCCGCGCACTCCTCAGTCCAGACACCGGCGCGCCCCTCCGGCTCGCTCGGTAGGGTCGGGGCTGTGTCCGCCTCCCTGCGTGAGCCCATCCTCGACTGGTACGCCGAGCACAACCGCGACCTGCCCTGGCGGCGTCCCGACGCGACCCCGTGGGGCATCCTGGTGAGCGAGATCATGCTCCAGCAGACGCCCGTCGCCCGGGTGCTGCCCGTCTGGGCCGACTGGATGGAGCGGTGGCCCACCCCTGAGGCGCTCGCGAAGGAGTCCCCCGGCGAGGCCGTACGCCACTGGGGGCGCCTCGGCTACCCGCGCAGGGCGCTGAACCTCCACGCGTGCGCCCGGGCCATCACGACCGGCCACGATGGCCGCGTCCCGTCCACCTACGACGAACTGCGGGCCCTGCCCGGGATCGGCGACTACACGGCGGCGGCCGTGGCCAGCTTCGCGTACGGCGGCAGCCACGCGGTGCTGGACACGAACGTGCGGCGAGTGCTGGCCAGAGCGGTGCGCGGCGAGGAGTATCCGCCGAAGGCGCCCACGGCGGCCGAGCGGCGGCTCGCGGAGTCGCTGGTGCCCCCGGTGGGCGCGCCCCGCTGGGCCGTGGCCGTCATGGAGCTGGGCGCGCTGGTGTGCACGGCCAGAGCGCCCCGCTGCGAGCGCTGCCCGGTCACCGCGCAGTGCGCCTGGCGGCTGGCCGGGCGTCCGGCCCACGACGGCCCGGCGCGGCAGGGCCAGACGTACGCGGGGACCGACCGGCAGTGCCGCGGACGCCTGCTCGCGGTGCTCCGCGAGGCGCACGGGCCGGTCCCCAAGGAGGCGCTGGACGCCGTCTGGGCCGACCACGTGCAGCGCGAGCGCGCACTGGACGGCCTCCTGGACGACGGCCTGGCGGAGGTCCTCCCCGACGGCACCTACCAGTTGCCCTCCTGACTCAAGGCGCGGGGTCTCGCCCGCCCCGCGCTGCGGAGGCGGCCGACGCGGCGCTCCGCCCCGTCGTGTCCCGTACAGCCCGGGGCGAACACCCCTCTCAGGCGGCGAGCTTCAGACCGAGCGCGGTGAGGTTGCGGCGGGTCCAGTCGAGCTCGTCGGCGAGCTTCGCCACCAGGGCGGCGGGGCCCTTCGCCTTGGGCGAGGTCACATCGTGGGCCTCCACCTCGACGTGCGCGGTGCCGTTCACCGCCCCGGACAGGATCGCGGTGAGCGTGTCGGCGATCACGGGCTGGGTGCTGGGGATCTCCTGGCTGTGGTTGTGCACGTGGCTGAGCTTGACCACGGGAGCCCCGGCGAGGGCCAGCCCGCGCAGCGCCGCGTCGGGCTCCTCCGCGCCGCAGGACAGGTGGCAGGCGTCCAGGCAGACGCCGAGATGATCGGAGTCGATGTCGCAGACCCGCTCCAGGGCCTGCTCGGTGGTCTCCAGCACGCAGCCGGGCCAGGGCTCGAAGCCGACCCTGATCGTCTTGCCGGTGACGCTGTAGAGGCCGCGCAGCTCACGCGAGAGCCGTTCCAGCCGGCGGGAGGCGATGGCGTGCAGGTCGGCGGGCCAGTCGCGGCGCCAGCCGATCGGAATCGTGGAGATGCTGCCCGACTGCACGTCGTCCGGCAGCAGGAACGCGAGGATCTTCGCCAGCGCCATGGTGTAGCGGTAGCGCTCGGGCTTGGCCCAGTCGGGTCCGGGGACCTCCTGGTTGCGCCCGCCGGTGCCGTTCAGGCTGACGCACTCCAGGCCGCGCTCCTCCAGCGACCGGCGCAGCCGTACGAGTTCGATGCGATCGGCGGTGAGGTGGTCGGCCACGGCAGGGGCGAGCCACAGGCCGACGCCCAGCCGGTCGACTCCCAGCTTCCTGCGCACCGGCACGGCGTAGCGCGTGAGATGGGCGATCAGGTTCTCCAGATCCTCGGCGGGATGTACGCCCGCGTTGTAGGCCAGGTGAACCAGCGTCCCGTCGTCGTGCAACAGGCGCATCAGGTGCCTCCAAGGCTTGTGGACTTCCGGACCGCCATTCCGCCCACAGGGCGTGTCCCGACCGCATGGGACTCCGGTCCTCCTACCACCGGGATCTCGCCCCGGGTGGACCGAGCTTCCCCCGTGCGCACGGTCCTACGCGTCCGCCCCGCAGCGGATTGTCCGGTACGCCGCAGGGATGACATGCCGTCCACACGTGCTCATGGCATAGCGCGAGCGGACTCTACAAAGTGTAGTACTACGTCCGGTGGCGTGATACCGGTTCTCGCCTTATCGCCCGGAAGGTGACCGCACCGTGACCGAGATGGGCTGGGAAACGAGGTGCGGCGGGAAAAACAAGGTGCGGTGGGAAAACGAGGTGGGTCGGGAACGAGACGCGGCGGGAAAACGCCGAGGGGCGCCCCTCACGGAGCGCCCCTCGGGTGGAACGGGTTATCGCAGGCGGATCAGCGCTGGACCGCCTCGGCGATGGAGGCCGCCGAGTCCGGGACCGCCGGGCTCTTGGCCTCTCCGGTGAAGACGAACGTGGCCGCGTCGCCTTCGCCCTCGATGTCGATCTTGACGACCTGGCCGGGCCGCAGCTCGCCGTAGAGGATCTTCTCCGACAGCGTGTCCTCCAGCTCCCGCTGGATGGTCCGGCGCAGCGGCCGGGCGCCCATCACCGGGTCGTACCCGCGGTCGGCCAGCAGCTGCTTGGCCGCCGGGGTCAGCTCCAGGCCCATGTCGCGGTCCTTGAGGCGCTCGGCCACCTGGGCGAGCATCAGGTCCACGATCTGGATGATCTCCTTGGGCGTCAGCTGGTGGAAGACCACGATGTCGTCGACGCGGTTGAGGAACTCCGGCCGGAAGTGCTGCTTGAGCTCCTCCTGGACCTTCGCCTTCATCCGGTCGTAGTTCGACTCGGTGTCGTTGGCGCGGGCGAACCCGACCCCGATGCCCTTGGAGATGTCGCGGGTGCCGAGGTTGGTCGTCATGATGATGACGGTGTTCTTGAAGTCCACCACCCGGCCCTGGGCGTCGGTCAGGCGACCGTCCTCCAGGATCTGCAACAGCGAGTTGAAGATGTCGGGGTGGGCCTTCTCGATCTCGTCGAACAGGACCACGGAGAACGGCTTGCGCCGCACCTTCTCGGTCAGCTGGCCGCCCTCTTCGTACCCGACGTAACCGGGCGGGGAGCCGAACAACCGCGAGACGGTGTGCTTCTCCATGAACTCGGACATGTCGAGCATGATCAGCGCGTCTTCGTCGCCGAACAGGAACTCCGCCAGCGCCTTGGACAGCTCGGTCTTACCGACACCGGACGGGCCGGCGAAGATGAACGACCCACCGGGCCTTCTCGGGTCCTTCAGACCGGCCCGCGTGCGGCGGATCGACCGCGACAGCCCCTTGATCGCGTCGTCCTGGCCGATGATCCGCTTGTGCAGCTCGTCTTCCATGCGGAGCAGCCGCTGGGACTCCTCCTCGGTCAGCTTGAACACCGGGATGCCGGTGGCGGTGGCCAGGACCTCGGCGATGAGCTCCTCGGTCACCTCGGCCACGACGTCCATGTCGCCGGCCTTCCACTCCTTCTCCCGCCGCTCCCGCTTGAGCTGCAGCTGCTTTTCCTGATCCCGCAGCGCCGCGGCCTTCTCGAAGTCCTGCGCGTCGATCGCGGACTCCTTCTCCCGCCGCACGTTCGCGATCTTCTCGTCGTACTCGCGCAGATCCGGCGGAGCCGTCATCCTGCGGATGCGCATCCGCGACCCGGCCTCGTCGATCAGGTCGATCGCCTTGTCCGGCAGGAACCGGTCACTGATGTAACGGTCGGCCAGCGTCGCCGCGGCGACCAGCGCACCGTCGGTGATCGACACACGGTGGTGCGCCTCGTAGCGGTCCCGCAGACCCTTGAGGATCTCGATCGTGTGCGACAGCGACGGCTCGGCCACCTGGATCGGCTGGAACCGCCGCTCCAGCGCGGCGTCCTTCTCCAGGTGCTTGCGGTACTCGTCCAGCGTGGTCGCGCCGATCGTCTGCAGTTCGCCGCGGGCCAGCATCGGCTTGAGGATGCTGGCGGCGTCGATCGCGCCCTCGGCGGCGCCCGCACCGACCAGCGTGTGCAGCTCGTCGATGAACAAGATGATGTCGCCGCGGGTGCGGATCTCCTTGAGCACCTTCTTCAGCCGCTCTTCGAAGTCACCGCGGTAGCGGGAGCCGGCCACCAGCGCGCCCAGGTCCAGGGTGTACAGCTGCTTGTCCTTCAGCGT
>NZ_JBEYWW010000083.1:0-4252 GCF_040644635.1 Microbispora sp. NPDC046933 | reverse complement strand
TTGACATTGCTCCGCAGCCGCGCCTCATCACCCGCCAGCCGCACAGCCTCACGATGCACCTCATCAAACGCCCGCGCGACCTCACCGATCTCGTCGCGGCCGATCACCTGGATCGGGGCGATGGGCGGGACCTCGGCGGCGTCGCCGGCCTCCCGCAGCTTCTGGACCGTGTCGGGGAGGCGGCTGCCGGCGATCTCCAGCGCCTCGCTGCGCAGCCGCCGCAGCGGGCGTACGAGCGAACGGGCGACGCCGGTGGTGACGAGCAGCACCGCGATCAGCAGGAGGGCGACGGCGACCGCCACGATGACGGCCCGCCACCGCTCGTCGTCCTCGAGCGACTGGCTACGCGCCACAATGGAGGAGGTCAGCCTTGCCTCGACGGTGCGCATCCGGTTGATGGGCTGCGACATCGCGTCGTACCAGAGGCGGGTGTCGTCGCGTATCGACAGGTCGAAGCCCTTGAGCGGGAAGCCCGCGTTGGCGCGGTCGAGCACCAGCGTGCGGATGAACTCCGCCTCGTCGACCTTGCCGCCGGTGACCGTGTTGTCGTAGTCGGCGCGCTGCTCGGCGGTGGCGCTCTTGCGGAAGGCGCGCAGCTCGCTCTCCTCGGCGGACACGGCGCCGAGGAACTTCTGCAGCTGGGCCTGCTCGAAGCGGGTGACGGGCAGCACCGTGGTCAGCAGGCCGCGCTGCACCGAGGCGTTCTCCTTGGCGCGTGCGAGCGCGGCCAGCGTGACGGACGAGGCGGCGAGCCGGTCGTCCTGCGTGCTCTTGGCCAGCTCGTCCTGCAGGGTCAGCAGGGTGTCGATGACGAGCGTGTACTGGTCCAGCACGGCCATCGGGAGCAGGTTCCCCTCCAACGCCTGCCTGCGCAGGGACTCCAGGCCGTCGAGCTTGCCGAGGATGTGCTCGATCTCGGCGGAGGCGCGGCCGCTCACCTTCGACCTGACCTCGTTCGTCAGGTCGCGCACCGCGGTGGCCGCCTTGTTCGTGAGGATGATCTGCGCCTTGACGGCGGCGGTCGCCGTCTCCGGGCGGCCGATCGTCGCGTTCCAGGCGGCTCCGTCGCGTTCCGACTGCAGTTCGTGGGTGAGACCCGCGATCTTGTTCACGAGCCGTGCCAGGTCGCTGATCTGCTGGTATTCGGACGCCGTGTCGACCGAGGCGACGACTCGCAGGCCGCCGAACAGCAGCGCCGCCAGGGTCGGGATGAGGATCAGCGCCACAAGCCTGAAGCTCACGCGCCAGTTGCGCAGGAGGAATCGGCTTCCTTCTTCAGGCCTCCGCTCGGGAACCCCGGTCCCGGGGCTCTCGTCGCGCCTGGGGTCTTGTGTCCTCACGGGCCTGGCAACCTCCACCGTACGTGCGCCCAGGGGGAGCGCCTCGTCACCCATGTGGTTGCAGTGACATCGGAGACGTCCTGCCGGCAAGGCTAATTGCAGCACGCCGACCACGTGGAGGCCAAGCAAAAAGATTCTGCGCGAATGGCAGAAGAAAACCCTTGAATAGGGATTATTTAGTCAAGAACGGTGCCCGTCTTATTACCGAACTCTGTCCTCACAGTAAGCCGATGGAATACGTTCCCTGCCGGCCGAGAGGCTCAGGACGTCCTCCCGTAGGCGGCGCGGACGGTCAGGACGTACTCCACCAGGCTGATGAGCGTGTTCTTCACCGCATCGCGAGACCGGGCGTCCGTGCGGACGATGGGCACGTTCGACGACAGGGAGAGGGCTTCGCGAATTTCGTCCTCCCCGTGGATGAATTGCCCCTCCCACCCGTTCAGGGCGACCACGAACGGCAGCCGGGCCTCCTCAAAATAGTCAATTGCGGGAAAACAGTCCGCCAGCCGCCTGCTGTCCACAAGCACGACCGCACCGATCGCCCCCCGCACCAGGTCATCCCACATGAACCAGAACCGATGCTGACCCGGCGTGCCGAACAGGTACAGAATCAGATCCCGGTCCAGCGACACCCGCCCGAAGTCCATCGCCACCGTCGTGGTCGTCTTGTGCGGCACCAGCCCCACATCGTCCACCCCCGCCGAGGCGTCGGTCATCACCGCCTCGGTCGTCAACGGCACGATCTCCGACACCGCCCCCACGAAGGTCGTCTTCCCCACACCGAAGCCCCCCGCAATGACGATCTTCGTCGAGGTCAGCCCCCGGCTAGAGTCTGCGAAGTCCACTGAGCACCCTTTCCAGCAAGTTCAGATCCGGCTTACCGGCCTCCAACTGCGGCTGATGCACATGCACCAGCCCCTCCGCCGCCATGTCCGCGATCACCACGCGAACCACACCCAGCGGAATCCGCAGCAACGCCGACACCTCCGCCACCGACCGCACCTGACGGCACAACGTGCTGATCGCCTGCCGCTCCGGAGTCAGCAGCGAGACATCCTTGTGCGCAGATGTCGCTGAGGAGACGAGAGCCTCCATCGCCAACTGCAGGCGCGGCGCCGTACGTCCCCCCGTCACTGCGTACGGCCGCACCAGTGAACTCTGCTCGCCCGCCCGTGAAGACGGGGCGGCGTTCGCGTCGCCGTAGCGCCGGTGGGCGTCGTCCACCGGCGGATAGGCCTCGTTGTTCCAGCCGCCGCTTGCCACAACGTCCTCCTGACCTGCTAGCCGCTCACTCCGGACCTCGGCGACGCCGTGGCCGCCTTGCCCTCAAATTTTCTCGCTCGTCCTGTTTCTCACCGCTCATCACCGCGGGTGGGAGGCCTGGAGCTCGGCGCGGACCGCGGGCGTCAGCACCTGACCCGCCCGCTCCACCAGCAACGTCATCTGATAAGCCACCAGACCCAGATCGGAATCCGCCGCCGCCAGCACCGCCAGACAGGACCCGTCACTGATCGACATGATCAGCAACAACCCCCGCTGCATCTCCACCACCGTCTGCGTCACCGGGCCACCCTCGAACACCCGCGAGGCACCCTGCGTCAGACTGATCAACCCCGCCGCCACCGCCGCCAGCTGATCCGCCCGATCCTTCGGAAACCCGTCCGAGAACGCCAAAGGCAACCCGTCCGCCGACACCACCACCGTGTGCGCCACACCCGGCACGTTGTTCACGAAATCCGTGATCAACCAGTTGATACCGCGCGCGGCCTGGCTCATTTCCCTCATCAGTCCTCCTTCTCACTGTCCTGGGCATCAGGCCTACCCAGCGCCGCCGCCCCGGGATACCCCTGGTCCTCCCCGGCCTCCCCACGGGCGACCGCCCGGCCCTGCCGGATGCCCTGCTGGAAACTGGAGAGCCTGCTCCGCACCCGCTCCGGCGAAAGCACCGGCGGAGGCGACGGCGGAGAAGCCGCCGCCGCAGCGGCAGGCTCCGCGGAAGGAGCGGCACCCGTAGCCGAACCAGGCACCAGATTCGCCTTCGGCACCCGCTTGGGCAGACCCGACGACGTCACCCCACCCAAAGCCGGCTCACTGGCCGCCCTCGCCGCCTGCCAACCGGCATCCGCCGGAGACGACCAACTCCTGCTCTCCAGACCGGTCTCGCCACCGGGCTCGCCGTCGGAGTCGCTCTTGTCCGCCGGGATGTCGGCCTTCTTGAACCAGTCCGACTCGACCGCGGCGAAGATCGGCAGGAACTCCTCCTCCGACTCCAACGGCGAACTCCGCACCACCGGCAACGGACCCGTGTTGTCATCACCCTCGAAGCCGCCGCGGCCGGTCCGGCCAGGCCAGCCCGCACCCGTGTCCTGCGGCGTACCAGGCCAGGAACCACCCCCCGGAGGCGGCAGATGACCAGGCCAGGGCGTGTCCACAGGAGCCTCACCGACATGACCCCGGCTGAAGGGGTTGGTGTCGAACGGCCCAGACTCGAACGGCCCCGAGTCGAAGGTCGTGATCTCGAACGGGTCCCGCTCGGAGGACGTCTTCTCGACAGGCGCCTTGTCGAACGGCGTCTTGTCGAAGGCCGCCCGGTCGAACGGCCCGGACTCGAACGGGCTACGGGCGAACGGGTCGGGCTGCCCGCCCTGTCCTGCCGCGCCCTGGCCGAAGCCGCCCGTGTCGAAGGGGTTGCGGGCGAAGGGATCGGACTCGCCCTGCCGCCCGCTACCGCTCGCTTCGAAGGGATTGCGCGCGAACGGGTCCGCGCCGGCGCTCCGGCCCGGCGGCGGCTCGAAGGGGTTGCGGGCGAACGGGTCAGGGTCGAAACCGACGGTCTCCCGCGGGAAGGACTCGAACGGCCCACGCTCAAAGGGATCAGCACCAGGAGCACCCACCCCAGGCGCGTCCGCACC
>NZ_JBEYWW010000082.1:0-4462 GCF_040644635.1 Microbispora sp. NPDC046933 | reverse complement strand
AGATGCTCTACGCAAACACCCAGCTGGCATGACGGCCAACCAAGCCGACTCCACAGAACCCGAGGCACATCAGGGCCTCCACGAAAGCCGGAGCGATTCACTGGGCGTAGTCGGCGAAGGGGACCGGCTCGACGGCGGGGGCGGGCGTCTCGGCTCGAGGAGTGGTGGGTGCCCAGCCGGAGCCGCGGATCCAGTTTTCGGGCCAGTAGTGCCCGCACGCCTCGACGGCGAGTTTGAAGGTGACGGCTGCGGCCTTCTGCTCGAAGGTCTCCGACTGCCAGGCCCCGGTCCTGGTGCCGCCGAGGAGGAGCCTCCCCCTCCAGCGGACTCGGTAGGCCTTGGATTTTCCGTCCTTGCGAAGACGGGTCTCGATGCGTGCCACGGAGCCAGTTTCAGCTGGTCAGAGGCCATGCCAAAGGAAATCCAGAAGATCGTTTAGGGGTGGTGAGCCCACGGTGAGCCCACAGAGATCATCTGTCGGATGGTTGATCAAGGGAATGCCTGGTCAGAGGGCATATAAAGGTGGAGCGGGTGACGGGAATCGAACCCGCGCTGTCAGCTTGGGAATTGCATGAATCACGGCTCGTACGGGCGCTGACTTGGGCGTGAGCCGGGTCATGAGCGACCGTGGTTGCCTCCTCGCCACCCTGCCTAATGGCACGCTAATGGCACGACGATCAAGGCTACGGTGCTGGTCATGCGTGCTCTGTTGGGCTCACGGGTCCGGCAACAATCCGGAGCTCCAGAACATGGATGTCGTCCTCATCGAGGACCTCATACCCTGCCGAGATCAAGATGGCTCTCATAGCGTTGCGCATCGCCTCGACGATTACTCCCAGATGTTGCAACGCATGGGCTTGATGGTCAGCGCGTTCGAGGGCCTCTGTCGCTGCTCGGGTGAGCGCCGGTGATGCATTCCACCTGGCGAAAACCCCTCCCGCCGCGTCTCCGAATGGATCTATCTCCACGCTGACACCTTCCTCTGGACGCAGCTCGTCAGATGTTCGAATCAGCGTCACGGGTAGGCCAGCAGCGGTGAGGTCTGAAACAACCCAGTCGGCGAGCTCATGCCACGCCTTGAGGACCTCGGGGGCTACGCGGTCGGGAAGCTCCACGGCAGGATGTTATGTGCAGGCGCGCACGCCTCGGCCTGCCTGATCACTCCGTATGCCGTCGACGGCCCGAAGGGGAAGCGGGCCTTGGTTTGCTCGGCTTGTCCCGGGTCGATGGCGGGCGGGGTGACCAGGCCCCCTGCCGCAGCCAGCTGCGGCCGGCCGGTTGTGCACCAGGCGTTCGTCCTCAACGCTCACCGGATAGCAGTCGACAGGAGCTAACGAATGCACTCTGAACCGCACGAAGGTGCTTCTCCCAGGGTTTGGAGGGAACGGTTGCGCCACGTCTACTGGATCGGTGGCGGGAGTGGAGCCGGAAAATCCACCATCGCCCGACGCATCGCCGATCGGTACGGGATGCGTCTGTACGATACCGACGCGGTCATGAGCGACCACGTCCGCTGCATGCCCGTGGAACAAGCTCCTTACCTGGGCAAGTTCGCTGCCATGGACATGGACGAACGCTGGGTGACCAGAAGTCCGCGCGAGATGCTCGATACCTTCCACTGGTTTCACGGCGAAGGATTCAAGCTGATCGTTCGAGACCTTCTAGCCCTCCCCGCCGACCTGCCGGTGGTCGCTGAGGGGTTCCGGCTGCTGCCCGGCCTCGTCCAACCCCTGCTCGCCGAATGGCGCCATGCCGTGTGGCTGCTGCCGACTCCCCAGTTCCGCCAGGCGGTGTTCGACAGCCGCGGCGGACCGACATGGGGATTCCTCTCCAACACTGGTGACCCGCAGCGGGCGCTGCAGAACCTGCTCCAACGTGACGCACTGTTCACCGATCGGCTCAGCAAGCAGACCCGGAATCTAGGCCTCTACGGGCTCAGGGTGGCTTCCGGGGACACCGAGGAAGATCTCGCACGGCGGGTCTCCGCGGTGTTCGGTCTTGAGGCGTAGGTGGTCGACGCGAGGTTCAGCGGCCGAAGCCCAACGGCATTTCCAGTCGATGCCGAGGCCTACAAGCAGCGCAACCTGGTCGAGCGCTGCTTCGGCAAGCTCAAGCAGTGGCGGGCCATCGCCACCCGCTTCGACAAGCTCGCCAGCCGCTACCTCACTGGCGTCACCGTCGGCTGTCTGATGCTCTGGCTCCGAATGGCATGCTACGGAACTTAAATGGGTCTTGTCGGTGAGCTGACGAGGGCTGATCTGGTCTGTATGACCAGGGTGTGCGGTATGCCCAAGGCGGCGGCTTCACCCCCCAGGAGCAGCGACGCCGCGAGGAGGTACGGCTACAAGCAGCCGAGATGTTCGCGCAGGGGGTCACGAACGCGGCGGTAGCCCAGAGGTTGCGGGTCACTCAGCGGTCGGTGGAGCGGTGGCGGCGCACCTGGCGCGAGGGCGGTACGGCGGCGCTGGCCCCAGCAGGCCCGCACACGCTGCCCCGGCTCAGCCCGGCGCAGTTCGCCCGGCTGGAGGCCGAGCTGGAACGCGGTCCGCTGGCGCACGGGTTCGCCGACCAGCGCTGGACACTGATGCGGATCAAGACGCTGATCGGCAGGATGTTCCACATCGGCTACACCGTGCAGGGGGTGTGGTACCTGCTACGGCGTAACGGCTGGTCGTGCCAGCGCCCCGCCCGCCGGGCGATCGAGCGCGACGAGGCCGCCATCCAGGTGTGGAAGAAGGAGGTCTGGCCGCAGGTGGAAGATCCGCGGCGGCCGACGGCGCCTGGATCTGCTTCGAAGACGAAGCCGGTCAAGGGCTGAGGCCGCCTGTCGCGCGTACCTGGGGCCGGCGCGGGCACACCCCGCTGATCCACGTGCGCGGGCGCGGGACCGGACGGGTGAACATCGCCGCCCTGGTCTGCTACAAACCCGGCGAACGCTCCCGGCTGCTTTACCGCCTGCACATCTACCGGGGTCGCAAGGGCGAGCCCAAGACCTTCGGCTGGATGGACTACCGCGACCTGATCCTGTCCGCCCACACCCAGCTCGCAGCATCGATCGTGCTGATCTGGGACAACCTCAACCTGCACCTGGTGCCCGGGATGAAGACCTTCGCCGCCGAGCACGCCGACTGGCTCACCGTCGTCCAGTTCCCCGCCTACGCCCCCGACCTCAACCCCACCGAGGGCATCTGGTCCCTACTCAAACGCGGCACCCTGGCCTACCTCGCCGCCGCCGACCTGCCCCAGCTCGTCCGCGCCATCAAGCGCGCCCTGAAGAAGATCCAGTACCGGCCCCACCTCATCGACGGCTGCCTGCCACCGACCGGCCTGACGATAACGACAGGACTCGACATCACGAATTAAAGATCAGTAATGGCACGCGGAGATCAAAGCGCCCCGAAAACAATCAAGGGCCGGGCGGGGATCTACTCCCTGACCGGGGCCTTCGTTCGTGGAGCGGGTGACGGGAATCGAACCCGCGCTGTCAGCTTGGGAATAGGCTACTGATCTTGCCATGCTGAGCTGGGAAAACAGGGGTGCAGGTCAGCGCGGGCCGAGTCACCGTGAGTCTCCCTGATTCACCGCTGATCGCCGTCCCTTCTGGCACGCATCTGGCACGTGATCATGGCTTTGACCTCTTCCTTATCACCGGTAGGGGGCAAGGTGGTCGGTGGGTCCCATCAGAGCGGGACCGGCGTAACGGGAGGAAGACAAGTGGACTCCCGTGGCGCGTTCGGCAAGGGCGAGAGCGCGGGAGATGGGGTTCTCGGGAAATCCAAACTGATCACCGTCGATGTTCATGCCAAGGTCCTCAACATCGCTCTGGAGCCGGTCAGGGTCAGAGCCTTCCCGAAGGGAATAGGAGTACAGGCTGAACGTGGTCACTAACTGATCATTGACGCAGTAGGCGAAGTCTTCGTTCTTGATGGTGGCGAAAACTGCGGCTGCGGACGTGCCCACGGACAGCGGGCCGGCCATGTCGTAGATGATCCCCGCCCAGCCGCATTCGATCAAAACGGTTCCGCCGTCAGCCGCGTAGGCCGCGATGCCGAATCCTGAGTCGCCCAGCGGACCAGGGGCGACACCGATCCGCCGCAGGGCCTCTTGAGGGGACAGGTCCCGTACGAAGGTGGCGAAGAGCCACGTGTCATGGGTGTCATCGGTGAACTCCCGGTAGAGCCACTCATAGGTTTCCGCCGTCGCGCCGCTCATCCCACATGCCTTTCGTTGGGGCGTATCGCGGGATCATTGCAGAGGGCACCGGCATCTTCACCTGTGGTGGTATGCGCTGTCAGCTTGGGAATTGCATGGATCACGGCCGTTAGGGGCGCTGACCTGGCCGTCGGGCCGGTCACGAGTGTCAATCTCCTGAAAGCGTGGAGACGGTCCTATGCCACAGCGGCCCTCAGCAGGGCCGTTGACGATTGCCTCTTCTCGATCATCTGACGCTCGAATGTGACAG
>NZ_JBEYWW010000081.1:0-5484 GCF_040644635.1 Microbispora sp. NPDC046933 | reverse complement strand
CGGGCACGGACAGCCATCCGGCCCCGGCCACCCCCGGGGTGCGCACCCGGAGCCAGCACCAACGGCGCCGGCGCATGCTTTCGTTAAATATCAAGAAGATATGAATAAAAAAGCTTATGTGATTCCAACTAACTTTATGTTGAATTATACTCCTGTTAACAAACGTGTAGTTGGAATGACGCATGATTATGGTGCAATGAATACTTGGTCAGAAATTGGTGTTTCTTCTGCTAAGTTGGCCACCAAATAGTTTTACTTAACTTTTGTTTACAAGTTTTTTTGTAAAAATACCCTCACTTTAGTTTTCGCAATTCTAAAGTCACAGAAGTTCAAATTTATGATTTGAGCTTCTTTTATTAAAAAAGGAGTTTGATATGACAAGGATTCAAGATGATTTATTCGCTACTGTTAATGCTGAATGGTTAGAAAATGCAGAAATTCCTGCAGACAAACCAAGAATTTCAGCTTTTGATGAATTAGTACTAAAAAATGAGAAAAATTTGGCTAAAGATTTAGCTGATTTATCACAAAACCTACCTACTGATAATCCAGAGTTGCTTGAAGCAATCAAATTTTATAATAAAGCAGGAGATTGGCAAACCAGAGAAAAAGCGGACTTTTCTGCCGTAAAAAATGAACTTGCTAAAGTTGAAACTTTAAATACTTTTGAAGATTTTAAAAATAATTTGACTCAACTCGTTTTCCATTCACAGGCACCTCTTCCGTTTTCTTTTAGTGTTGAACCTGATATGAAAGATGCTATTCACTATTCTCTTGGATTTTCTGGCCCGGGTTTGATTTTACCTGATACCACTTATTATAATGATGAACACCCTAGAAAAAAAGAATTACTTGATTTTTGGGCTAAAAACACAAGCGAAATTTTAAAGACATTTGATGTTGAAAATGCAGAAGAGATTGCAAAGTCTGCCCTTAAATTCGATGCTCTTTTAGTTCCATCAGCAAATACTTCTGAAGAGTGGGCAAAATATGCTGAACTTTATCATCCAATTTCTACTGACAGCTTTGTCAGTAAAGTTAAAAACCTGGATTTAAAATCTTTAATTAAAGATTTAGTAAAAACTGAACCTGATAAAGTCATTGTTTACGAAGATCGTTTTTATGAATCATTTGATTCACTTATCAATGAAGAAAATTGGTCACTCATTAAAGCTTGGATGCTGACAAAAATTGCACGTGGCGCTACTTCTTTCTTCAATGAAGACCTTAGAATTCTTGGTGGAGCTTATGGACGTTTCCTTTCAAATGTTCAAGAAGCAAGAAGTCAAGAAAAACATCAACTTGATTTGACTGAGTCTTATTTTAGCCAAGTGATTGGTTTATTCTATGGTAAAAAATATTTTGGTGAAGCTGGTAAGGCCGATGTCAAACGGATGGTCACTGCAATGATTAAAGTTTACCAAGCGCGTTTGTCTAAAAATGAGTGGCTCAGTCAAGAAACAGCTGAAAAAGCCATTGAAAAATTGGATGCTATTACTCCTTTCATTGGTTTCCCAGATAAATTGCCTGAAATTTATAGTCGTTTAAAAACAACTTCTGGCTCTCTCTATGAAGATGCCCTTAAATTCGATGAAATTTTGACTGCTCGAACTTTTGAAAAATTCTCAGAAGATGTTGATAAAACAAGCTGGCATATGCCTGCTCATATGGTCAATGCTTATTATAGTCCTGATAGTAATACAATTGTTTTTCCAGCAGCAATTTTGCAAGCTCCTTTTTACTCTCTTGAACAATCTTCATCACAAAATTACGGTGGAATCGGCACAGTTATTGCTCACGAAATTTCTCACGCTTTTGATAACAACGGTGCCCAATTCGATAAAGAAGGAAATTTGAACAAATGGTGGTTAGATGAAGATTATGAAGCTTTTGAAGAAAAGCAAAAAGAAATGATTGCACTCTTTGACGGCGTAGAAACCGAAGCTGGTCCAGCAAACGGAAAACTCATTGTGTCAGAAAATATTGCTGACCAAGGAGGAATTACAGCGGCACTGACAGCAGCTAAAGATGAGAAAGACGTTGATTTGAAGGCTTTCTTTAGTCAGTGGGCTAAGATTTGGCGCATGAAAGCAAGTAAAGAATTCCAACAAATGCTTTTGTCAATGGATTTTCATGCACCCGCTAAACTTCGTGCAAATATTCCTCCAACAAATCTCGAAGAATTTTACGATACTTTTGATGTTAAAGAAACAGATAAGATGTATCGTGCACCAGAAAATCGTCTTAAAATTTGGTAATCATTGAATTTATATTAATGATATATTTAAATTGAGTCAAATAATTTAGAAAAAGCACCTATAATCACAAAGTTATGAGTGCTTTTTCCACTTTTTGATATATTATAAAAAGAGTTATTGCTAGCACGGTTAGGATACCAGAGTATACTTCAAAGGTTTATATTTATTTTCTGATATAATTGGATTCCTAGAAGGTCAAATAAGTTGATCATCGAGTCCATTCAGAAAAACAGCAGAGGTGGTTTAATGCTAGAGAATGAATATTTTGTATTTACTGGCACCCTTACAACGATGACAAGAAAACAAGCACAATCAATCATTATAGGTTTAAAAGGGCATAATCAGAACGCTGTGACTAAAAAAACGACTAGACTAGTCACAGGCAATTTTCCGATTGATTTAATAAAAGGCTATCATCATTCGCATAAAATATCAGAGGCTAAGCAATCTAAACGAAAAGGACAACGAATAATGATAATGACTGAAAAAGAATTTATCGAATTTTTAGCTCAAACTTTTCAACTTCTCTCAAAAGGGTTATAATTATGCTTGTTATATTATTGATAGAGGAGGAATTATGAAAACTTTAGGAAAAGCTATTGCTAATAAAATTGCTTTAGTTTTGTCCCAATACTTCCAACTTCCACCAGGATATCTGATGGGAGTTATCCCCAATCATGTCCCCAATGACCCACGAGCTTACTTCGAGCAATTGAATGAAGAACAAAAAGTAGAATTGTTAAAAGTATGCCACAAATGGTCGGAAAAACGAGTTGAAAATATGCAATACTTAAACTGAAAACGTAAAAAGTTTATCATAATGATAAGCTTTTTGTATCTTGCTTAACTTATTGACCTTGGAGAGAATTCATATTCATTTCGCCCAAGATTCACTGAAAGCAACCTATTGCAAAGTTGGTTCAGTTCGTTGTCCAAGACAGTACTCAATATGTAATTGCAGAAAATTGGGAAAATCAACCAGCGTTAGATTTACATAACAAAAAGGAACGCTTGAAATCTTTTGTTAGAAATATCAGTCAATATCTTATCGAAGATTGTAAAATTAGTATGAGTTACTAATTATACCAAAGTAAAAAAATTAAACCAGCTTGCACCTTAATAGTTGTGAGCTGGTCTTTTATTTTATTCTAAAACTTATTAATATATCTATAAATTGTGGTTCTTGAAACTCCCCAAGAATCCGCAATCGACTTAATCGGCGTACCACTTTCTACCAAGGTTTTAAGAAGCTTTACGTCTTGCTCCGAAAATTTCTCAGGTCTTCCTCCAAGTCGTCCTCTTGCACGTGCGGCTTCTCTACCAGCGGCAGAACGCTCCAAAATAAGATTTCGCTCAAATTCCGCAAAAGCCGCAAACAAATGAAACATCAATTGTCCAGTCGAACTTGATTTATCCATTGTAATATTTTCTTGCAAGCTATGGAAGCTTACTCCTTTATCATTAAGTGAATTAACTATGCTAATTAAGTCCTCCATATTTCTTCCTAATCGATCTAACCGCCAAACAACAATCGTATCTCCAGGACGAGAAAATTCGATGGCGGATTTTAATCCAGGTCTATCTTTTTTACTTCCTGACAGATGGTCAGTAAATATTTTCTCACAATCATATTTTTTAAGACTATCTTTTTGTAAATCCAAATTTTGAAGTCCAGTTGAAACTCGTGCATATCCGATATTCATTTTATTCTCCTTTGTTCTAATTTATTGTATCATAACTTAGAAATATATATATAAATGAACATAGAATAAATTACGGGTTAATGAACGAGGAATGTAAATGATTTTGAGAGTTTTTATAACAAAAGAAGAGTGTCCAGAAAATGACCTTTTTCTGGACATAGGATAGAAATATTTTTATAAGTTTATTAAATAACGAAGGAGCAACTTTAGCTACAAATCTTGCTATTTGTAAATCTACATTTTTTTATTGAAAAATAGATAGTTTATAGTTACAGTTGCAACTGCTTTAGCCGCGATTAAAATACTTTTCTCATTCATTTTAAATAAAGGGCTATGATGGGGATAATTTCCGCCGTCTTCAGGCTGTGCACCAATGTAAAAGAAAGTACTTGGTACAACTTGCCCATAATATGAAAAATCTTCAGAAGGATTTTGTGGTCCTAAATCGACTATATTATTGACTTCTGAAATATTCTGATCTTTTAAGCTGTCAACTACAAAGTGAGTGAGATTTTCTGAATTAAAGAGTACAGGATAGTTATCGTCATAATCTACAATCACTTCAACCCCAAAGGTTACTCCAACGCCTTTAGCAATTTGTTTCACTTGGTCTCGGATGACTTTTCTAGTTGTTTCTTTCATCATCCGAACATCCCCTTTTAACACTACTTTATCTTGTATAGCATTAAAACTTCCTGCTCCATCAAATGATCCAATAGTTACAGTACCCATGTCAAATGGATCTATTCTTCTTGAAATTACTGTTTGGAGTTCAGTTACAAAGTAACTAGCGGCTACTATTGCATCATTACTTAATTGTGGCATAGAAGCGTGACCTCCGTTTCCTTTGATTGTAATGGTGAAATTAGAACGTCCCGTTTGAGTTTCTTTATTATGATAGGCAATGACCCCTGTTTTAATTGTAGTCATCACATGAACCCCGATCATATTATCGACACCGTCAAGAGCTCCTGCTTTAATCATACCTTTGGCACCACCAGGAGATACTTCCTCTGCTGGTTGATGGACAATTCTAACTCTTCCCGGAAGTTCTTGTTTTATTTTTACTAGTTCTCTAGCAAGTACCATCAAATATGCAGTATGTGCATCGTGTCCACAGGCATGCATTACTCCTGGATTGACCGATTTAAAACTTAAATCATTATCTTCAAAAATAGCAAGAGCATCAAAGTCTGCTCTCAACGCAAGAGTTTTTCCGGATTTTCCACCTTCAATATCAACGATGATTCCAAATCCCTTTCCGATAAGTTTTGGTTCACAGTCAAGTTCTTTATAAAAGCCCATAATATACTTAAATGTTTCTTTTTCTTGAAAAGAAATTTCTGGGTATTGATGAAGATGACGCCTAATTTGAATCATTTCATTCTCATATTGTGTTAAGCTAGTCAACAAATTATTAAGTAGTTTCATATGATACCTCTAAACTTTCTACCCGAATTGCTAGTTAATTTCATTGGAAAATAAATTCTCGGCCTCCGTGGTGCCCTCGGAAACGGCGATCC
>NZ_JBEYWW010000080.1:0-5857 GCF_040644635.1 Microbispora sp. NPDC046933 | reverse complement strand
ACCGGCCCGGAACTCCGGATCAAAGCGGCGTCTCGTGGTAGCTCCCACGACCAAACCTCTCCCGGTTCGGTCTCCACGCTACGAGGGGAAGCTCAACGGTCCCTGGCCTGGGCTTTTGAGTGGGTGTAGCCCAGGGGATTCGAACCCCTGGCTTCCTGCTTGCAAACGGGATCCGGGCACGACATAGAAGCTCCTCTCCCTGCTCAGGCATGCCGCTCATTTCGGGAGTCGTCGGTAGCAAATGAGACGACGTCTTAAGCCGTCCACAAGTTGATCACTAGGAGTAGCTGCAATGCTCCTCGGCCGATGTCCAAACCGTGTCAGAGGAAGGAATCATGATGCGGCGAAGAATAGGCGCGCTCGGCGCCGGGGTGCTGGCGGGGATTGTCGTCGGTGCAACGGGTGTGGCCGTGGCGGGGTCGATCGAGACAGGCGTCATCACCGCCTGCGTCGGCGCGAACGGAGTGGTACGGATCCCGTCCACACCCAGCCCGTCGAGTACCGCTCCCACATCGCTCGTCGCTACGCCGAGCCCGACGCCCACCTCGACAGGCGGATGCGCCGTGGGCGAGCGGCAGATCTCCTGGAACAAGGCGGGTCCGCAGGGACCGGCCGGTCCTGAAGGGCCTGTAGGGTCCGCCGGACCTCAGGGGCCTGAAGGTCCTGCTGGTCCTGAGGGTCCTGCCGGTCCCCAGGGGCCCGCCGGTGAGAAGGGCGACCCGGGCACAATGTTCGGCGAGGTCAGGAGCGCAAGAGGCGTAACCAACATCCAGGTCCCGCCCTCCGATAACCGTTTGGTTCGCCTGGGCCAGCTGAGCACCGGCTACTATCTCGTACAGGCACAGGTAAGAGCGTCGCGGCAGTCCGACCTCTCATATGCCCTGGAGTGCTCCATCATCGTGCACACCCCGAACGGCGAGTACTCCACGCCGATGAGGGCCGACAGCGGCGCCTACGGCCACCTTGCCATGTCCTTGCACAAGGCTCTTAAGCTGGGGGAAAACAGCTACGTGGAGCTCGGGTGCAAGCAGACGAACGGTTCTGTCGGTGAGCTCATCTGGGCTGAGGCCTGGCTGACGGCGACCAAGGTGCCGTACGCCCTCTACGACATCTGACAGTCGGCGCGGTTAGCGCCACACCGCGCTGCCATCTCAGCGTGTAAATAGGACGGGGAGCGGCGGCGCGGTGACATGGCCGCTCTCGCCGCTACCTTTCCGAGGGCTTCATGGCCAACTCGCCACCCCAGTCACAGAGGATCCGCCTGAAACCTTGGCGCCACCGCTTTCGTCGCATCATAGTCACACCAACCGACAACTCGCCGACCCCACATGATCAGCAGCGAGTTACACCACCCGGCGGGACATCACCGATCGATCCGAGAGGTTCCCTTCGGGGAACTGATCATTGCCCTCTACACCTCCGACATGCCGGACGCCGGTCCGGCTCCTGAGGATCTTCCTGTCGGTCAGCTCGTCGGCTGGACCGTACAGGGCATCGCCCGGCTGGGCGAGGTCGAAGTCTGGCACCGCAACTACCGGATGCGCACCCAACAGATCGACTTCTGCGAGGTGTTCGGCAACGCCACCCGCGAGCAGTACGCCGCCGATCTGGCCCCGCGCTGGACGAGGCGATGGAAGAGACCGGCATCGACCGTGAGCCGCGCTTCGGCTGGGTCTCGGTGCTGCCGGACGGCGAGGACTTCGCGTGGCAGCAGTGGATGTCGCTGCGCGATGTGGAGTTCTACTTTCGCCTGTGCGGCCACAGTCCACAGGAGGCTCGGCGGCGGCTTGGCGGAGGTCACCAAGTGACCATGGCCGCCTCCCCCGGCATCCCCGACCATCGCCCCGCCCCCGGTGCGTCCGCTCGGCCAAGCGGGCGGGGGCCACAACCGGCCCACCGCTGAACGGCGCCGACAGATCCGCCGCTCCGAGTTCGTAATCTCACCAGGAGAAACGGCCGCGACCTGGGCGAGAGGCCGTCCGCGAGTGACCGTGAGTACCCCCTGTTGACCGCCCTTAATGGCCCGCTAATGGCCCGGCGATCAGGTTCGCGGCCTGCCGGCGGGCTGGCACGGGAAGCCTTTGAACAGTTCCTCAGAGCGGGATGAGCACGCGACGGACGAGCGACGGCGCCAGGTGGCCAAGCAACTCGACAGCCTTGCACGAGGGCAATTCGAGAGGGGATCGGGCACGGAAGAGCGCGAAGGCCGAATAACGATCAAAGCCCAGGCGAGGAGAACGATCCCTGGCCTGGGCTTTTGAATGGGTGGAGCCTAGGGGATTCGAACCCCTGACTTCCTGCTTGCAAACGGGAGCCAGTCACGAGGTAGAGGTCTCCTCGTCCTGCTCAAGAGGTAGCTGAGGACAGGTGGCGTGTGATCGTGTGGGATGACGTTGCTGTACCTCCGCTGCTGTACAGCATTCCGGGGCCTCGGCACGATCTGCCCGCAGCCCTCCTGTCCGCAGTCGGAGTGCCCCATCGGCCTCAATCGAGCATGAGCGCCGACAGATCGTAGTCGGTGCGCCGTTCAGCTTGGCGCCAGTACACGAAGAATCGAAGCAGCTCACTATCCACGGCCGACAGCGAGCCGTGGGGCAGCATCCCGAGCCCGGGCGCGACGGCCTTACCCGACAAGGGCAGCGCCACGTCGAGCACGGCGAGGTCGACGATCAATACGCCGAGGTCGGGCAGGCGGCGGCTGATTTCCTCATCCAGCCAGGATGGCGAGCGCCCGGTTAAGTTAGGCCGATATAATGCCCAAGACTATATGGTAAGAAGCTATGTGACTATTGGGATTGAGAAGGCGGAAATTTCTCTGGTGCCTAAATACGTCCCTGTCTTCAATTGTGACCCAAGTTGTCGACCAGATTCGAGTAAATTCCATATCCGTGGCGCCGTAATACAAAGTTGGGAAGTTGCTCCCAGGTGTAGCTACGTACGGATCTGGCTCTACATCCCAGACCGTGACGGTACGTATCGCCGGCTCATAGCTTCCTGCATCAAGAAAGTACCAGAAGTTTTCATAATAAGCCCCCGGAGCGAGAGTTCCGACGATAAAATCTCCCTCCACCGAAACCTGCCCACCTGCGACAAAGGTTGCGAGTGCACCCGTGGTGAACTCTCCTGACTCGGGAAGGGGTTTCAAGTCATGAGAATGCCCGTCGCGTGTCTGCACCAGTTTCGGGCGCTTCCCCATACCCTCGACCTTGGAGTTTACATGAAGCTCAAGAAGGCGATATGATAGATTTTTTTCACCGTCGCCGACTGGATAATTATCCATTACATGAACAGACAGTCCATCAGGAGGGATAATACCAGTGTTGTCGAATCGCGTACCTAGCAATCCTTGTACAACGCCAGCATCGTCATGCATTACAAAAAGTCGCATTTCCGTTACCCTTCTCTAATGTTTCGATAATACTGCTCACCGCTAAATAAATTCGAAATGCAAACAAGAGCCAAAAAGGCATCACCTTCACTTCAAATCCGCATGGCCCTGTCGGGCTATTAGGGAACCTGCACAATCAATATTCTTTCTTTCTTTCTTTAGTTGTCACCTTATGTGTGGAGCGATTCGGAAAAGTTCCCGAGCTTCAGATACGGCAGCCGTAGATCGTTGTGATCATGGTGTTGTTTCGGCGTAGGCGTGCCATCGCTGGTGGCAGAGGCGGGCGCGGTATTGGTGTCGTCGTCGCCAGATGGACCAGACCGAGGTGCTCGCTCGACGAGGGGCCGTCGAGTTGACGCCGGCGGGTGGCGTCCAGGCCGCAGGTCTGCTTGGCAAGCTGGTGATCCTCTTCGATGCGCCATCTGGATGTGGCGACGTGGATCAGGCGGGCCAGCGGCACCGGCGCGGGCTCCATCAGCAGTAGAACGAGATCTGTCTGGTGTAACGGTGGCGGCGTGCCCGTCGGGAGTGTCGTCGGGCAGGATGGCCAGCATCGCCACTGAGCGTCCAGGCTCCGGACCGACGAGCGCATGCAGAGGAGCGGGCCTGCTTCCAAGCTCGCGCTTACACCGCGGCGCTTGTGATGGTGCGTCGGACGCTCGAAGGAGTATGCGCCCAGCACGGGTACACGCGGACGCTTCCGCAGACGATCTATAAAGCTCACGACTTGCACAGCGCCTTGTGCGGTCCCGCACGTGTCTTCTCGCCCTGATGTCCCGTATGCCATCGACCCGCCC
Organism: Microbispora sp. NPDC046933; assembly: GCF_040644635.1. Taxonomy (NCBI): domain Bacteria; kingdom Bacillati; phylum Actinomycetota; class Actinomycetes; order Streptosporangiales; family Streptosporangiaceae; genus Microbispora; species Microbispora sp. NPDC046933. Next base: position 1,672 of record NZ_JBEYWW010000080.1, on the reverse strand, counting down.
CGGAGGGGCAGCGGGCCGGCACCTGCCCGCACGGCAAACCCCTGTCATGCACCGAGCTACACGGACCGGACGCCCAGGAGATCGGGCAACCGCTGTGTGCGGAGTGCTACGACTACGACGGTCACGCGCTGTGGAACGCCCACGCCCCGGACCTGTGGCGCCGCTTCACCATCTACCTGCGCCGCGAGCTGGCGTACGCGGCGGGCATGACCGCCAAAGCCTTCAACGCCCAAGTCCGCGTGAGCTTCGCCAAGGTCGCTGAATACCAGGCGCGCGGCATCGTCCACTTCCACGCCGTGGTGCGCCTCGACGGCCGCAGCGACGACGGCACGCCGTTGCCGCCTCCGGACTGGGCGACGGTTGATCTCCTCGACCGCGCGGCCCGCACCGCTGCCGCCAGCGTCCATGTGGACTCCCCGCACTGTGAGGCGGTCGGCGGGGTGCGGCGCCTGATGTTCGGCTCCCAGGTCGACATCAAGCCGATCGTCGCGGGTGAGCTGACCGAGGACGCGCTGACCGAAGCTCAGGTCGCGGGCTACATCGCCAAATATGCGACCAAGGGCGCGACCACCGAAGGAACCGTCAATCGGCGGATCAAGGACCTGTCGGAGCTGAACGCGGTCACGCTGACCGCTCATCAGCGGCGGCTGATCGAGACCTGCTGGCACCTGGGCGACCTGGAGGAACTCAAGCCGCTGCGGCTGCGCGGGTGGGCTCACATGCTCGGCTTCCGGGGCCACTTCTCGACCAAGTCCGGCTCCTACTCCACCACCCTCGGCAAGCTCCGCGATGCGAGGCGTTCCTTTCGCACCCGCCAAGCACGCGAACACGGACACGACGCCCTGACCGGCGCACCCGCCGATGACTCCACCCTCGTCGTCGGCTCCTGGCGCTACGCCGGACAGGGCTACACCCACCCCGCCGACCTGTACGTCGCCCAGCTCATCCGCGAGGACCGCGAGGCCAAACGTCGCTCTCGCTGGCCACGCCGAAGTAACGATCTCGTGCTTGCGGAGGCTTCGTGATGACCCCCGACATGCTCACGGTGCCCGAAGTCATGGCCGTGCTGAAGGTGAGCCGCTGGACGGTCTACAACCTGTTCCGTTCGGGTGAGCTCCGCTCGGTTGTCGTCGGTGTGCGTTCCCGGCGGGTGCCCCGCGCTGCCCTGGAGGAGTACGTGACCCGCCTGTGCGAGGAGGCCGCCTGATGGGCAAGCGCGCGAACGGGGAAGGCTCGGTCTTCCCCTACCGGGACGGCTGGGCGGGCTATGTCTGGGTCACGACTCCGGAGGGCAAGAGGACCCGCAAATGGGCCTACGGCAAGACCCGCGAGGAAACTCACGAGAAGTGGCTCAAGCTCCACGAGATGGCGCGTCGGGGGCCGGTCGTCACCAGGTCGCCGAAGGTGGCCGACTATCTGACGTACTGGCTGCGCAACGTGGTTGAACCGAATCTGGCGCCTAAGACGGCCGTGAACTACGAGATGTTCGTTCGGCTGTACATCGTGCCTTTCCTCGGCGCGAAACGGCTCGACAAGCTGACCGTGCGAGACGTGCAGACGTGGGTGAATAAGCTCCGGAGCAATGCTTAGAACCTGTGGATCTTCAGGGAAGGGGTGTACCTTCCCGATGATCATGTAGGTCTCATGCATGACCGACGCGCCAACGTCGGTC
>NZ_JBEYWW010000079.1:0-8579 GCF_040644635.1 Microbispora sp. NPDC046933 | reverse complement strand
GAGTCGCCCCCCGCCCCCCGCCCTCCCCCCGCCCGGCCGGGTGCCCCCCTTGCCGGCCGCCCCCGGGGGGCCCGCCGGCGCCGGGCCCGTCGCCGAACGCGGGCGCGGCTACCACTCGCGCGCCGAGGCGAGCAGCACCTCCCGGACGAGGGAGACATGGGGGCGCTCCGGCGCGCCCGCGCGGCGGGCGAGAAACGGGGTGTTGATGGGCGGGTCGCCGGGGTCGAGGAGCGGCACCACCTCCCCCGCGCGCAGCTCGCGAAGGCACAGGTAGCGGGGGAGGACGCTGATCCCGGCACCGGCGGCGACGGCGGCCAGCACCCCGCGAAGGTCCGGCACGACCACGGCCGGTGACATCGGCGGGCGCGTGCGGAACACGTGCCGCCAGTATCTGCGGATGATGGGCAGGTCCTCTGCGTAGGCGACCAGCGGGACATCGCGCAGGGGACCGGGATCGTCGCAGCCGACGGGGCCGATCCGCGCGGCCCAGGACGGTGCGGCCACCAGTACGAACTCCTCGTCCATGAGCGGTTCGGCGACGACCGATCGCCCGCGCGGACGTACGGCGGACAGGACCAGGTCGAAGCGCCCGGCGCGCAGTCCGTCGAGCAGGTCGTCGGCGAGGCCGGTGGTCACCCGCAGCCGTACGCCCCGGTCCACGAGCGGCGCCAGGGCGGGCAGCGCCCGCATGCACAACAGTTCGGCGGGACCGCCCAGATGCACCGGCTCGGAGGACTCGCTTCCCGGCAGGCCCCGTTCCGCGACCGCGGCCAGCGCGTCGAGAGGCCCGGCGACCTGTGCGGCCAGTTCGTCGGCCACCGGGGTGGGCGCCACCCCTCGGGGCAGCCGTTCGAACAACTGGCGCTCCAGTTGCTGTTCGAGACTGCGTATCTGGGCGGTCACGGTCGGCTGGGACAGTCCCAGCAACTGCGCCCCGCCGGTGAGGGAACCGGCCCGGTGCACGGCGAGGAACGTGCGCAGCAGCGTGAGGTCCAGCGGGCCCCGATCGGGGACCTGCCCATCGGAATCCCTATGGGTCATAGTGACAAAGCTATTGGTCTTCCGATGGAGCGGCGACCTAGTGTCGGATCGTCGTCGGCGAGGCCGCCGACTCACCGCGCCTCGTGTACAAGCCGAGGCCCGTCGAGAGAGTTACCGCAATGGCACAGATCCTTTTCGTCATGACCGGCGCCGACCGCCTGAGGCTGGCCGACGGCACCTCGCACCCCACCGGCTACTGGGCCGAGGAGTTCCTCGCGCCGTACCGCGCGTTCACGGAGGCGGGGTACGAGGTGGTCGTCGCGACCCCGGGCGGCGTCGTGCCGCCGGTCGACCCGGCCAGCTTGGCGCCGGAGTTCAACGGGGGACAGGACGCGGACGCCGTCGCCGCGGCGCTGGAGGCCGCCGTGGAACTACGCAGCGCGATCGCACTGGAGAAGGCCGACCCGGGCGAGTACGCGGCCGTGTTCTACCCGGGCGGGCACGGGCCGATGGAGGACCTCGCGTCCGACGCCGACTCGGCCCGGTTGCTCACCGCGGCGATCGGGTCCGGCACGCCGCTCGGCCTCGTCTGCCATGGTGTGGCCGCCCTTGCCGGCACCGCGGACGGTGACGGGACCTCGCCCTTCGCCGGCTACCGCGTCACCGGCTTCACCAGGGCGGAGGAGGAGCAAGCCGGCCTCGCCGACCGGATGGAGTGGGTGCTGGAGGACCGGCTGGTGGCACTGCGCCTGCGCTTCTCCGCCGGCGAGCCGTGGGCGCCGCACGTCGTCGTCGACCGCACCCTGCACACCGGGCAGAACCCGGCTTCGTCCGCCCCGCTGGCCGCCGCGCTGCTGAAGACGCTCAACTGACCCCGGCCCTGGTCCTGTCGTGGCACTGCCTGCCGCCGACGGTCGCGCCACTGCCTGGCGCGGGGCAATCCGACGACTCTGATCGCATCCAGGAACACGGGCCGTTCCCGAGCGGCGGGAGGGACCCCCTCCCGCCGCTTCTGTTCGTGCCGACCCGCCATTCCGTGTACGAGGCGCTCTTCTCCGTGCTCGCCCCGTTACGGCTGTCGACGTTTGTGGGAAATTCCGATTTCCCAAATTCGCCGACGCTTGTCCGCCAGGCCGGGGGTCTATCTAGACTATTCGCCAAATTTTTCCACACGCCAGGTGTTGTGCGTATCAGTGCATTGCTGATACAAGATCACGTGACATCCCACATGCTTGCGAACGGGGTATTTGTGAGAAAGTCACGAATGGTTCTCCTCGCATTACCGAGGGTTTCCGTGCGATGGCCGGGGAGGAGCAAAGCGCTGGTAGCCGTCCTGGCCGCGGCGACGCTCACGGCGGGGGGCCTACCAGCGGCTGCGGAGGACAACGAGCCCGGGCCCAGTGCGGCTCCGCAGCCGGCGGCTCCACCGTTGACGCAATTTCCGAAACCTAAGGATCCGGACGCCCCTCTACGAGAGGCGATCGCGGAGGCGAAAAAACAAGGCAAGCCGGTGCCGGTCCCGTCGAAGGACACCGAGACGAGCTGGACCTGGGCATATCCCGATTCGCATCTCACCACGGAGACCTGGGCGGGACCCGCTCGCGTCAAGCAGCCGGATGGAACGTTCCGCTGGATCGACACGACGCTTGAGGAACGTGACGGCGCACTTCGGCCCAAGGTAGCGAAGGCAGACGTCCAGCTAGGCAACGGCGGTGACACACACCTGGCGTCGCTGGAACGCGCCGACAAAGGGCAGTCGTTCGCGATCGACTGGCCGACCGTGCTCCCCAAGCCCCGTGTCGAGGGCAACAAGGCGATCTACGACATCTCCACGTCCGGCATGAAGGCCGACCTGGTCGTCACAGCCCTGGCCACAGGCTTCCGGCACGACGTGGTGCTGCGCGAGAGGCCCACCGGCCCCGTCGAGTTCCGGCTTCCGGTACGGACCGAGGGGCTCAAACTGGGCAGGACCGAGGCGGGCGGGCTGAAGCTCACCGACGCCAAGGGCAAGGTCGTCGCCTCCGCGGCCGAGCCGTTCATGACAGAGGCGCCGAGCACGGACGTGAAGTCCGCACCGAACACGCGCGGCCGGATCGACGCCGCGCTGGTCGGCAAGAACGGCGCCCAGACCCTCGTGATCAAACCGGATGCCGGGTTCCTCGCGGACAAGGACACCACCTACCCCGTCACCGTGGACCCCACGGTCTCCCTCACGCTGGCGAGGGACGTTTCGGTGCAGTCCTCCAGTTCGAGTGCCGGGGACGCGACCGGATCGACTCTCTACGTCGGCAGCGGCACCTACCTGCAGGCGGAGCGCCGTTGCAGCGGCAGCGTGTGCACCACCACCAACAAGATCTACCCGGACTTCTTCCGGACCTATATCGACTTCGGCAGCGACACCGGCGCCCTGGCCGGCAAGTACGTCGACTCCGCCACCCTGCAACTGGTCGGCTCCTACACCGGCCCGTGTGTGGGCCGTACCATCACCGCGTCGCCGATCACGTCCTCCTGGCTGTCGGTGTCGTACCTCCGGCGCCCGTCCACCTCGGCCACGGGCACGGTCACGGTCACGCCGAGCTGCGGTTCGAACGCCGTGACCAGCTTCAACGTCACCCAGATGGTCAAGGACTGGGTGACCGGGAGCGGGTTCTACGGTGTGGAGCTGAAGTCGGCGGAGGACTCCCGCAGCAGCTGGCCCGACGACCCGAACCCGATCACGGCCCAGTACTGGTCGTTCAACTCCACAGAGGCGGGTCAGAATCCGCCGAAGCTGAGCGTCAACTACCTGCTGCCGCCGGAGATCCCCACGGTGACAGGGGAGTCGATCGACTCGATCGCCGGCAACGACGCCATCTCGCGCACCAGCGACGTGAAGGTTAATTACTCGTCCACCTCAGTTGACGGTAAGAAGATCGACTACCTCGTGTCGATCTCTGACCCGACGACGCCGATCCCGGTACCCACAACCACCCCGTCGCCCGACCCCAGCCCCAGCCCGAGCCCCACACCCTCGCCGTCCCCGTCGAGCACGCCGTTCCCCGGGCTGGTTGCGGCGTACGGGATGAACGAGGGCACCGGGACGGCGGTGGGAGACCAGTCCGGCACCGGCAACGCCGGTACGGCGAGCGGCACGACCTGGGCGGCCGGCAAGTTCGGCCAGGCACTGTCGTTCAACGGCAGCTCCAACATGGTGACCGTGCCGGACTCCCCCTCCCTGCGTCTGACCAACAAGATGACGATCGAGGCGTGGGTCAAGCCTTCCATCGCTACCAGCTGGCGCTCGGTGCTCATGAAGGAGACGGCCAGCAGCACGTCCTATGGCCTCTACTCCAACACCACCTCCGGCCGTACGTTCGTCGGACCCACGAGCTACCTGCAGATCGGCGGCAGCGTCGCCAATGTCAGCGGCCCAAGTGCGCTGCCGACCGGGACCTGGAGCCACATCGCCAGCACCTACGACGGCAGCGTCATCAAGACCTACCTCAACGGCAGCGTGGTCGCCCAGAGCAGCGTCAGCGGCACCCTCGCCGCGAGCACCGGGCCCCTACGCATCGGCGGGAACGGCATCTGGGGTGAGTACTACGGCGGGTTGATCGACGAGGTGAGGATTTACAACGCCGTCCTCACGCAGGGGCAGATCCAGTCAGACATGAACACCGCCGTCGGCAACACGCCGACGGTGGACAATCCGCCGTCGGCTCCGGGGACGCTGAATGCGGTCGCCGGGCCTGACACCGTCGACCTGTCCTGGAGCGCGGCCAACGACGACCATGGCACGGTCACCTACCAGGTGCACCGCTCGACTACCACCGGCTTCACCCCGACGGCGGCCACCCGCGTCGCCACCGTGAACGGCCTGACATACAGCGACAGCGGCATGGTCCAGGGCCAGTACTACTACCGGATCGTGGCGGTGGACAACGCCGGACAGGCCGGTGCTCCCTCGAACGAGGTGGCGGCCAGGACGTCGGCACAGCTCTTCCCGCCGGTCACCGGGTCCCCCTCAGGGCAGGTGGTGAGCAACGAATTCAAGCTGGGCAGCCCCGACAGCTTCAAGTTCAAGGTCAAAGCCTGTCTCAGCGGCATCACCCCCCGGATGTGCAACGAAACCCCCTATTACCGCATCACCACCGACGCTCCGTACGTTCCGACCGATACGGAGACGGGACTGGCTGACCCGCAGGCGCCGATTCTGTCGGCCATGGTGGCACGGCCCTCAGGCGGTCCGGTGACCGCGCGGTTCTACCTCTACAACAGCGTCGGGCAGCCGGTGGGGGCCGTGCCGCTCATCGAACGGACCATCCCGGGCCGTGAGCGCATCTCGGTCGACGTGCCGGAGGGACTCCTGCAGCCCGGGCAGACCTACACGTGGCAGGCGCAGTCGTGTGCCGTGGAAGTCTGCTCCTCGAAATCCGCTCCGGTGAGCTTCACGATCGAAGCAGTGGACGGTGAGACGAGTCCTGAGCCGATCCAGCAGAGTCTGACGCTTGGCCAGAGCAACTTCGTCTTCAAAGCCGCGAAGAGCAGTGCCACAGCCTGCGGTGGTGGCCCGTGCATTCTCCAGGACTCCGACAAGATCACGGTTGGAGGTGAGGGGGAGGACAGGGTCGTCTCCGCATTCGCCCTCAACATGTCCGAGGTGCCGGACGGCGCCGTGGTGACGAGCGCGGTTCTGGATCTCGGTAGTGCCGCCTGCGCGGGTGCACCGTGTCCAGCTGATGCGACCGTCGTGCTTCGCCCGCTCAAGGCCGTGGTGACGTCCGAGACTACAGGAGCGCAACTCGCTGGGCTCGTAACCGGCGGCGACTATTCGATGCCGATAGCCGGCCCGCAGGCGGATATCGCAGGGGACGAGTTCTCCTGGTTCTCGGTCGAGACGAATCAGGCGACTCCGATCACCTTCGGAGAGGCAGACGCGCAGAGCCGAGTAAGCCTGAAGATCTCCTACATTCCCGCGGGGCCGCCGAGCTCGGTGATGAACCTGGTGGCCGACGCGGGTGACGGTTCCGCGACCGTGCGGTGGGGAGTGCCGGAGTCCAACGGCTCCATGTCCATCCTGGACGGCTATGACGTGGAGGTCTTCGACCCCAGCGGTGACCAGTCGGACCACGTGGAGACCGAAGACGCGACGGTCGGAATCGACGGCCTCACCAATGACGTCACCTACACGGTCAAGGTCCGGGCGCGTACGAGGTTCGGGGCCGGCGAGTGGAGTTCGGTTACGGTCATGCCGAAGCCCCTGCCGTCGCCGTGCGACACGGACACGTATACCGACGCCGTGCGCGACTATTACCAGGCGCAGGATGCGGTGCTGGACGGCGAAGCCCCCGACGTGTGGGATGTTCCCAATGTCACGCGCGAGTCGCCGATCGCCGCGTCGCTTTCCCTGCTGAACGCTCCTCTGGTGAGAGCTCACCAGGCCATGTCCGACTCGGCGATCACCCGTACTGACTCTCAGGTCGCCCTGAAAAACGTGGTGGTGTCCCAGGCCGCCGACGGCGAGGTGCAAGTGGCCGCCGAGGTGGAACGCAGGTGGACCGAAAGGAACACCACAAGTGGCGAGACCGAGCCGCACGAGAGCATGGACAAGGTCGTTCACACCTTCGACGCCTGCGACGATCTCAACGCCACGCTCGATGTGGTCGATCAGAACGAGGACACGAGTGACTTCATCGACACGGGTGCCGGTAGCGACGATGCGGACGGCGACGGCGAAGCCTACCTGCGGAGCCTGCACAACCAGTCGGCTTCGCTCGCGAGTGGGAGTACGACGACACGTCGCAGCGACTCGTCGGCGAGTCCCGGCAGCCCGTTGACGGGGAAGGGCGCCATGCATGCGCGTACGGGCGCTTCGGCAGCGGAGACAAGCGTCTCGACGGCGCGATCCTCCTGCCCGTACTCCTCCTGGGGCCTCACCACTGGAACGCCCACACGGTCCTACCGCTACACGAAGGGGACTCTCTTCCAGGTCGCTCACAGCGGTTGGTGGCGCGTGTGCGACCCGCGGCAGGACGACACCGAGTGGGTGGTGGACAAGATGGGGGCAGTCTCGACCTTGTACACCGATTCCTGGTTCTGGAAACCGACGAAGAAGGACCCCAAGACCAAGAAGAACGTGCTGGATAAGGCTGCCCAGAAGCTCAACAAATACATACTCGCCAACTCGTCCGTCGATGTGAACAGCGCCCCGTGCTTCCGCAGTCAGGCCACCACCTACACCATCGAGGTGTCGGGAGCGTTCGGGTTCCCGGATGCCGAGGTAGCCGGCGGTATCAGCCTCGGGCGAACGGCAGGAAAGGACTGCGGTTCCACCGTGGAAGAGCCTGGCGACAGGCTTGGCGGGACGATCTCGAAGAGAAAGGCCGCACTCAGGACCACCCTATGGGTCTCAAGTGATTCTGCCGTGGCGAACTGCTTCCAGAGCGCCGGAAACACCTGCAGCGTCGATCGGTTCCGCCAGACATCGGCTGGGAAGTTCCATCTCAGAAAGGGCCCGGGAAACGTGGCGTTGAAGAGCATCGTCCTCAACAGCGACTGGGTCTGGTACTAGCCTCACAGCCCAACTGATCGTGGTTGACTGACCTCGGGGCGAGGCGCTGCTCCGCGCCTCGCCCCGAGCCGTCGAGGAAATTTGGTGCCCGAGCATCATGAGGAGTGTCGGTATGCGGATGCGTTCACTCGGCGCGCTCGTCGTCGCCCTGCTGTCCATCAGTGCCTGTGGTGGTTCGGAGGCAGCGAGCGCTCCGCGTCCGTCGGCACCGTTTCCCGATCATGCGGAGCTGGTCGTGAAACTCGCCGCTGTGACGACGAACCCGGGACGACGGCTGGATTTGCGCAACTGGTACAGGGAGCCGCAGGGAAGCGGCTACCGGATAGGGGCGACGGGTGAGTTGTGGTCGGGCTTCCGGGGGCCGGTACGTATTTCCCCCAGCTCTTACGCTGTCACCTTGGACGCGGCAGGGAAAGTGGTCCAGGTGCCTGAGCCGTCGCCGGATCCGATTTCCCGTGTGCTCCTCGGGCTGGGAACGGGAGCCGGCTTCGGCACGGCGGCGAAGGGTGACGGCAGCGCCTGGGTACTGAAGAGACTCCCGTCGGGCCTGACCGTGGAAGCGATAATCGAGTTCAAGAAGCCGGTGACGGAGAAGGCCCTGGGCGTGGAGAACGGCCCTCCTGAGCGTGTACTCCTGTCGAGGTCCCGCAAAGCCGGCTCGCCGCTCTACTGGGATGGCGACGAAGGGTGCACGCCAGGCTCTCGATGCGTGGAGTGGTCGTCCGTGGACCAATTCAGAAGTTGGGTCGCGCGGCTCGCCGGTACCGACGAATCCAATCTGCGGAAGTTCGGACTGGCACTGGGAGAGCTGAGAAAGGCGGCTTCGGACGGGCTGATCTATGGAGTCATCACGGAATCGTCGCCGAGGCGCCTGCGTGAGATGAGCCGCGACAAGAACGTGCTGGGAGTGTGGATCACGGATATGTGGCCCTGTCCGAAGAAGGAGTCCTGCCCCTAGGGCGTGTATTTGGTTGTGATCAAGGGGTGGTCCGGGTGAGGTCTTTGATCCAGATCATCGCGGCGCGGAGGTGGAGGCCGGCGAGGTAGC
>NZ_JBEYWW010000078.1:0-8582 GCF_040644635.1 Microbispora sp. NPDC046933 | reverse complement strand
TGACGTTGTCGCCGGGGGTCCCGATCGTCCGTACCGACGCCCGTGACCGTGAGTCGGTCAAGAGCACCCTGATCACGCTCGTCGAACACGCCCTGACCATGTGGGTCGCCGTCCCCGGCCCCGGTTTCCAGCGAGGTCGTGTCTGATCGATCACGCGCGTGGCTTGGGCAGCGTCGGCTCCACCCCATGGAAACCCCTCGCAGGCTCGGACTTTCCATGGGGCCCGGACGCCGCGTTCTCGCCCAACCCACGACAGTTGTCGCGGGCTCAGAATTTTGTCAGGCATCCCCTGCTCAGCAGGGCAGGGCCTCGATCAGGCTCGCCCCGGCGGGCAGCGGCAGAATGCGGGAGAGTGTGAAACCGGCCTCGCCGAGCAGCCGGGTGTATTCGCTCAACGTGCGCTCCATCCCGCCGTCGGTCAACGCGAGCATGCGCATGTCGAGATCCTTGCCGATGTGGGGCGTGGCGTCGTCCGGCAGCACCATTTCCAGCAGCAGCACCCGGGCGTGGCGGGGCGCCGCCTTCCGCACGTTGGCGAGGATGCGCAGGCTCGCCTCGTCGCTCCAGTTGTGGATGATGCTGGCCAGCAGATAGAGGTCCCCGCCTGCGGGCACGCTCTCGAAGAAGTCGCCGCTCTCGAACTCGCACCGGTCGCCGAGGCCCCGTGCGCTCAGGGACTCCCTGGCGTTCTCGACCACGTGCGCGATGTCGAAGAGCACGCCGCGCATGCCGGGGTGCCGGTCGAGCACCGCCGCCAGCAGGTGCCCGGTTCCCCCGGCGACGTCCACGAACGTCTTCACGCCGGTGAAGTCGTAGGTGGTGGCCAGAGCGGCCTCCAGCGGTGCCGCGCGGATGGCCATGTACTCGTTGAACAGGCGGGCGGCCTCGGGATGCTCCTGGAAATAGCCGTACAAGGGGCCGAATCGCGCGATGAAGGCGGACCGCCCGTCCTTCACGGTCTGCGCCAGGTTGCCCATGGCGTACCAGTAACCGTTCTCGGCCGCGATACGCAGGGCGGAGCGCATGCTGCCCGGAACGCCGTCACGCAGCGTCTGACCCTCCTCGGTCAGCTCGTACGTCCCCGGCGTGACGGCGCGGACCACCCCGACCGTCTCGAGTTCCCGCAGCACGCGCGCCAGGGAGGGCTCGTGCGCGTCACACGCCTTGGCGAGCTCCGGCACGTCCATCGGGCCGGAGGCCAGGTGTTCGGCGCAGTTCAGCTCGGCCATCGCGGCGAGCGCGGCGAACCGGGAGAGCCCGACGATGGCGTCCCAGACGGGGCCGGTGGAGTCGATCAATGCTTCTCCAGAACAGTTGAGGTGGGGGAGCCGCCTCGGACCAGGCGGCCCACTTCGGCACGCAGCCGGACGAACGCGTCGAGTTGCCGCGTTGCGATCTGGTCGCGTGATTCGCCCAGGTCGACCGGCAGGTCGGCGGCGACCCGGGCCGGTGACCGGGTGAGGACGATCACTCGGTCGCCGACGTAGACGCTTTCGTCGATGTCGTGCGTGATCAGCAGGGTCGTCATGCCGTGATGCGCGCAGACCCGCAGCACCAGGTCTTCCAGGTCCTCGCGGGTCTGCGCGTCCACTGAGCCGAAGGGCTCGTCCATCAGCAGCAGGGACGGGCGGTAGGCGAGAGCGCGGGCGATGGAGACCCGTTGCTGCATTCCGCCGGACATCTCCCAGGGGTACTTCTCCGCGGCGTCGGCCAGGCCGACCTGATCCAGCGCGGCCATCGCCGCCTCCCTGCGGCGCCGCCGATCCTGCCCGCGGCGTCGCAGCGGCAGCGCCACGTTGTTCGCGGCGGTCATCCAGGGGTAGAGCGAACGGCTGTAGTCCTGGAAGACGACGGCCAGGTTGTCGGGAATGCGATCGACGGGCCGGCCGCCGATCAGCACCCGGCCCCCGGTGGGACGGATGAGACCGGCGACGGACCGCAGCAGAGTGGACTTGCCGCAGCCGGAGGGGCCCACGACGCAGACGAGTTCGCCCTCGGCGGCGCGGATGCTCACCCCGTCGAGAACGCGATGCGTACCGTACGAGTGGACCAGATCGGTGATCTCGAGCACGATGCCTTCCTAGGTGGTCTGCCTGGCGTTCCTGTGCCAGGCGAGAACGCGCCGTTCCAACAGCAGGAACGCGGAGTTGAGCAGATAGCCGAGGAGGCCGAGCACCACCAGGCAGCCCCACATGTCGGGGTAGAGGTAGCTGCGCTGCGCCGACAGGAGCCGGTAGCCCAGGCCGCCGGAGCCGGCGAGGATCTCGGCGATGATCAGCAGGATCAGGGCCAGTGAGAGGGCCAGCCGCAGGCCGGCGAAGATCTTGGGCATCGCGGCGGGAACGATCACTCTGGTGAGCCGCTGGGCCGTCGAGAACCCGAAGATGCGCGCGGTCTCCAGGTGCTGACGGTCCACCGTCCGGGTGCCGTCGATGGTGTTGAGGAGGATCGGCCAGATGATCCCGAACACGATCGTCGTGAGCTGCGCCGGCGTGCTCAGCTTCAGCAGGGCGAGGAAGAAGGGCACCAGCAGCGGCGGTGGCACGGCCCGGCCGAGATGGATCAGCGGGTCAAGGTAGCCGGACAGGCGGGGGGAGCAGCCGATGGCGATTCCGGCGACGACCCCGAGGACCGCGGCCAGCGTCCACCCGGCGAACAGGCGGGCGAGGCTGGGTCCGAAGTCGTCCATCGCCTGCTCCGTCAGCAGGAGATGAGCGGGCGGGCCGGACAGCCACATCTCGCCCATCCGGGCCAGCGTCGCCGACGGGGGAGGGAAGAACGGCTGCTCGGCGGCGCGGGTGGCGATCTCCCAGGCCACGAGCGTCACGGGCACCAGCCAGAGACGGCCGACGGCTCTGATCACGTTCATCGGGCGGCTCCGGTGCGTACGTCGTGCCAGCGGAACAGCCTGCGCTCCACCGCGACCAGGGCGGTGTTGGACAGGACGCCGAACAGGCCTGCCCACAGGGCCGCGCCGAGCATCAGGTCCATCCGGTTGCCGCTCGCGGCCTCCGTGATGTAGATCCCGACGCCCTCCGCCCCTCCTGCGAGCAACTCCGCACTGATCACGAGGATGATGGCGGTGCCGGCGGCGACGCGGATCCCGGTCGCGATGAAGGGCGCGGCGCTGGGCAGCGCCACCCGGAGCAGTACGGACACCGGACCGAACCCGAAGCTGCGCAGGGTCTCCTTGGCGAGCGGGTCGACGTCCCGCAGCGCGTAGATCGTGTTGATGACGATCGGCCAGGATGCCGCGTAGACGACGACGGCCACCCTCAGATGCAGGTTGTCGCTGAAGAGCAGGATCGCGAGCGGGACGATGGCGACCGACGGGATGGGCCGGAGGAACTCGATCAGCGGCCGTACGGCCCGCTCCACGGGCGGCAGGGCCCCGAGCGCGAGTCCGGCCGGGACCGCCACCGCCACGGTCAGCAGCAGCCCGAGCCCCCACGCGGCGAGCGAGGCACGCGCGTCGGCGAGGAACTCCTGGTCGACGAGCAGTTCCGCCGCGCCGCGGAGGATCGTGGACATGCGGGGCAGGAAGCGGTCGTCGATCAGGCCGGTCGCGCCGACGATCTCGGCCGCGGCGAGGAACCCCGCGACGCCGGCGGCGCCGCGGAGGACTCGTGCGTGTTCCATGGCAGGTGCGGGATCTCCGTCAGCTCGCCGGGGGCGGCAGGATCATCGACTTCACGTCCAGATCGTTCTTGAGGTAGCCGTACTCCTTCATCAGGTCGGCCACGCGCTGCAGGCGGGTCTCGCTGAGGGAGGTCGGGTAGGAGCCCAGGGAGATGACGGCCGCGGTGGCGGCGTCGATCTTGGTGTACTTGGGCAGCGTCTCCTCGACGATCTTGCGGTCCTTCGCGACGAGCGCCTGCGCCTTGCCGAGCGCCCGCTGGAACGCGGCTATCGCCTTCGGATATTTGCTCGCGATGGCGTCGGTGGTGAACCAGCCGGCGATGGGAAGATTTTCGGTCGGGCCGGTCATCTCATCGACGATGATTCGGCCACCCGCTTTTGATTCCACGGTGATGACTGGCTCGGTCATCGCCGCCGCGTCGACCTGGCCGCTTTCCAGGGCGGGGGGCATGTCGGGGAACTTCTTCTCCACGAACTGGCTCGGGGTCGCGGTCACCCCGGCCACCTTCATCTGCACTTCGGCCGTCAGTTGGCTGACGCTGTTGAGGACGTTGACCGCTATGGTCTTCCCCTTGAGGTCTGCAACAGTTTTGATCGGGGAGTCCTTTTTGACCATAATGACGAAAGCGCCGGGAGCGGCGCCGTAACTGTCCGCGACATACTTGAACTTCCCGACGCCCTTGTCCTGGGCGAGGAAAGTGCCGACGTACGCGCCGAGCGAAAGGTCGAGGCTTCCGCCCAGCAGCTTCTGGGTGGCGACGGCGCCGCCGGCGACCACCTCGGGCTGCACCTCCAGGCCCTCTGCCTTGAAGAACCCCCGATCGATCGCCACCTGCAACGGCGCGCTGTCCGGCACCGGGATCGTGCCCACCTTCAGCGTCGTCTTCTCGAGTCCGTTGCCAGAGGAAGAGGAGGACGTCGTGTCCGAGTTGCCGCAAGCGGTGAGCGCCAGGACGGCCACGGCGCCGACGGCGAGAGTACGCCTTATAAGCCTCATGAAGTCTCCTTTGTCTGGAGTGTTGAGGTGGCCGCCCGCGACGGGTCGTCCCGCATAGACGGCGACGGGCGAGAAGCGTACAGGAGCCGTGCGGATTCGATGTGTTTGAGTCACGATTGTAGTCAAATTGAGGAGTAAATCACCTCTGTCATCATTTGGAATTACGGGCAAGGCTTGGACCGGTTCCATGGTGGGGGTCGTCGTGCATCTCCCGTCCGATATTGCCTTCTCCCTGATCGCCGCCGCCTCGAAGATATGCGTTTGGGGCGGGGCGAAACACTGGATCGCTCCAAAATCCCAAGCGCTTTGTCTATCTCGACGCCTTATGCTCAAATTGCCCGGTGATGTGAGGGCTCTCGCATTAGAGCGACCCCGGAGCCTTATCCCCCTGAGATTCAGCGCGAGAGGTTGCGCCAGTGAGGACAGCAACGATCGAGAGTGGCCGCCGCGCCGAGCCCGAACCGGTTGCCGAGCCCGCCGGCGGCGCGTCCTCCGCGGACGGCGGGCCATCCGGCGGGCCCGCGACCGGCAACTCGATTCAGCTGAAGAACTGGCGGGTGCGAACCCGGCTCGTCGCGCTGATCGTGCTGCCCACCGTCGTCGCGGTCCTGCTCGGCGGCCTGCGGGTGACGAGTTCGATCTCCAGCGCCGCCGACTACCAGCGGGTGCGCGAGGCCGTCGAGCTCGTCGGCAACGTCGGCGTGCTCGTCCACGAACTCCAGCTGGAGCGGGACCTGTCGATCAAGTACGTCGCGGGCGGCCGTCGTGACAGAAGCCTGCTCGGTCTCGTGAACGACCAGCACGACGCCGTGGACGCCGCCGCGCAGCAGGTGCGCGTCCGGGCCGAGACGAGCGGGGACGCGCTGGGCGGGCTCGGCCGGGAGGACCTGTCGCGGGCCCTGGCCCGGCTGGCGGACCTGACCGCGTTCCGGAAGATCGTGCTCGAGTCGCAGCTCCCGCCGCTGCGCGGCATGGAGAATTACCGGCTCGTCACCGACGACCTGCTGAAGCTGTACGACGCGGCGGGTCAGGGAGTTCCGGACGAAGGGCTGTACGCGAGCATCAAGGCACTCGGGGCGCTCGCGCGGGCCAAGGAGGCGGTGTCGGAGCAGCGCGCGCTGCTCGCCATGGGACTGGCCCGCCAGAGGCTCGACCAGGCCGAGCTCGACGCCTTCACCGGCGCGGCGGCCAGGGAGCAGAGCGAGCTGGCGGCGTTCACCGCCGTGGCCACCACCGACGAGCGGCAGCTCTACAACGACACGGTCACCGACCAGAAGGTGGACCGGGCGCGGTTCTTCATCGACCGGGCGCTGTACCTCGTCGGCACCGGGCAGCCCATCCGCAACCTCAGCGGCAGGGGGGCCGACGCCGACCGCTGGTTCGACGCGATCAGCGAGCAGGCCGACCTCATGCGCGACGTGACCGCCGACCTGAGCAAGTCGATCGTCACTCGGAGCACCGCCCTGCAGGATTCCGCCCGGAACGTGGCCGTCCTCAACATCACGATGGTCGTCGTCGTCCTGCTCCTGGTCCTGCTCATCACCGCCGTCATGGCGCGCTCCCTCGTACGGCCGCTGCGGCGGCTGCGCAGCGAGGCGCTGGAGGTCGCCGGGCACCGCCTGCCCGCACTGGTGCAGCGGCTGCGCGAGTCCGAGGACGACGCGGCGGGGCGGGCCGAGGTGCAGCCGATCGGCGTGGTGTCCGCCGACGAGATCGGCGAGGTCGCGCGGGCCTTCGATGAAGTTCACCGCGAGGCCGTCCGGCTGGCGGGCGACGAGGCCCGGCTGCGGAGCAACGTCAACGCGATGTTCGTGAACCTGTCGCGCCGCACCCAGACCCTCGTGGAACGCCAGATCACCCTGATCGACGGCCTGGAGCAGGGCGAGCAGGACGAGCAGCGGCTCGGCGACCTGTTCAAGCTCGACCATCTGGCGACCCGCATGCGCCGCAACAGTGAGAACCTCCTGGTTCTCGCCGGGCAGGAGCCGGCGCGCCGCTGGAGCCGGCCCGTCGAGATCACCGACGTCATCCGGGCCTCGCTGTCGGAGGTCGAGGGCTACGAGCGAGTGGTGCTGAACTTCCCCTCGGACGTCTCGATCGCGGGCCAGGCCGTCAACGACGTCATCCATCTGCTCGCCGAGCTGGTGGAGAACGCGCTGTCGTTCTCCGCCCGCGACACCCGCGTGGTGGTCTCGGGCAACCGGATCGACGGCGGGGGTGTGATGATCTCCGTCACCGACTCCGGCATCGGCATGGCGTTGGAGGAGATCTCCCAGGCGAACTCGAGGCTGGCGAACCCGCCAGTGGTGGACGTGTCGGTCTCGCGGCGGATGGGCCTGTTCGTGGTCGGCCGTCTCGCCGCCCGCAACGGCATCAGGGTCCAGCTCAGACCGCACGACGGAGGCGGGCTGACGGCCATGGTCCTGCTGCCGGAGTCCATCATGGGCCATCCGGCGCATCAGCCGGAGTCCTATTCGGGGGCGTTCGCCCCTGCCTGGAGCCCGCGGCAGGCCGAGCAGGGGACGGCACAGCAGGGCATCGGGGGCTGGGGCCGTCAGCAGCTGCCGGCCTCCGGGGTCGCCGCGCCGCCTCTCCATGATCCGCTCACCCGGATACGCGGCCGGTCGTCCGGCATGGACGAAGCGGCGACCGGGCCGCTGCCGGCGGTGACCGGACCCGTCCCGACGGGGTTCGGCCCGATGACGGCGACGACCGGCCCGGTCTCGATCTCCGGGCCGATACACGGCGCCCCGATCCCTCAGAGCGGGGCGCAGGCGGGGCCGGCCTCCGCCGAGGAGTATCTGCCGATCTTCGCCTCGGTCGAGTCCGCCTGGTTCCGGCGCACTCCCCCCGCCGACACCGGATCCGGCTGGCAGCACGCCCCGTCCGTGGACGCCGGGTGGCAGGCCGCGGCGGCCGCCACCGAGAAGCCCGCCTCGGACGGCACGACCGCCTCGGGTCTGCCCAAGCGGGTGCCGAAGGCCAACCTGGTGCCCGGCTCGGCGGAGCCGGCCGCGGCGCCGGCGGCGCCCGCCCTCTCGCAGCCGATCCTGTCGCCCGACCGGGCCCGCAGCCGGCTGGCGAGCCTGCAACACGGCGTACGGCAGGGCCGGGCGGTGGCCAGGGGCGAACTGAGTGAGGACGAGGGCTACCCGACGAAAGGGGACGGCGCATGAGTGAGCTGAGCCAGGGCGCACGCGGCCTGAACTGGCTGATCGATGATTTCGTGAGTTCTGTGCCCGGGGTGGCGCACGCCGTCGTCGTCTCCGCGGACGGGTTGCCTCTGGCGTTCTCGCAGGGGTTTCCGAAGGATCGGGCGGATCAGCTGGCGGCGGTGGCGGCGGGGTTGATCAGTTTGACGCAGGGTGCCTCGCGGGTGTTCGAGGGTGGCCCGGTGACGCAGACGGTGGTGGAGATGCAGCGGGGGTTGTTGCTGATCATGTCGATCAGTGACGGGTCCTGTCTGGCGGTGCTGGCGGCGGCGGATTCCGATCTGGGTCTGGTGGCTTATCAGATGACGTTGCTGGTGGAGCGGGCGGGTCAGGTGCTGACGCCCGCGGTCCGCGCCGAGCTCCAAGCCATGTCGTATCCCCGGAGGTGACGGATGGATCCGTGGGGACAGCCGCCGGGCGCGGAACCGTGGGGCCAGGACCCCGGTGCGGACTCGTGGGGACGGCAGCCCGGCGCCCCGATCCCCCAGGAGCCCGCGTCTCCGGTCCGCCCGTTCACCGTCACCGGCGGACGTACGACGCCCCGCATGCAACTCGCGCTGGAGGCGTTGGTCTCCTCCGCCACGACCACGCACTACGACCTGTCCACGAGGCCCCCGGAACATCGGGCCATCGCCTCTCTGTGCCGTCAGGTGCGGTCGGTGGCGGAGGTGTCGGCGTTGCTGCGGATTCCGCTGGGTGTGGTTCGTGTGGTGATCGCGGACATGGCGGCGGAG
>NZ_JBEYWW010000077.1:0-8833 GCF_040644635.1 Microbispora sp. NPDC046933 | reverse complement strand
TCGAGAAACGATGTTAGACCAAATTGATTTTGGGTAATGAATGTTTAGAACTTAGTAGTCGTCCAAAAACGACTACTTTTTTTGTTGAATCGTCCAAGGACGATTCGATGCTTTTGACTTGTAAGAACAGGATTGAATGAAGCCATACTGTTCGCATATTTTTAGTGGATGAACGAATAAAAAATCTCTCGTATTTTGTTTGTTCATCCATGGTTTTAGAAAAAAGAGGGACGATTTCGGAAGAAGAAAATCGTCTCTTTTTTTTCTTCTTTTTGTATGACAAAAAGAAAGATCTTTTGCCCATTTTATTTTTATAAAATGGGTAGGTGGCGTTTGCGTAAAGCAAATCGACACAATCCAAAGGGGATAAAAGGGGAAAGTGAAACTTCCCCCTTTTCAAGCCACATTGTAATACAAGAACGAAGTAATTTGTATTACAATGTGATAGCTTACAGCAGTATTTATGGGTTTATATTTGCTATTTTGTTGTGAGGATTGTAACCGAATAGGGCGCAATGCTTATTACAAAATCAATGACAAAGGGCGATTGAGGAATGAGCGCTGGGGCATTTTATCTTTGAGGAAGTTCTTGATGGATCAGAAAAATGTATCACAAATTGAAACAAAGACTCACTCATTTAAGAGACGCTACTAGCATGAAATTTTGTTGTTGCGATAAGCAACTTCTGATACACGATTTTTAGCCATTACATCACTCGTTTTTAGAGTGATGTGTAAGTGCGCATTGCACTCTTTTTTTACGAAACAAGCCGACCAGCGTTTGAAACTTTTTAGTTTTTCATCATTCTATTTTAAAACGCTCTAAAACTCGATTTAAGCGACTTTAATTCGAAACTGTCTATTTGTTCAAAGGGAACATTAAGAATGCTTAAACGAGCTTTTAAGTGGGTTTAAAGTGATTTTGAATTGAATAGCTTGTTTTAAGTTGTAAAAAAACAAGTTAAACAAAGTATAGGTTTTCCATTTAAGGGTTGTTAGGGCTTGCCCTGACCGTCTGTAAGACGCTTGATTGCAAAGTATGAGTATTTAGCTAGTCAAATAGTTAAAACAGCGTATACGAGCAATTAGAGGGAATCCAAGAAAGTCCTAAGAGAGGGTTTGATCTTTTCTTTTAGCGAGTGCGAGTGAACGCTGCAAGTAAAATGTGAGCGTGGTTTTCGCTCACTCCTTTTTTTGATGATTTTGACTTTGGATTTTACATTTTTGAAAAAAATAAAAAATAGGCGAAGCCTATATATATATTTATCTTATATATTTTAATCTTTTAATCTTTTGCGTCAAAAAAAAGTGAGTGTTTTCAAGGGTTTATAGAATTATATAAGTACAAAAAACTATGTACATAAGTACAAAAAACTATGTACATAAGTACAAAAAACTATGTACATAAGTACTTTTTTGTTAGGTAAGTACTTATGTTGTGGTATAATAAAAGCATGAAGAACAATTCTTTGGTCAGATTTTCTTCATGCCTATCTAAAATCACTCACAAAGGAGCAGTTTTCTATGACTAGTATACCAAAAAATGAACAAAATCAGAAGCAGGTGCAAATCTTGAACGAATTATCAAAACGTAAAGTGGTCGAGCATAATTCTTTAATCACATCTATTGCCAAAATGGATAAAACCCCACTGAAAATGTTTGAATTAGCCGTATCGTGCATTGATACAGAAGAACCACCAAAAGATCATACGGTTTATTTGTCAAAAGCAGAACTGTTTGCCTTTTTTAAAGTGGACGACAGCAATAAACACACACGTTTTAAACAGGCAGTCGAGAATATGCAGAAACAAGCCTTTTTCAAAATTAAAGAAAAAAAAGAACATGGATTTGAATTTGAAAATATTGTGCCGATTCCCTATGTTAAGTGGACGGATTATCATGATGAGGTAACGATCCGATTTAGTCCTGAAATTATGCCGTATTTAATCAATTTAAAACAAAATTTCACGCAACACGCTTTGTCTGATCTTGCAGAACTCAATAGCAAGTATTCCATTATCTTGTATCGCTGGTTATCTATGAATTATAACCAGTACGAGCATTATAGTTACAAGGGCGGGCGCCGAGAAGAACAAGTGGAAGCCTACCGCAATCCTTCAATTTCCATGCGAGAATTACGAGAAATGACGGACACGGTCAATGAATACAAATTATTCACTAACTTTAGCAAGAAAGTTTTAGATAAACCCCTTGAAGAAATCAATGATCGGACCTCATTTAATATTGCCTATGAGAAAGTGAAAAAAGGTAAAAGCATTGATTCTATTGTCTTTCATATCACGAAAAAACGTCGAGCAGACGATAACAGTTATAAGCTAGAGGACAAGACCTACAAGGAAGCGAAAGCCGAAAAAGAATTATCAAACCAAACACTTGCAGGTAAAGCGTTAGAAAGTAGATATACAAGGTTATTGCTTGAAAATTTCCTTTTATCGCCTTATGAAATGACAGATACATCACTTATGGCTGGCTTGCAAAAAAATGTTTATCCAAAGTATGACGAACTCAAAACATTACGAGGACTTGAGGGGGTCAAAAAGCACCTCTCATACGTTCGTGAGAAGCAAGAACCTTATTCAAAAGGGAACGTTGCAAAGTATCTTAAAAAGGCAGTTGATCAGTATTTGCCAACTGTGAAATTACAAGACCTTGACCAACCAGAACGTGCAAGTGTTCGAGGTAAAGGAGCAAGCCATGAGTGAGAATCTAAAAACGATCAAAGAGCTTGCGGATGAGTTGGGTGTATCAAAAAAGAAAATTCATTATCAAGTATCTAAATTAGATAGTAATTTGATACAGAGATTAGACGGTACTATCTATCTTAACAACGCTGCTATAAAAGTGATTAAAGGGAATATTGGATATGTCCCTAAAACTAAATTAGATAGTGTTGGTGTCCAAAATAGACAGTATTTAGATACCAAATTAGACACCGTAAATACAAGTTTAATTGATGAAAAAAATGAACGAATCAATTATCTAAAAGAGCAAATAAAGAATAAAGATAATCAAATATCTGTTAAAGACGAACAGATAAAAAGTTTAGTAGACGTACAAAAACAAACTCAAAATCTTTTAGATCAGCAACAACGACTAGCCTTACAAGATAAAAAGTTGTTAGAAGAATACAAAGCAGAAAATGACAGCTTAAAAGCTCTCAAAATGCCCTCACAGGAAACAGAATTCAAACACTTAGACAATCAATATAAAGATGAAGTGAACGCTCTTAAAGAGAAGTTGGAAAATTTGCAGGAACAAATCAAAGATCAAAAAAGGATAGAAGAACAAGAAAAACCAAGAAAATGGTGGGGACTATGGCGAAAATAGATGATTCAGTTAAAAAGAAAGTTCCAGAATTAAGGTTTCCGGGATTTACGGATGATTGGGAAGAGCGTAAGTTAGGAGAATTATCTAATATTGTTGGTGGTGGAACACCAAGTACATCGAACCCTGAATACTGGGACGGTGATATTGATTGGTATGCACCAGCTGAAATTGGAGAACAAAGTTATGTTAGTAAAAGTAAAAAGACTATTACTGAACTAGGTCTAAAGAAGAGTTCAGCTCGAATTTTACCAGTAGGAACCGTCTTATTTACTTCTCGTGCTGGTATCGGAAACACCGCTATATTAGCCAAAGAAGCTACAACTAATCAAGGGTTTCAATCAATTGTTCCTGATCAAAATAAACTTGATAGTTATTTTATTTTTTCAAGAACTAATGAGCTCAAGCGATATGGGGAAGTCACCGGTGCAGGATCTACTTTTGTTGAGGTTTCAGGTAAGCAAATGTCGAAAATGTCGATTATGGTACCTGAACTTTCAGAACAACAAAAAATCGGTTCATTCTTCAAACAACTCGACGACACTATCGCTCTTCATCAACGTAAGTTAGATTTGTTGAAAGAACAGAAAAAAGGCTTTTTACAAAAGATGTTTGTTTAGGGTCTATAATTATAAATTAGAAAATACATTAGAAGCTGGAGACGAGATTGTCTAGATAATGTGCGAGATAAAATTTTTAGCAGGTTATCATACATAAGACAAAATGTTTTTAAAACTGATAACGTATTTATTCCACAACAATTACGCATTTATTTTTGAGAAAAATATAAAGCAGGAGGATTACAATGCTGAAAACTTATTCTTTAACAAAAAATACATTATTAGTTTCGTCAGAATCAAATATCAAAAATTCGTCTGTTGTTTATGTTTATGGTGACGAACGAGAATATATCGAATCTTTTGAACATAGATCTGACTTTAACATAGACAATATACTAACGTTTGATGATCGAGTTGCATATGACACGATGATAGATCAGAACGATGAAAAAAGTTTGCTCGTAAGTTATTTGTTTCCCGAGATACATGAAGGTGGGCATCTAGATAATCTGACGACATCTGTTGTTTTCTTGGTATTTAAAAATAAGTTGATAATTTTTACAAAACAAAAATTAAAATTCATTCCCGAACTCTTATCCAATATGGTTTTACATGATGTCGATAATTTCATGCAGGAAGTACTTTTAAAGATCATGCAAAAAGATTTCCATGTGATGCTTGACGACCTTCGTGGAGTCAAGGAAAAAATTGATGATTTAGACTCAGAAATATCAACGTCCGGTTCACTCAGACCAACGTTTGGTGATTTATTGACTCTTCAAAAATACATGATAGCTTTGTCAACAACCTATGGCGCTAATCACAAAGCGCTGGATTTCATTAAAAAAAATTTTACAACTATTAATGATATTGATTTTACCACCCAAAAAATAATTGATGAGATATACAATACAAGCGACACAATGGATAGAATTATTTTAGGTTACAGTCAATATTTGGATTATTTGGAAAATATGATAAACAATATGATTTCGTATCAGCTAAACATGATTATGAAAACTCTAACAGAGATATCAATCGTTTTGACTATTCCAGCAATCATTTTTGGTTTTTGGGGAGTCAATGTCGATGGCCCGTTTGAAAAATCTTCTTATGGTGTTTTTGCTGTGCTGATTATCTCTGTTATACTAAGCCTAATTTGCTGGTTTTTGCTGCGACGCAAAACATATTTGTAAAGTATTTGTGATACCCCAATATGATTTAAAGCAGAATTTCTTTGTTGACTTATTAAAAGGCTGGTTCCTTTCAATAATTTAATAGCTTCAGCGGCTTCCTTCACAGTATGAGAGTTAGAATATTCAAAGATAGCCATATATCCTCTGACAATTGATATGTTGATTAAATGGTCACATGATAAGGGTATAAACGAAAAGTTGTTTGGGATGCCAGACTAGGGACTATACTAGAAAACATCAGTACATTCCTTAGCTCAGGGTCTATAATTATATAATCGCCCCTGTGAAAACCTATTAAAACAGTCCCCGTTATCTACTAGGTAGATAATGGGGGCTGTTTTTTTGTTTAAATGGTATAATGGATCATATATAGCAGGACTATTATTTCAAATCAAGCAAGGATTTAACCCAAAGAAAAAACGAAACCTACCTAACAAACTTTATTTAGCAGATTTAGAAGTTACAGCAAAAGACGTGTATATTAAAAAGGATTTTGCTAATAAAACGGCTGAAACCTTTGATATGAGCGGTACCGACAAAATGGCAGCCCGACAAGGTTTCCGTTATATTCTTTATAAAAGTGTTTAGCAGTTGGGAATCGTTGACAATTTAAAAATTTGTCTGCAGCTTCTTTTCTTTTAGTCTAAAATAGAGGTTAATAACTAACAGGGGAATTACTAAATGATCAAACCCGAAAAGACAATCAATGGAACCAAATGGATTGAAACGATTCAAATCAATGCCGAAGAACGGGCAACCCTCGAAGATCAGTATGGCATCGATGAAGATATTATTGAGTACGTCACTGATAATGATGAAAGTACTAATTATGTTTATGATATCAATGAGGACTACCAATTATTCATCTTTCTGGCGCCGTATGCCCTCGACAAAGATGCGCTGAGATACATTACCCAGCCATTTGGCATGTTGCTCCATAAGGGCGTTTTATTCACGTTTAATCAAAGCGGCATACCTGAAGTCAACACGGCACTTTACTCGGCATTGGATAATCCCGAGGTTAAGAGCGTCGATGCATTTATTCTGCAAACACTGTTTACAGTTGTTGTCAGTTTTATCCCAATTTCTCGCGCCATTACCAAGAAACGCAACTATTTGGATAAAATGTTGAACCGGAAGACGAAGAACAGTGACTTGGTTTCACTTTCATATCTTCAACAGACGTTGACCTTTTTGTCCAGCGCGGTCCAAACCAATCTCAGTGAACTCGATCGTTTGCCAAAGACCCATTTTGGTGTCGGTGCTGACCAAGATAAAATTGATTTATTCGAAGACGTGCAAATTGAAGGAGAACAGGTCCAACGGATGTTTGAGATTGAAACCCAAGTCGTTGACCGAATCGATCATACCCTCAACAGCCTTGCTAATAACAACCTGAACGATACAATGAAATTTTTGACAATTTGGTCACTGACCATGGCTGTGCCAACGATCATTACCGGATTCTATGGGATGAACGTGAAGAAACTCCCGTTAGCCGGGATGCAAGATGCTTGGATGCTGACTTTGGGGATTTCTGTCGCCTTGATTGTGGCGATGCTGATTATGCTGAAGTTCTGGCGGAAGATGTGATGGGTGAGTGACTTGCTGCTGGGTGGGGGACTTTTTTGGAATGTGTATAGTTGAGCAGTTATGCTATTTTGAGCACCCTTCGGCTTCTGAAATACGCTCCGACGACCCTGACCCCGGCCACATAAGACAAAAAATCCAGTAGCGAACGTTTTTTGTTCGTTACTGGATTTTCTGCCTTATGCTCTGGGGTCAACCCGGGTCTTGTCACGTGTTGGTGATCTATTAGGTATCAACTATCTAGGAACACATACCATGCGTAAAACAGGCGCTTATCGGGTCTATACGCAGTCAAACTATAATATTGGTTTAGTGATGCATTTATTAAACCATTCAAGTGAAGCCATGACCTTAACGTATCTTGGATTAGATCAAGCTAGTCGAGAAACGATGTTAGACCAAATTGATTTTGGGTAATGAATGTTTAGAACTTAGTAGTCGTCCAAAAACGACTACTTTTTTTGTTGAATCGTCCTTGGACGATTCGATGCTTTTGACTTGTAAGAACAGGATTGAATGAAGCCATACTGTTCGCATATTTTTAGTGGATGAACAAACAAAATACGAGAGATTTTTTGTTCGTTCATCCATGGTTTTAGGGGTTCTGTTGCAAAGTTTTCCAAAAAATCTATTTTAGTGTAAAATTGAGAAAAAAGACAGAGAGGACAGAGTAATGAATCATTTTAAAGGCAAACAATTCAAAAAAGACGTCATTATTGTCGCTGTTGGTTACTACCTGCGTTACAATCTAAGCTATCGTGAAGTTCAG
Source organism: Microbispora sp. NPDC046933 (assembly GCF_040644635.1). NCBI lineage: Bacteria > Bacillati > Actinomycetota > Actinomycetes > Streptosporangiales > Streptosporangiaceae > Microbispora > Microbispora sp. NPDC046933. Next base: position 1,372 of record NZ_JBEYWW010000077.1, on the reverse strand, counting down.
GAATTGTTATATGATCGTGGAATAAATGTTTGTCATACTACGATTTATCGTTGGGTGCAAGAGTACAGCAAAGTCCTCTATTATCTTTGGAAGAAGAAAAATAGACAATCCTTCTATTCATGGAAAATGGACGAAACCTATATCAAAATTAAGGGACGTTGGCATTATCTTTATCGTGCAATTGATGCGGACGGCTTAACCTTAGATATCTGGTTACGAAAGAAACGGGATACGCAAGCAGCCTATGCTTTCTTAAAACGACTCCATAAACAGTTTGGTGAGCCGAAAGCAATTGTGACCGATAAAGCACCTTCTCTTGGCTCCGCCTTTAGAAAGTTACAGAGTGTGGGTTTATATACTAAGACAGAGCACCGAACTGTGAAGTATCTTAACAATTTAATAGAACAAGACCATCGACCTATTAAACGACGGAATAAATTTTATCAAAGTCTCCGTACAGCCTCTTCCACGATTAAGGGCATGGAGACCATTCGAGGAATATATAAAAAGAACCGAAGAAATGGAACGCTCTTCGGCTTTGCGGTGTCTACTGAAATCAAGGTATTAATGGGAATACCAGCCTAAGATATTTGGAGTTCAGAGCGGGCGCGTTTGATTTTCAAACTTCGCAACAGAACCAAATAGGGTTAATCTCATCAAGAAAAGGAGTTAGAAACAGTTGCGAAAATATATGATCTACCTCAGCAGTTTATTGGTCACATTTATCCTGAGTTATGCGACGATTACTTGGCTGATTATGCCCGTTCTCACTCGCTATCAAAGCCTGGCTAGGTTGATTAACCACTTTGACTATACCGCATTAACTTTAATACTCTTATTAACGCTGATTATCTGGTTGTTTGGCATCCAGTATCACCTCAAAGATTTTTCAGTTATTTATCTCTATCTTGCTTTCAGTGTGTATTTATTACTGTTATTCATGGTGCTTTTTACTAAAACAACGGATTTTCAGGCGATATCACTGAATCCTTTTGACTTTATAAAAGCGGATACCAGAACGATTCAAGAGGCAGTGCTAAATATTATCTACTTCATTCCTTTAGGTGGCCTTTACTGTATCAATACTGATTTCAAACAGTTTGTCATTGTCAGTTTGGTCACACTTTTAGGAATTGAAACCATTCAATTTATCTTTTATTTGGGCACATTTGCCATTAGTGATATTATCTTGAATTTTTTGGGTTGTTTGATTGGGTATTATTGTTGTTGGGAGATTAAAAGGCGGTTGAGTTGAGCTAACCCAAAAGTAGCATAAAAATAGACAGGAGATGCCCGGGTGGCGTGCACCCCTCCGGGCGAGGAGATCCGGAACCCGCCGTAGAGGTAGTGCACGATCACGGCCGCGATGATC
>NZ_JBEYWW010000076.1:0-8881 GCF_040644635.1 Microbispora sp. NPDC046933 | reverse complement strand
CATCAACGGCAAGCTCCTCGAACGCCCCGACGATCAGCCCTCACCAGCAGCTGCTTAGGAACTCGTGATCCACAGGTCTTGACGATTGCTCCGCGGCAAGGGCAGCCGAAACATCCTGCTGATACGGCGTGAAGTAATCCCACCCTGAAGCGCCCACGATTCGCCCTCTCAGCCGATGACGCACCTGCACTGAAGTACGCAGAACGCTACCGACCGATGCCGACAAAAAGATCAACTGCAAAGGGTCATGGGCACGTTGTCGTCAAACACAACAGGAACGCCCCGAAGCAATCAAGCTTCGGGGCGTTTGGGCTGTTCAAGGGTGGTGGTCAGGGGCAGGGTCGAACTGCCGACCTTCCGCTTTTCAGGCGGACGCTCGTACCAACTGAGCTACCTGACCTCGGCGGCTGCCGCCGTACGCGGTCCTGACGGGACTTGAACCCGCGACCTCCACCTTGACAGGGTGGCGAGCACTCCAAACTGCTCTACAGGACCTTTATGTCCGGGGGGCTTTCGCTTCCCCGTGTTGTTCGGCTCGCCTAGCTTACCAGCTTCCGGGAGGTCTTCGACCTTCCGTCATCCGGTGCGCTCGACGCGCTCCACGTGCCCCCAACGGGATTCGAACCCGTGCCGCCGCCTTGAAAGGGCGGTGTCCTAGGCCGCTAGACGATGGGGGCTCAAGGCTTTCGCCCTGTTCCGTGACGCCTTCCGTCGGAGACCTCTGAAGCATAGGGGACGTTTGCCCCTGATGCCAAAGCGGACGGCGACGGCGAGCCGCTGCCGGTTGCCGTCGGCGACGGTGCCTGCGGCGACTCGGGAGAAATTCTACGGCCAGGGTTCGGCTCGATATGACGCTCACACTGGATCCACTGCTCGCCGAGGCCGCCGACGGTGATGTCGTCCCAGGCCTCCAGGCGGTGGCTCTTCTTGCCGAAGTAGAGCACCGAGGCGGTCAGCGGGGTCGGCTCGTCGTGTTCCAGGCCGCGCAGGCCGGCGCCTCCGGTGGACCCCTGGATCATCAGGCGGGTGCCCGAGGGCAGCAGCTCGGTGGACCGCGCGTGGACGTGCCCGCTCAGCACGAGCGGCACGTACCCGGACAGGCCCCGGCCCACGGTCGGGTCGTGGACGGCCACGATGTCGGCGACGGTCTTCTCGGGGGCGGAGGTGGCGGCGGACCGGGGCAGTTCACGCGGCGTCAGCTTGGCCGCGTTGGCCCGGCCGAGGTCGAGGAGGCTCTGGCTCTCGTCACCCTCCACCTGTACGGACTTGTCGGGGGTGAACCTCGGGTCGCCGATGCCGTAGATGCTCAGCCCCTTGACCGTGGCGGCGGCGCCGTCCAGCACGATCGCGTTCTTCTGCTTCTCGACCGCCCGCTGGGTCGTCACGGAGTCGTGGTTGCCGCGCACGTAGACGTACGGGACACCGAGCGAGCCGATCTCCTTGACGTACTCGTTCTCGGCCTTCGTCCCGTGGTCGCTGATGTCGCCGGTGTCGATGATGAGGTCGACCTTGAACTGGTCCTTCAGAGACTTGATCACGTTCCAGCCCAGCGGGTTGATGTGCAGGTCGGAGACGTGCAGCACGCGGATGGTGCCGGGGTCGGGGTCGAAGATCGGCAGGTTCGACCCGGCCTCGTAGAGCTGGGAGACGTTGGTCACCAGCTTGGCGAGCTGGCCGCGATACTCGGAGAACTTGGTCACGATCGACTGGGCGCTGCCGACCAGGGACGGCACGCCCGTGAGCAGCCCGGTGTACCGGGGCTCGGCGATCGAGCGGGGGTTGAACGTCAGCGCGGAGACGCCGCCGAGGACGACGACCATCGCCAGCGAGCCGGCCGCGGTCCAGGCCGCCCGCGACAGCCGCCGGAAGGCGACCAGGCCGGTGAGGAATCCGGCGGCGACCGCGAACAGCGCCGCGCGCACGGCGAGGCTCCGCAGCCCGGAGATGACGTCGGCCTCGATGGTCGCCGGCAGCCGGTCGGCCCACCGGGGGTTCTTGAGGATCTCCTCCGCGACGTCCGGGTGGACTGCCTCGATCGTGAGGTCGAGCCGCACCGGGCCGTTGTGGGTGTCGAAGCTGAGCGTCCCGAGGGGCCGTACGTCGATGACGCTCTCCCCGCTCCAGGACGGGGTCAGGGACATCCCGATGTCGGCGGGACCGACCGGTGTGTCCACCTTGGCGCCGAACGCCATCCCGAGCCATCCGCCGATCACCGCTGCCAGCACGACCGCGAGCACACGGGCCGACACACGGGCGATACGGCTGCCGACCGTCTTCCGGGCGAACGCCCTCAACCGCGAGTTCTCCATCCCTTCCTGACTACCCGAAGTCGCGGCCTTTTTGGTTACCAGAACACGGTGTTCCGGTTACCGGCCGTCCGCCTGGGCCTCCAGATGTGCCCGCATACCGGACAAAATCAGCGCCAAGCCGTGCTCGAAGGACGCATCCGTCTGCGGGCCGCCGGTCTCGACCATGACCGCGCGCACGTTCGGGTACGGCGCGAGGCTCTCCAGCGCCTCCTGGAACAGGGCCGGGCCGATCGATCCCCTCTCCTGGTCGGCCTGCTCCTCCAGCACGAACCCGCCGAGGAAGCTCGCCAGCGTGCCGAGACCCCACATCGCGTCCGTACGGGTGAACCCGGCCCGCTGCAGCGACTCCAGGATGGTCTCGACGGTCCGCAGCGTGGCCGTGCCAGGGTGGGTGCCGGCGGTGAGTCGCGCGGTGTCGCGGTGCGACTTGAACGCCCGGCGCTGGCCCCGGCACCACTCCGCCAGCCACTCCTCCCACGACTCCCCGTCGGCGAGCGGCCGAAGCGGCTCTTGCACGGAGATCGCCTCGGCCATCTCGTCCAGGAGCTCCTGCTTGTTCCTGAAGTGCCAGTAGAGAGCGGGAGCCTGCACGCCCAGCTCGGTCGCGAGCCTGCGCAGCGTCAGCTTCTCCAGCCCCACCTCGTCGAGAAGCCGGATGGCGGTCCTGACGATCGTGTCGCGTTCGAGTGCCACGGTTGACAGCTTAACGACGTTCAATGCATCCTTAACGTTGTTAAATTTAACTGCGTTAAGGAGATGCCGTGATCCATGCGGAAGGAGTACGCAAGCGGTTCGGCACGACCGAGGCGCTGCGGGGCGTCGACCTCGACGTGCCGCGCGGCTCGGTGTGCGGCCTGCTCGGGCCCAACGGAGCCGGCAAGACGACGATGGTGCGCGTCCTCACCACGCTGCTGCGCCCCGACGGCGGCTCGGCCCGGGTGGCCGGGTGCGACGTGGTCGGGGACGCGGAACGGCTCCGCTACCGGATCGGCCTGGCCGGCCAGCACGCGGCCGTGGACGAGCTGCTGACCGGGCGCCGCAACCTGGAGCTGTTCGGCCGGCTCTACCACCTGCCCCGCCGTACGGCCCGGCACAGGGCCGAGGAGCTGCTGGAGCGGTTCGGCCTGGCCGAGGCGGCGAACCGTCCGGTGCGGACGTACTCGGGCGGCATGCGCCGCAGGCTCGACCTGGCCGCCAGCCTGATCGTCGCCCCGCCGGTGCTGTTCATGGACGAGCCGACCACCGGCCTCGACCCCCGCAGCCGTCTCGCGCTGTGGGGCGAGCTGCGCGCGCTCGTCGCCGAGGGGACCACCCTGCTGCTCACCACGCAGTACCTGGACGAGGCCGACCACCTGGCCGACCGGATCGCCGTCATGGACGCCGGGCGGGTGGTCGCGGCCGGGTCGCCGTCCGCGCTCAAGGCGAAGGTGGGCGGCGACCGGGTGAGCGTCGCCTTCCGCGAGGCCGCGGACCTCGCGCCCGGCGTCGAGGCCGTCCGCCGGGTGCTCCCCGGCGAGCCCGAGATCGACCCAGCCGAGCGGCGGCTCGTCGTGCCCGTCTCGGACGGCGCCGCCTCCCTGGTGAGGGCCGCCGCGGCCCTCGACGCCGCCGGGATCGGCGTGGAGGACCTGGGGCTGCGCCGGCCGACGCTGGACGAGGTGTTCCTGGCGCTCACCGACGCGCCCGCCAGAGAGAAGGAGGCGGCGTGATCACGGTGATCACCGTGGAACCCCCGAGGACGAGGGCCGAACGGCTGCGCTGGGCCCTGAGCGACACGTTCGTCATCGCCGGGCGCAGCTACTCGCAACTACGCGCCCAGCCCGGCCAGATCGCCGCCGAGCTGGTCGCCCCGGTCATCATGACCATCCTGTTCGGGTACGTCTTCGGCAGCGCGATCAGCCTGCCCGGCGGGGGCGACTACCGGAACTACCTGATGCCCGGAATCTTCATGCAGGTCATGGCGCTGTCCGCGGTCGCCGCCGCCACGTCGGTCGCCGAGGACATGGCGCGCGGCATCATCGACCGCTTCCGCGCCCAGCCCATCGCGCGCGGAGCCCTGCTGGCCGGGCGGAGCCTCGCGGACCTGTCCAAGGACTGGCTGTCGCTCGCGATGATGGCCGTCTGCGGCCTGCTGATCGCGGGATGGCGTCCGCACGGCACCCCGCTGGAGACGCTCGCCGGCTTCGCGCTGCTCGCCCTGTTCGGGTACGCGATGATCTGGCTGGGCACGTACATCGGTCTGTTCGTGAAGAACGGCGCGCAGGCGGACGCCGCGACGTTCGGCTGGCTGTTCCCGATGACGTTCCTGGCCAACGCGTTCGTGCCGCTGGAGGGGCTGCCCGGGTGGCTGCGGGCGATCGCGGACTGGAACCCGATGAGCGCGGTCGTCTCGGCCGCCCGCGAGCTGTTCGGCAACCCCCGCTCGGCCGCCGCCTCCTGGCCTCTCCAGCACCCGGTGACCGCGTCGCTGTGCTGGTCGCTGCTGATCATCGCGGTGTTCGCGCCGCTCGCCGTACGCCGCTACCGCACGGCCGCCTCGCGATGACACGATGAGCACGTGATCGACGTCCCGCTGAAGAGGTTCGAGGAGCTCGTGGCCGAGGCGCTCGACACGATCCCCCCGGATCTGGCCAAGGTCATGGACAACGTCGTGGTCGTGGTGGTGGACGACCCGCCCGAGCCCGGGCTCCTGGGGCTCTACACCGGCATTCCGCTGACCGAGCGGGGCGACTGGTACTCCGGGGTCCTCCCGGACCGGATCGAGATCTACCGGAACCCGACGCTGGAGATCTGCGAGACCGAGGACGACGTGGTCGAGGAGGTCCGCGTCACCGTCGTCCACGAGATCGCCCATCACTTCGGCATCGACGACGAGCGGCTGCACGAGCTCGGCTGGTAACGGCCCCCTTTGGGGCGTTCGCGCTCGTCAGGACGGCGATCGGCGTTCGCGGCGCGCGAAATGGGACCGTCAGCGGGTTGCAAAAGTCGCGTCCGGCGGGCACTGTAAGTGACATGTTGACCACGGTCTGTCAGATCCAGTCGCCGCGGCGGACACCGGCGGCCACGGCCGGCGGAGCGACCTCTGCGGAGTGAGATGGCGGCCGCCAAGCCCGGCAGGCTGTCCGGCCGGCACCGCCGTCCCCCCGAGGTGCGGACCACCTACCGGGAGGTGGCCGCGATCCCCGAGTTCCGGGCCCTGTGGCTCGGACAGGGCATGTCGCTGCTCGGCGACCAGCTCGCCCAGGTGGCGCTCGCGGTGCTGGTCTACAGTCGCACGGCGTCGCCGCTGGCCACGGCCGCCGTCTACGCGCTGACCTACCTGCCGCCCATCATCGGCGGGCCCCTGCTGGCCGGGCTCGCCGACCGGTACCCGCGCAGGCGGGTGATGCTCTGGTGCGACGTGCTGCGCGCCCTGATGCTCGCCGCGATGGCCCTGCCCGCCACACCGTTTCCGGTGTTGTGCGCGCTGGTCTTCTGTGTGGTGCTGCTCGGCGCGCCGTTCTCGGCCGCCCGCGCGGCGCTGCTGCCCGAGGTCCTGGAGGGCGACCGGTACGTCGTGGGGTCGGCCCTGCAGAACGTGACCAACCAGGCCGTCCAGATGCTGGGGTTCGCCGCCGGGGGCGCGGCGATCGCGGTGCTCGGGCCGTACCGGGCGCTGGCGCTCGACTGCGCGACGTTCCTCGGATCGGCCCTGGTGATCGTGGCGGGGGTGCGGCACCGCCCGGCGCCGCTGCGGGAGGACGGCGAGCGGCCGTCCGTGTGGCGGATGACGCTGTCCGGCGCGCGCCTGGTGTTCGGGGAACGCCGGCTGCGCACGCTCGTGCTGTTCGCCTGGCTGTGCGGGTTCTACGTGATCCCCGAGGGCATCGCGGTGCCGTACGCCGCGGCGCTCGCGGACGGGAGGCTGCCGGTTCCGGTGATCACGGGTCTGCTGATGGCGGCGATGCCGACGGGCACGGTCGTCGGCGCGTTCTTCTTCGGGCGGTTCGTCACGCCGTCGGGACGGCTGCGGGGCATGGGCTGGCTGGCCATGCTGACCTGCGCGCCGCTCGTGCTGTGCGTGATCCGGCCACCGCTGGAGGGCGTGCTCGCCCTGTGGGTGCTGTCCGGCGTCGGCGGGGCCTACCAGCTCGCGGCCAACGCGGCCTTCGTCCAGTGCGTCCCCGCGTCGGGACGGGCCGCGGCGTTCGGGCTGGTGCAGTCGGGGCTGCTGGCCGCCCAGGGCGTCGGCATCCTCGTCGGAGGCGCCGCCGCCCAGCGGCTCGGTCCAGAGCCGGTCGTGACGCTGGCGGGCGTGGCCGGGCTGTGCACCGCGGCCGTGCTCGCCATGCTCTGGACCGAGTCGCGCAGGGAGATCATCGCCAAGGTCCGGGCCGCCACTACCTGAGTCAGGCCTGCGGACCCTGGTTCTGCGAGTCGCCGGCGGAGGTCCGGCCGTACGGGTGCTGCTCGTAGCTCGGGGCCTGCGGGGGGTAGGGGGTGCCGGTGGAGCGGCCCTGGTTCCAGCCCTGCTGGACGTTGTCCCACTTGGCCTTGGCGTCCTGCCAGACGTGGCCGTCCTTGTTCTTGTCGATGAGGTCCTGGACGATGGAGCTGTTCTTGCCCTCCTCGGGGAGGAGGAGCCAGGCGACGGCGTAGATGCCGACCCCGAGGCCGCCGAAGAAGGTCGCGACGGCGAGCCCGAGGCGCAGGATGTTGGCGTCGATGCCGGTGTACTCGGAGACGCCCGAGCACACCCCGGCGACGATCCTGCCGTTCCGAGTGCGGCGGAGCTGCTTGACCGAACCGTTGATGTTCATCTCGTTCATACCTCCACAGTGCCTCTCCAGGGGGTGGGCGCACATCGGGATTCCCCCTGGCCCTACCCCGAGGGGGCCCGGATACCCTGGCAGCCATGGACGACCTCCTCGCACTCGACGACCAACTCGACCCCGAGCACCGCATGATCAGGGACTCCGTCAGGGAACTCGTCTCCGACAAGGTCCTGCCGCACGTCGGCGAGTGGTTCGAGCAGGGCACGTTCCCCGCCCGCGAGCTCGCCCCGGCCCTGGGCTCGCTCGGCCTCCTCGGCATGCACCTGGAGGGGTACGGCTGCGCCGGGCTCGACGCCGTCTCGTACGGCGTGGCCTGCCGGGAGCTCGAGGCGGGCGACTCGGGGCTGCGGTCGTTCGTGTCCGTGCAGGGGTCGCTGGCGATGTTCCCCATCTGGAAGTACGGCTCGGACGAGCAGAAGGAGGAGTGGCTGCCCCGCCTGGCGTCAGGGGAGGCCATCGGCTGCTTCGGCCTGACCGAGCCCGACCACGGGTCCGACCCCGCCGGCATGCGCACCACCGCCAAGCAGGACCCGTCCGGCGACTGGATCCTGAACGGCGCCAAGATGTGGATCACCAACGGCTCGATCGCGGACGTGGCCGTCGTGTGGGCGCGGACCGACGAGGGCATCCGCGGTTTCGTCGTCCCCACCTCGGCCCCCGGCTTCTCGTCCGCCGAGATCCACCGCAAGCTGTCGCTGCGGGCGTCGGTCACGGCCTCCCTGTACTTCGACGACGTACGGCTGCCCGCCTCCGCGGTGCTGCCCGGCGTCGTGGGGCTGAAGGGCCCGCTGTCGTGCCTCACCGAGGCGAGGTACGGCATCCTGTGGGGCGTGGTCGGGGCAGGCCGGGCCTGCCTGGAGGCGGCCGTCGACTACGCCACCACCCGGGTGCAGTTCGGCAAGCCGATCGGCGCGTTCCAGCTCACGCAGGAGAAGCTGGCGTGGATGGCGGTCGCGCTCGGCCAGGCCGGGCTCACCGCCCTCCACCTCGGCCGGCTCAAGGACGCCGGGAAGCTGAAGCCCACCCAGGTCAGCTTCGGCAAGCTGGCGAACGTCCGGGCCGCGCTGGACATCGCCCGCGAGGCGCGTACGGTGCTCGGGGCCAACGGGGTCACGCTGGAGTATCCGGTCATCAGGCACATGACCAACCTGGAGTCCGTGCTCACGTACGAGGGCACCCAGGAAGTGCACCTGCTGACGCTGGGCAAGGCGCTCACGGGCCTCGACGCCTTCCGCTGACCACCTCGTCATGGCCCCGCGCCGGGGCCCGATGAGACCGATCACAGGGCGATCAGGGACAATGGCGTCGCCGAAGACGCGGTACTCTCTGTACCCTGCATCTTGGGGAGTGTTCTGCGGATCACACCGCGACGCGGGCGGGGTCCGGGGAGCACGACCAAGGGGTGCTAGCTCAATGGCAGAGCTGCGGACTTTTAATCCGTCGGTTCAGGGTTCGAGTCCCTGGCGCCCCACCAGCGAAAACAGTCCTGCAAACATGATCGTTAGGGGCTGTTGACGGCTACGGTTGACGGCAACGTCCTGGAGAGCTCGTTACGGACTGAGCGTCGCTGTGGTTGACGGCAGCGGCAGAAGATGCGATTGCCTTCACGGCATCCCCCGCACGAACAGGCAAGCCAGTCGCCCAGGAGGCCAGCCATCGCGATGAGCAATGCTTAGAACCTGTGGATCTTCAGGGAAGGGGTGTACCTTCCCGATGATCATGTAGGTCTCATGCATGACCGACGCGCCAACGTCGGTC
>NZ_JBEYWW010000075.1:0-8892 GCF_040644635.1 Microbispora sp. NPDC046933 | reverse complement strand
GTGTTGAAGGACTGGTAGGCCTGCTTGCCCGGGGCCACGTCGGTCACGGTCTTGGTGCCGAACGGGGTGTTCAGCGTGATCGTGGCCGGCGCGTCGCCGTCGTTGACGGCCGTGACCGCCAGGTACGCCGTGGTGCCGATGCAGCGGGGGGCGGCGGTGACGGTCAGCTTGACCGTGGGCGTGGCCGGCGTGGAGATCGTCAGCGTGAGCGTCTTGACCTCCTCGACGTTGCCCGCCTTGTCGGTCGAGCGGTAGCGCAGCGTGTGCTGGCCGTCGCCGGTGACGGTGACCGGGGCGGTGTAGGCCGTCCAGTCGCCGCCGTCCAGCGCGTACTCCGTCTTGGCGACGCCGCTGCCGCCGGTCTCGTCGACGGCCTTCAGCGTGACCGTGACCGGACCGGTGAACGAGCCGCCCTCCGGCTGCGCCGGGTCGGTCGTCGAGGTCGTCACCGGAGCGGTCTTGTCCTCACTTCCCGCCTTGATCAGCTTGAAGTAGTCGAACTTGACCGTCTTGGACGCGCCCTGGTTGGTGCCGATGGTGTAGACGCCGATCTTCGACGCGTTCGCCACGGCGCTGTTCTTCACCACGGCGGTCGTGCCGTTGGTGGCCAGGTCGGTCCAGGTGGTGCCGTTGGAGGAGTAGGAGCCGGTGAAGCTGTCTCCCACCTTCTTCAGGCGCAGCCACCACGGACCGGCGGTGAGGTTGTTCACCTGCGGCTGCGGGTTCTGCACGGTGCCGCCGACCTCGCTGCGCAGCTCGATCGTCCGCGCCACCGTCGACCCTGCGGCGTTGGTGGTGAGGAAGTCGAACTTCACGTAGTTGTCGTCGTCGCCGTACACCATCAGGCCGCCCTGCTGGTACTGCTCGCTGAGGGCCGAGCCGTCGACCTTGGTCTCCAGCGTCCAGTCACCGCTCGGCGCCTTCTGCAGGATGAAGTTCTTCGGGCCGCTGTTGTCGGTCCCGTAGATGTCACCCTTCGTGGTGTCGAGCTCCAGGTTGCCGTTGCTCACCCGCGCAGCCGTCGCGTCGTAGCGCACGATCGAGTTCCAGCGGCAGTTGTCCAGCGTGGTGCCGTTGAAGTCGTCGTCCGGCGTCGGCGGGGTCGCCTTGTCGTCCGGCGTGATCTGGAACCAGTCGAAGGCCGCGTCCACCACCGGGTGGTTGGCCCCGGCCAGCGAGATCAGGCCGATCTTCGGGTTGGAGATCCCGGCGAGCGGCTTGGTCTCCGACATCGCGGTGAAGTTGGTGCCGTCCGACGAGTAGTGGGCGGTGATGTTGGTGCCGTCGCTGATGAACCGCACGTACACCGTGTCGGGGTAGGCGTCCCCGAGCTGGGCCGTGTTGCTCGCCGTCACCTCGTTGGGGTTGCCCTTGTCTTCCCGGATGAACTGGAAGATGCGGTTGGCGTGGTTCGACCCGGAGGTCGACCGGCCCTGCAGCACCATCTTGGCGTAGTTGTCGTCGTCACCGTAGAGGATCAGACCCGCCTGCTGGTAGGCGTCCTGCGCCTTCAGCGTGAGCTTGGCAGTGGCCGTCCAGGCGCCCGACGGAGCCGGCTGCACGACGATGTTCGGCGTGTTGTTGGTCGTCTGGTAGATGTCGGTGGCCGAGGTCGGGATGATCAGGCTGCCGTCGGCGACCCGCAGGTCCTGGTTCTCCCGGATGACCGACCAGCGGTCACGGTCGAGCTGGTTGCCCAGGAAGTCGTCGGAACGGCCGGTGAAGCACACCGTGGCCGGCGCGTCCACCTTGATCTGCACCTGAGCGGTGCCGGCGGCGCCCTTGGCGTCGGTCACCGTCACCGTGGCGGTGTAGGTGCCCGGCGCGGTGTAGGTGTAGCTCGCGTTGGCCGTCGTCGGCTGCGGCGCGCCGTTCACCCCGAAGTTCCACTTGTAGGTGAGCGGGGTGTCACCGTCGGGGTCGCTGGCGGTGGTCGTGAAGTCCACCTTCAGCGGAGCGACGCCCGTGGTCGCGTTGGCCGCCACCGACACCGTCGGACGCTGGTTCTCCGTCGCGCCCTTGCCGATGAAGTCGACCCAGTTGAAGTTGAGCAGGAAGGAGTTGTCCGCCGCGCTCGCCGGCTTGCGCACGACGAAGTACAGCGGGCCGCTCGTGACCGGCGGGTTGGTCAGGTTCAGCGTGACGTCCTTGAACGTCTGCCAGCCGCCCGTGCCCGCCACGTCGACGGAGCCGACCAGCGTCCCGTTCTCCGGGTTGCCCTGCCGGACCTGGATGGTCCCGCCGGTGGTGTTCGACGCGACCCGGAACCGGATCGAGGCGACATTGGTCAGGTTCACCGGGTCGAACGACCACCAGTCGCCGTCCTGGATGTTCCCGATGTTCTGGTTGCCGCCCGCGGTGTCGGTCGTGGTCTCGATCGAGACGCCCGCGGCGTCGGTGCCCTTGCCGTCGGCGACCCGGCCGGTCTGCGAGAAGTGCTCGGCCTGCTTGCGCTTGGGCTCCAGGATGACCTGGCCCCGCCCGGTCAGCGGCTTGGCCCCGCCGGCGCCGCCGTCGGTGTAGCTGGCCTCGATCACGTAGAAGAGGTTGTCGTACTCGCCGTGGCCCGCCTGCTGGGTCTGCAGGGTGCCCTCACAGCCCTTGAGCTGGTCGAGCGGGTGGCCGTGGCTGTCGTGGCCGAGGATCGCCTGGATCTGGACCTTGTCGCAGTCGATCGTGCCGTCCTCGGGGTCGGTGACGGTGACCTTGAACTTCACCTGGTCGCCGAACTCGAAGAAGGCGCCGTTCGGCGGGACGTCCACGGTGACGGTGGGACGGGTGTTGCCCGCGTTGATCGTCACACTCGCCTTACCGGTCAGGCCGTCGGCGTTCGTCACGGTGAGAACCGCGTTGTACTCGCCGGCCTTGGTGTAGGTGAAGGCGGGGCTGGCGTCGGTGGAGTCGGTCTTGCCGTCACCGTCGAGGTCCCAGGCGTAAGTGATCGCCTTGCCGTCCGGGTCCCGCGAGCCCTCGCTGCTGAACTTGACGCTCAGCGGCACCGGGCCGTCGGTCTTGTCCGCGCCGGCGCGCGCCGTCGGGGGCCGGACGCCCTTGACGTAGTCGATGCGGTAGACGCCGGAGTCGGCGTTGTCGCCGCCGAAGCCGGAGCCCCACTCGATCATGTACAGGGCGCCGTCGGGACCGAACTTCATGTCCATGGGCTTCTTGAAGCTCAGGGTCTGAAGGATCCGGTTCATCTCGACGAGCTTGGTGGCGTCCTCGTTGACCTGGAACGACCACATGGCGTTGTTGTTCCACTCACCGAACAGGGCCTTGCCGTCCCAGTACGCCGGCCACTTGTTCGTCGACGTGATGTCGGCGTTGTAGCGGTAGACCGGGCCGCCCATCGGGGCGCCGCCGCTCAGCTCGGGGAAGTTGTTCGGGTCGGCCGCGTAGTGGTACCAAACCGTGGCCGGGATCACCGGCGGCAGGTTGGTCAGGCCGTCGTTGTTCGGCGACTCGTTGACCGGAGCCGCGCAGTTGAACGCCGACCCCGACTTCTTGGTCGCGAAGTCGTAGTCGATGTAGGGAGTGTTGTTGCCGATGCAGTACGGCCAGCCGTAGTTGCCCGGCTTGGAGATGATGTTCCACTCCACCGTGTTCTGCGGGCCGCGCGTGGCGCTGGCGGCGTTGGCGTCGGGGCCGTACTCACCCAGCATGACGTTGCCGGTCTTGGGGTCCATCCCGATGCGGAACGGGTTGCGGAAGCCCATGCCGTAGATCTCGGGCTTGGTCTTGGCCGTGCCCGGGGCGAACAGGTTGCCGGCCGGGACGGTGTAGGTGCCGTTGGCCTCAGGGTGGATCCGCAGCAGCTTGCCGCTCAGGCTGTTGGTGTTGCCCGCGGTGCGCTGGGCGTCCCAGGCGGCCCGGCCCGGCTGCTCGTCGATCGGCGTGTAGCTGTCGGAGGCGAACGGGTTGGTGTTGTCACCCGTCCCCAGCCACAGGTTGCCGGTCTTGGGATCGATCACCATGCCGCCGCCGTGGTGGCAGCACTCGGCCCGCTGAACCGGGACGTCGAGGAGCTTCTTCTCGCTCGACATGTCCAGGGTGTCACCGGTGACCGTGAACCGGCTCAGCCGGTCGACGTTCTCCGAACCGGCAGGCGAGTAGTAGAGATAGATCCACTTGTTGGTGTCGAACCCGGGGTCCAGCGCCATGCCGAGCAGACCGCTCTCGTTGGCGGTGAACACGTTCAGGTGCGCCGCCGTCACGGTGCCACCGCTCGGCTTGATGACCCGCACGTCGCCGAGCCGGTCGATGTAGAAGACCCGGCCGTCCTTGGCGACGTCCAGCATCATCGGGTTGCTGGTGTTGTCGTCGAGGGTGACCTTCTCGAAGCTGCTGCTCTGCGACGCCGAGCAGTCGGCCTTTTCGGCGCCCGCGGCGGTCTTGATGCCGCCGAGGAGCAGCTTGAGGAAGTTCGCCTCGCTGTAGTTCTCCTTCTGGTGGCCGAGGCCGGTGTACCAGGAGCGGCCACCGTCATAGTCCTGACACCAGGTGTTGGGGTGGTCGGCGCCCATCGTGGCGCCGGTGTAGGACTTCTCGTCCATCGACGTCAGCACGTGGACCGTGCCACGCGGGTTCGTCTGGTAGTCGTACCACTCGTCGGTACGGGTCCAGGTCGTCGGCAGACCCTTGGTGGACGGGTGCGCCGGGTCCTCGACCTTGACCGTGGCCTGCTGGATCGCCGGGTGCTGCTTGAAGTAGGCCCCGACGAGCTTGCCGTACCAGGACCAGTTGTATCCGCTGTCGGCGGCGGCGTGGACGCCCACGAAGCCGCCGCCCTTCTGGATGTAGCGCTGGAAGGCGTCCTTCTGGTCCTGCGTGCCCAGCGGGTCACCGGTCGTGGACATGAAGATCACGGCCTGGTACTGCGCCAGGTTCTCGTCCGTGAACTTGGTGCTGTCCTCGGTCGTGTCGACCGCGAAGTTGTTCTCCTGGCCGAGCTTCTGCACGGCCGCGATGCCCTCGGGGATCGAGTCGTGCCGGAAGCCGGTGGTCTTGGAGAAGACGAGCACCTTGAAGTCGGGTGCCGCCGCGGCCGTAGCGGCCTCGGCGCTCGCGGGCGCCGCGAGGAGCGTGATGACGGGGGCGACGAGGGCGAGAGCCATCGCCGCCGCGGTTCGACGTTTCGGACGTCGTCCGTTTTCTGGCAGGGCCGCGTTGTGCAGCCTGGCCCACGTTCGATGACGTGGTGACATGGAAAACCCTTCCTGACCGGGGGGACGTCAGGCAAGGCGCGCGCCGCCGCGCTTGTTGCCACTTGCTCGTAGCGGATATTGCGGTTGCTGGAGGGTGCCGTCTCCAGGTCTGTGGGGGCCGTCCTAGGCTGACGGCCGGGGTAACGAGTCCATGATCGTCATCGGGTCGTCGATGATGTGGTTGACCACCATGCTCGCGGCGCCGCGGGACGCGGCGCCGAAGCCGAGCGTGGAGGCGACGAACCGGCACTGGGCGGCGGGAGCGGCCACCACGAATCGCTGTAGCTGATCTTGAGCGTGGGGCAACAGCCACTGGGCCAGGGAGGCGAAGTAACCCCCGATGACGATCACTCGCGGGTTGAACAGGTTGGCCAGGATCGAGCCGCCGAGCCCGAGCCACTCGCCGACCTGCGCCACCGCCATCATCATCCGCCGGTCGCCCGAGGCCAGGCCCCGGGCGATGTCGGCCACTCGTTCATCGGGATCCGGCACCGGCATGCCGGGCAGCCCGTACGCCTGCTCGGGCATGGCCGCGCGTACGAGCGCGGCCAGGCCGACCTTGGTCTCCCAGCAGCCGATGCGGCCGCAGCCGCACTGGTCGCCGTTCGGGTCGACCCGCAGATGTCCGACCTCCCCGGAGAATCCGTCCGCTCCGCGCAGGAGTTTGCCCCCTGAGATGATGCCCCCGCCGACGCCGACCTCGCCGGTGAGGTAGACCAGGTCGGGCGTGCCGGCGGCGACGCCCGAGGTGTATTCGGCCAGCGCGGCGAGGTTGGCGTCGTTGTCCACGCGCACCGGCACGTTCAGCGGGCCGAGCATGGAGGTCAGCTGGTCGGCCAGGGGCAGGTCGTGCCAGTAGAGGTTCGGTGCGAGTGTCACGAAGCCGCGTGCCACGTCCACCAGCCCGGGGACGGCCACCACGATGCCGGCGGGGACCGCTCCGGCCCGCCGCATCGCCTCCACGGCCTCCTTGGCCACGAGCCCGAGCCGTCGCACCGCGCTGTCCGGGCCGCTGCCCATCGCGTCGAAGACCACCCGGCGCTCGACCAGGACGCGGCCGCTGAGGTCGGTGCCGTGGACCGCGATGTAGTCGACGTTGATCTCCATGCCCAAGGCGCCGACGTGCGCGCCGTGCAGTGCCACCGCCCGTCTGGGACGCCCGATCGCTCCCACGTGCTCGACGCCGACCTCCCGCACCAGTCGCCGTTCCAGGAGCTCGGCCATGAGGTTGGAGACGGTGGCCCGGTGCAGCCCGGTCGCCTCCGCGATGTCGGCGCGGGACAGGGAGGTGTGGTCGCGCAGCTCGCGCAGCACCAGCGAGAGGTTCGCCCTGCGCAGTGCGGCGGGGCCCGCCGGCGGAGCGGCGCCGCCCGAGGCGCGGGTGAGGTGCGTCTCGTTCGTCACCCGCGCCACCTGTCCTTTGTTTGTCTCTGAGATCAATTAATGAGGGTTGTAACACGAAGGTGTCCGACAGTGCACCCCCGGAACCCGTAACGAGTTGGCATCGCTCGCTTCCACGCAGTTCAGACGCTATTCCGACTGCGGTTATAGGAACGTTACGCAACTTGCAACCGGTTTCACTCTTGTCTCCCCCAGGAGTCGCCGCCTTTAATTCGGCCAGCCATGCGAACTAATTGAGGAGTGGCGTGGACCACAGCAGGGCCGACGGCCATACGACCGACTCGACGAGTCGGGGCTTGTCCGCGGGAGTCGCCGCGGACCAGGCCACCGTGCGCCGTTCCAACCTCGCTCTGGTGCTGCGTCACCTGAGTGCGCACGGCCCGTGCTCCCGGTCGGCCGTCGCCGTCGCGACCGGGTTGAACAAGACCACCGTCACCAGTCTGGTGGGCGAGTTGCAGGCACGCGGGCTGGTCAAGGAGACGGGGCCGCAGCACGCGGGCTCCGTCGGCCGCCCCGGTGTCGCACTCGTCCTGGACGGCTCGCGGGTCGGCGCCCTGGGCGTGGAAGTCAACGTCGACTACATCGCCGCCATCGCCACCGATCTGGCCGGCAGAGTGCTCATCGACCGGCGCATCGGCTTCGACGCCATGGGATCCAGCCCTGATCGTTCACTGGACGAGCTGGCGCGCATGGTGGAGAGGACCGTCGCCGACCTCGACCGGATCGGGGTCACGCTCGCCGGGATCACCGTGGCCGTGCCCGGCCTGATCGACACCACGACCGGCACCGTCGTCGTCGCCCCGAACCTCGGCTGGCACGGCGTGGCGGTGGCGGAGCGGCTGTCCCAGGCCGACATCCGCGGGGACATACCCATCGTGGTGGACAACGACGCCAACCTCGCCGCCCTGGCCGAATACACCTCGGGCGTCGCGGCGGGCACCTCCGACCTGGTCTACCTCACGGGCGAGGTGGGCGTCGGCGGTGGCGTCATCTCCGGCGGCCGGCTGCTGGGCGGAGCGGACGGGTTCGCCGGGGAGGTCGGACATCTGCGGGTCGACCCGAACGGCGACCAGTGCGGCTGCGGCCGCATCGGCTGCTGGGAGACCAAGGTCGGCCTGGCCGCGCTGGTGCGCATGGCCACCCCCGACCACGCGTACGGCACGGGCCGCCAGGTCGTCCGTGACCCCGAGGAGCGCCTGGCCGAGATCGAACAGCGGCGGGCCGAAGGAGACCCACGGGTCGACGCGGCCGTCGCCGAGGTGGGCCGGTGGCTCGGAGTCGGCGCGGCGACGCTGGTCAACCTCTTCAACCCACGGGTGATCGTGCTGGGCGGGTACTTCGCGAGGCTCGCCGACCTGCTCATCCCCGCCGCGCAGGAGGAGCTGGCACGCCTGGGCATGACCGGCGCCGTCGAGCGCTGCCGATTCGCCGCGTCCGACCTCGGCTTCGGCGCCGCCTCACGTGGCGCGGCCGGAGTCGTCGTCGAACGAGCACTGTCCGACCCCACGACCATCGCGATCCGATGTCCCCAGCCACAGGGGTGATCGAGGGAACCCCGATGGCCCGATTGCCTCACTCACCCTGACCCACGTGCCCGCCACGCGGTCCCGACCTGCCGCCTGCCCCGTCTAGACGTCCCGTCCGCCCGACCGTCCTGTTCCACACCGCCTCGGCACCGCCCGCCCATCCCGGGTGCCGCGGCCATGGCGCATGCGGTCGGGCGGACGGGAACCACACGCCCTCTCCCCGACCACGCCCTCTCCGCCCTCTCCGCCCTCTCCCCCACCCAGAACGTCCCGCCCGCCTGATCGGCTGTCCGGAAACCGCACCGGCATCGTTGACGCCGACCTCGATGCCGTCGCGGTGGTGCCAGCCGGCGCCGTCAGGCGGGCGGGGCCACAGCCGCGCATAGCCCAGGGAGGCACCTGTGCCGCCGTCATCATCATCCGACTCGGCGTCTCTGCTCGTGATGCGAGGGATCGTCAAGCAGTTCCCCGGCGTCCGTGCCCTGAACGGCGTCGACCTCGATGTCCACGCCGGTGAGGTGCACTGCCTGCTCGGCCAGAACGGCGCCGGGAAGTCCACGTTGATCAAAACGCTGGCCGGGGCCCACCAGCCCGACGAGGGCACCATCACCCTCGACGGCCAGGAGGTCCGCCTCACCAGTCCGACGGCCGCGATCCGGCTCGGCATCTCCACCATTTATCAGGAGCTCGACCTGGTGGACGGGTTGAGCGTGACGGAGAACATCTTCCTCGGCCATGAGATGGCGAGTTTCGGGTTCTCCCGG
>NZ_JBEYWW010000074.1:5102-10118 GCF_040644635.1 Microbispora sp. NPDC046933 | reverse complement strand
CCGGCGGACAGACCATCACCAACGGGTGGAACGCCACCTACTCCCCCACCAGCGGACAGGTCACGGCGAAGAACGTCAGCTACAACGGCTCGCTGGCCCCCGGAGCCTCCACCGAGATCGGATTCCAGGCCACGCACACCGGCAACGCCGGCAAACCCACCTCGTTCACGCTCAACGGCGTGACCTGCGGTGTCGCTTAGCCCCTCCAGCCCGGTGCGCCTGACGCTCACGGAACCGGCCCGTCGGCCCAGAGAATCGAAGGAGAACGAATGGTCGCCCTGTCCCGGCGGCGCACCCGCAGTACGTCTACCAGGGCCAGGACCCCAACGCCTCCGGCGACTACGGCAAGCTCCCCTGGCGCATGGGCCTGCTGACGCAGACAAGACGCATCGCGAGCAGCCAGAGCACAGACGACAGGAGCGGGGACGGGGCGTATGACGAAGGTCCGGCCCGGAGAGAGCCCGGCCGAGCACCCGAGGGCGGCGGTCATGGAGGACGTCGCGGAGCTGGCAGGAGTGTCGACGATGACGGTGTCGAGAGTGCTGAACGCCCCGGAGAAGGTGCGCCCGGAGACCCGGGCACGCGTCCTCGCGGCGGTCCGCGAGCTCGGCTACCAGCCCAA
Organism: Microbispora sp. NPDC046933; assembly: GCF_040644635.1. NCBI lineage: Bacteria > Bacillati > Actinomycetota > Actinomycetes > Streptosporangiales > Streptosporangiaceae > Microbispora > Microbispora sp. NPDC046933. The sequence goes on along the minus strand of NZ_JBEYWW010000074.1, from coordinate 9,496 downwards.
TTCGGCGGCGCGGGTCCTGGCGACCGGCCGCTCGGGCATGCTGGGCGTGGTCAGCTTCGACACCACCCTGTACGGCCCGGCCTCCACGTTGTTCGGCATCGAGCAGGCGGCCAGGGACAGCGGCTACCTGGTCAGCATCGCCAGCCTGCCCGTGTTGAACCGCAACTGGATCGACCGGGGAATCGACCGCCTGCGGTCCCAGTCCGTGGACGGGGTCATCGTCGTCGCGCCGCACAAGTCGGCCGCCGAGGGGCTGCGGAACCTTCCCCCGGGCCTCCCGGTGGTCGCGGCGGGCGGGGGAACGGACCTGCCGGTGCCGGTGGCGGCGGTGGACCAGCACGCGGGTGCCGTCCGCGCCACCCGCCACCTGCTCAGCCTCGGTCACCGCACCGTGTGGCACCTGTCCGGGCCGCCCAACTGGATCGACGCGAGCGGCCGGGTGGACGGCTGGCGTTCGGTGCTGGAGGCGGAGGGCAGGGAGGTTCCCGAGCCGCTGGTCGGCGACTGGACCGCCCACTCCGGCTACGAGATCGGCAAGCGGCTCGCCCGTGAACCCGACGTGACGGCGATCTTCGTGGCCAACGACCACATGGCGATGGGCGTGCTGCGGGCCCTGCGGGAGACGGGCCGGCGGGTGCCCGAGGACGTGAGCGTCGTCGGGTTCGACGACGTCCCCGAGGCGGACTACTTCTGGCCGCCGCTGACGACCGTACGGCAGAACTTCGGCGAGGTCGGCCGGCAGGCGTTCCAGCTCCTGCTGGGCCGGATGGCGGGCGTGCAGGACGAGCCCAGGCGCATGGTGAAGGCCGAACTCGTGGTCAGGGAGAGCACGACCGTGAGCCGGTGAGCCCGTCGCCGAGCGTGGAGTATCCGCGGCGGGGAGTGTCGTCACCCCGGGGTGTGGATTCGGTCGCAGCTCATGCTGATGCGTGGGGACGGCCGGGGCCGTGTCGTACACGGCCCCGGCCATCCCGGCGTCACGGGTGATGCGAGGTCAGGAGCTCCAGGTCCACTTCTGGTTGTTGCCGCCCCAGCAGGAGTACAGCTGGATCTGGGTGCCGTTGCCGGTGCCCTGCCCGACGGCGTCCAGGCACAGCCCGGACTGGACACCGACGATGGAGCCGTCGGAGTTGAGGCGCCACTTCTGGTTGTCGCCGCCCCAACAGCTGTAGATCTGGACCTTGGCGCCGTTGCCGGTGCCCGCGGCGTCCAGGCACTTGTTGCCGTACACCCGGAACTCCTGCGCGGAGGTGTAGGTCCAGGTCTGGTTGGTCTGGCCGTTGCAGTCCCAGATCTGCAGTTGTGTGCCGTCGGTGGTGCTGGCGTTGGGCACGTCGAGGCAGCGGCCGGAGCCGGCATTCCTGATCGGCCCGCTACCGTTCCCGCCACCGGGGGTGGGCGAGGTGCCGGGGCTGGGCGAGGTGCCGGGGCTGGGCGAGGTGCTCGGCGTGGCGGCGTTGAGGGCGTTCAGGACCGAGGTGTAGGCGGCCTTCTTGTTGCCGTTGCCGTCGAACAGCAGCGGGCTGGTGTTCGCACCGAGCCAGGAGTCGCTGTCGCGGACGCCCCACACGGTGATGCCGACGCACCGCGGTACGGCCAGGCAGTCGTTGACCACGCTGGCGTAGGTCGAGGCCGAGCCGCCCTGGATGTCGAGCTCGGTGATGGCCACGTCCACGCCGAGGGCGGCGAAGTTCTGCAGGGTCGTGCGGTAGTTGCTGGGGTAGGGGCTGTTGCTGTTGAAGTGGGACTGGAAGCCGACGCAGTCGATGGGCACGCCGCGCTGCTTGAAGTCCTTGACCATGTTGTAGACGCCCTGGGTCTTGGCCCAGGTCCAGTTGTCGGTGTTGTAGTCGTTGTAGCAGAGCTTGGCGGCCGGGTCGGCGGCGCGTGCGGTGCGGAAGGCGACCTCGATCCAGTCGTTGCCGGTGCGCTGGAGGTTGGAGTCGCGCCGGCCGCCGGAGTTGCCGTCGGCGTAGGCCTCGTTGACGACGTCCCAGTAGGGGATCTTGCCCTTGTAGTGGGCCATCACGCCGTTGATGTGGTTGATCATGGCCTGGCGCAGCGCGCTGCCGCTGAGGGACTGCATCCAGCCCGGCTGCTGGGAGTGCCAGGCCAGCGTGTGCCCGCGCACCTGCTTGCCGTTCTGCACCGCCCAGTTGTAGATCCGGTCGGCGTTGGTGAAGTTGAACTGGTTCTGGTTGGGCTCGGTGGCGTCGATCTTCATCTCGTTCTCGGCCGTCACCATATTGAACTCGCGGTTCGCGATGCTGGTGTAGTTCGAGTCGCCGAGCTTGCCTGCGGCGATCGCGGTGCCGAAGTAGCGACCGCTCTGCGCGGCCGCCGCACCCAGCGTGCTCGCCGCGGCGTCAGCGGGAACCGTCACCGCCGTCAGTGCCGTGGCCGCGCCGAGTATGCCGAGCGCGCCGGCGACCAGGGCCCGGCGCAGCCGGGTTCCGGGCGGGGGTATGGCGTTTGCGCCCATGCCTGAGCCTCCATAAGTACACGGATAAAGGGGGAATGCGGGGGCGTCCCCCGCGGACCCGACGCCGCGCCCCGCCACGTGGGCGGACGCACACCAAGGCGTCGAGAATGCGATCCCCGCCCCTGCACCACCACCCGGCGCGGGGATCGCTTCGGAAACTCAGTCTGGAAACCTCCCCGAAACTTGTCAAGACCTTGACGGAAACTTTCGGTACAACCACCCGGCGATGGGTGGGATAGTGCCACTGGTAGAGCGAAATCGTGGCCTTGAAAGTTTCGGCGTCCCACGCGCTATGCAAGAAGCGTGGATGAAAGTTTCACCACCGGTCCCTCGTCGATTCAGGAACCGTCGCGATAACTCCTGGCCACGCCGCGCTGGGGCGCGCGCGGCCGAGGCGAACGCATCCGGCACTTGACAGTGGCTCTGTCCCTCGTGTGTGCTCCGCCCCACACCACCTTCACCCGCGCGACGGAGAGGGGAACTCGACCACCAGCCTGTATGTGAGCGCTAACAACCCAGCGTCGTGCACCTCGCGCCCCAACCGGGCGCGCCCCCGGACCGGGCACCACGGGCATGCCCGGCCGCACGCTTCTAGTAGCTCGAGAGTTCATCCATGAAATATCAGCGATGTCAGCATTAACGTAAGCATCACCTCCGCGTGGTGACGTGCCCTGTTGCCCGGCGGCGGCCGGACCCTCGACTCCCCCCGTGCGCCCCCAACGGCACCTTGGTCACGGCCCATCACGTGCCGATCTCGATTGAGCCTTCCGAACCCCGAGTCATGCCGGAACGCGGAAAGATCGTCCACAGCGGTACGGATGCGGTCAGACAGACCCACAGGGCGACCTGTTTCGAAGAACTCAGTCCCCAATGGAACCGAGAGACGACGAGGAGTGCTGGTGGCGGATCTGACAGAGGCCCGGGCCGCGGCCGCCGCGCGGATCAACACCGCGGTGGCGCACCCGGCTCGGGTGTACGACTATCTGCTGGGCGGCAAGGACAACTTCGCGGCCGACCGCGAGGCGGCCGAGGAACTGATCAGGGTGTCTCCCGGCACCCGTGAGGGTGTCCGCGCCCACCGCGCCTTCCTCCGCCGGGCGGTGCGCCACCTCGCAGAGGCGGGTGTCTCACAGTTCCTCGACATCGGCACCGGTATCCCCACCCAGGGCAACACCCACGAGATCGCGCAGGAGGTCGACCCCGACGCGCGGGTGGTCTACGTGGACAACGACCCGATCGTCTTGGTCCACGGCCGGGCTCTGCTGACCGGCACGGGGATGACCAGGGTGATCGAGGCCGACCTCCGGCAGCCGGAGGCGATCCTGTCCCATCCCGAGGTCCGGGCCGTGATCGACTTCACGCGTCCGGTCGCCGTCATCCTGGCCGGCGTCCTGCACTTCGTCACCGACGAGGAGGATCCGTACGCGACGGTGGAGCACATCAAGGCCGCCGTGCCCGCGGGCAGCCACCTGCTGCTGTCGCACATCACCCTCGACTTCGCGCCCCGGCTGCTCGAGGAGGACTTCACCAAGCCCTACGACAAGAGCACCGCGCCCATGGTCCCCCGTACGCACGCCGAGGTGCTGCGGTTCTTCGAGGGCTGGCGGGTGGTCGATCCGGGCGTCGTCGAGGTGGTCAAGTGGCGGCCGGACGACAAAGAGCGCCACGAACACATCCCGGGCGGCGGTCACGCCTGGGCCTACGGCGGAGTCGCGGTAAAGCCCTGATCGAAGGACCGGGGCGGCGCCTGCTCCAGGAGGGGTTCGGGAAGCGGTGCGATCGCGGGCGAAGAGGTTCGTCAGGAACGCGCGGGGGCGGGGACCGCGGCCGCCGGTGCGCGGATATGAGCCCGGTGGTAGGCGGGGGGGGGGTGTGGGGGTTGGGGGGGGGAGGGGGGCCCGGCCCCCGCGCC
>NZ_JBEYWW010000074.1:0-5092 GCF_040644635.1 Microbispora sp. NPDC046933 | reverse complement strand
TCGCGTGGCCGGGGGGGGGCCCGTGCCCGGGGGGGGGTGGGCGAGGGGGGGCCCGGGGGGCGCTTGGGTCGCGCCCGCCCCGGCCGGCCCGGATCCCGGGCCGCGCGTTCCTGACTTCTGCGCCGGTTACGAGCGTCGGTCGTGGTCAGGAGGATCGGCAGGACTCGTGGCCCGGCCCACGGACCACCACCATGGTCCGCGGGCGTGGCGACAGGTCGTACCGGTGGGGTCAGAGGTCGCCGCCATGGGCGACCGTGTCATGTCAGTTGCGGCTCCACTGCTGGTTGGCTCCGCCGTTGCAGGCCCACAGGACGATCTTCCTGCCGTTGGCGGTGCCGGCGCTGTAGGCGTCCAGACACAGCCCGGACTGGACGCCGGTGACGGTGCCGTCGGCGTTGACGTTCCACTGCTGGTTCGCTCCGCCTCCGCAGTCCCAGATGACGACCTGGGTGCCGTTGCTCGTGCCCTGGCCGTAGGCGTCCAGGCACTTGTTGCCGTACACCTGGAGCTGCTTGCCGGAGGTGTAGCTCCACTGCTGGTTCGTCCCGCCGTTGCAGTCCCACAGCGCCACCTGCGTGCCGTTGGTCTGCGACTGGTTCGGCACGTCCACACATCGGCCACTGGCCAGGCCGCGCAGCACGGTGCCGTTGCCGGGGTTGCCGCCGCCCTGGCCCGGGGTGATGGACAGGTTGTCGAACTGTGCCGTCTCGGTCGTGGAGGTGCCCACGCCGACCTGGCCGGCGCCCCAGGTGCCGTCGGTGACCGAGGCCACCTGCGTCCCGTCGATGCTCGCGGTGATCGTGCCGCCGGAGAAGCCCAGGGCCAGGGTGTGCCAGCGGCCGGTGCCGAGTCCGGCGACGCTCCCGCTGCGGATCGTCGTCATCGCGTTGTCGACGTTGTTGCGGATGATCTGCCAGGCGCCGCCGTCGGTCACCCGCAGGTAGTAGGCGTTCAGTCCCTCGGGGCCGAAGGAGTGCTGGGCGCCCGCCCGGCCGATCAGCTCGGCGTAGCCGCTCTGCTCCAGCATCACGTCCGCGGAGACGGTGTAGTTGCTCCAGCTCAGGTCACCCAGCAGGGCGTACGGGCGGGAACCACCGGTCCACAGGATCGGCTGGCGCGGGGCCATCTGGCGCACGCACCGGCCGGACCGGCCGCCGCCGCAGCCCACGATCTCGAACGAACCCTGCATGTCCGAGAGGTACTTCGCCTCGCGGCCCACGGCGTAGGAGTCGAAGTCGTCGGAGTACGGCAGGGCCATCGTGCCCCGGGCCGGGCTGGTCGCGGTGCCCTTGCCCTGGCCGGTCGTGGTCGTTATCGAGTACACGTACCCCGGCTGGACCGTCAGCGAGAAGGCGCCGTTGGACGGGGTGACGTCGCCGGCGTGGACGAAGTAGTCGGCGGAGTTTCCCGAGTTGAGGTTGGTCGCCCACACGTGCACCTGCCCGGTGGACAGCCCGCCGGTCACGTTGACGTTGAGCGTCTGGGCGCTGGTGGCGTCCATCGTCTCGATGATCGTGCTGTAGTCGGAGCCGCTGGGCGACCTCAGCGACACGTAGCTGCCGTTGTTGCGGTTGCCGCCGATGTAGCCGCTGGAGGAGTCCAGGTACTTCCAGCCGGGGGCGGTGAACTGCGTGGTGTGGCCCATCACCCAGGCGCTCTTGCCGATGGCGTAGTAACCGGACCACGGCTGCGGCGCCACCGCCACGCCCATCGTGGCGAAGGGCAGGTTCGGAGTGATCGCGGCGATGACCGGCCAGTTGATGTAGGCGGTCATCTTCCCGTCGATGTAGTCCCGGTTGATGCCCCGGGCCATCGCCTTGGCCCCGTCGTTGTAGTCGTCGGAGCCGTTCTCACTGGCCCACAGCACCTTGCCGGAGTTGATCGCGGTGGTGGAGCTGGGACAGTTCGACTGCGGTCCGCGGTAGCCGCAGACGTAGTGCGACCCGAACACGTCGACCGCGTTGCGGAAGGCGGCGTTGTTCGCCGCGTCGTCGGCGACGCCGAAACCCCAGTCGTCGGAGGCGACGATCTTCACGTTGCCGAAGCCCCGGGAGTCGAGCGCCGTGTTGAGGTTGACGTACCAGTTGAGGTCGCGGCCCTTCTCGTTCCAGCCGCCCAGGTAGTCGATGGTCAGCCCGTGGCTGTTCTTGGCGCAGCCCAGCCAGTCGACCAGGTAGTTGATCGTGTCCTGGGACCAGAAGTTGCCGTTGCCGAGCCAACCGGGGGCGCCCCAGGCCAGGCCCACGAGCTTGATGTCGGGGTTGCGGGCCTTGGCCTGCTCCATCAGCCACCACTCGTAACCCCGGTTGCAGTCGAGGTCGCCGGAGGTGTGCCGGTGGCTCGGCTCGGCCCCGTCGGTGGAGTTGGTGTCACCGCCGATCTCGACCTTGAGGATCTGCATCGAGGCGCCGTACCCCGGCTTGAACAGGTAGTCGAGGATCCGGCTGCGCTGCGGCTCGGGGTAGTCGACCAGCAGGCGGCTGTTGCCTCCGCCGCCGCTGATCGCGCCGACACCGTCGAAGGTACGGCCGCCGGAACCACCGTTGATCGTGATTCCGACCGCCGCACGCGCCGGCGACACGGCGACCAGCGACATCGCGACTGACAGGAGCGCGACCATCACACTCATGGCGACGCGCGCCATGCTTTCTCTTCGCCGGCTCATGGGGGTCCTTTCGATGAGGTCGGGCGAAATCGACATGGCGGCAGACCGGCCGGGAGCGGGGGCCGTCAGGGGCGTCCGCGGCCGGGTGCCGGGGAATCGGGCATCGACGTCGCGTGACGTGCTGCCGCCGTGCTGGAGGCGCGCTGCCGCAGGCCCCCGAGCCCTGCGACAGCGCGCCCTCGTTTCACCGCCGGGTCAGCTGCGCCTGCTCCACGTTGTAGGACGCGAACAGCGCGCGGGTGGTGCTGTGCGCCGCCGCGCACGGCGTCCCGCCCGCGGCGTAGGTCTTCTCCTCGTGTTCACCGGATTCCTCCGATCGAGGGCGCGAGGCCGTCGTCTTCAGGCGGCGGTGCACGTGAGGGACGGCGTCGACGGGGTGCCGCCGGCGAGGAAGCCGAAGGTCGTGGAGGCGGACGGCTGGAGTGAGCCGTTGTAGGAGGCGTTGCTCACCGACACGGCCGAGCCGGTGGTGCTCAGCGTGCCGTTCCAGACCTGGCTGATGGTCTGGCCGTCGCTCAGGGTCCACCTGACGGTCCAGCCGTTGATCGGCGCGCTTCCGGCCGTCACCGTGACCTCGCCCTGGTAGCCGCCGGACCAGGTGTTGGTGGTGCGGTAGGTGGCGCTGCAGGCGCCGCCGTTCGGCGTGGGCGTGACCGTCGGCGTGGGCGTGACCGTCGGGCTGGGCGACGGCGACGGTGACGACGAAGCCGGGGGTGTAGGCGAGGGGGATGTCGGGGGTGTGGGCGAGGGCGAGGGTGATGTCGTGGGTCCGTCATTGCCGGTGAACTGCCACCAGTTCACGTTGAACAGGTAGCCGCTGCCTCCGGTGAACCTGAGGTACAGGTCGTGGGTGCCGGTGGCGCCGGTGACCGGGCAGGAGACGGTGGTCCAGGTCTGCCAGCCGCCGGTGCCGGGGACGTCGCAGGTGCCCATGAGTGTGCCGGTGACGCCGTCGCGGCGCAGTTCGATCTTTCCGCCGGCGGCGCCGGAGGCGACTCGCGCGGTGAAGGAGGTCGCCCCGGTGCCGAAGGCGACGCCCTTGACCTTGATGTAGTCGCCGTTGTCGATGAACCCGACGTTCATGCCGCCTCCGCCGTCGCTGGAGGGTTCGGTTTCGACGCCGGACTCCCAGGCGATGGTCTCGGCCTCCTGGCGGATGTAGGGGTTCAGCGTGCCGATCTGAGGTGCCCCGGTGGTGGTCATGGTGATGGTCGGGATGGTGCCGTCGGCGTTGTAGGTGAACTTCTCCACCGCGACCGAGCGGGTGTAACCGCCGCCGCCCGGCAGCGCGCCGTTGTGGTAGAAGAAGTACGATCCGCCCTGGTAGTCGATGACGCCGGGGTGGTTGGTGAAGCTGCCGCCCTGGGTGGGCATGATCGTGCCGCGGTAGGTCCACGGTCCGGTGGGGCTGGGGGCCGTGGAATAGGCGATGAACTCCGAGCAGCATTTGGCCGCGAAGACGATGTAGTAGAGGCCGCCGCGCTTGTAGACCCAGGGGCCTTCTTCGAACAGGGTGGGCCGGTTGGCGTCGCCGGTGCGGGTGCCGAACCCGGCGGTGGTGAGGGTGATCTTGGTGGGGCTTCCGGAGTAGGAGGTCATGTCGGCGTTGAGCTTGACGTACCACAGGTTGGGGTTGCCCCAGTAGAGGTAGGCCTGCCCGTTGTCGTCGATGAAGACGGTGGGGTCGATCTCGCCGTTTTCGACCAGCGGGTGTCCGAGGGCGTCTTTGAAGGGGCCGGTGGGGCTGTCGGAGACGGCCACGCCGATGGCCATCCTGCCGGTCGCCCGGTTGGTGGTGGGGACGTACCAGTAGAACTTGCCGTTGCGGTAGACGGTCTGGCCCGCCCAGGCGTCGGATTTGGCCCAGCTGAAGCTGGCGACGCTCAGCGGGGAGCCGTGGTCGGTCCAGTTCACCATGTCCGCCGACGACCAGACCCGCCAGTCCTTCATGGTGAAGTACGTCGAGCCGTCCTCGTCGTGTCCGGTGTAGAGGTAGACCCGGCCGTTGTAGACCAGCGGCGCCGGGTCGGCGGTGTAGACGGTCTGAATGATCGGGTTGTCCGCCCTGGCCGCACCGGCCGGGAGCAACGCCATGACGCACAGCAGGCCCACGACCCAGGCGAGGATTCGGGTGCGCGGGCGTCGCGGTCTCATGGGGTACGCGTGGATGGCTCGGTGTGGAGCCGTCCCCGGGACTTCCTGTGAATGCACTGCCTGCTCCTCGGGGGAGGGGGATTCGTGGCGGGGGATGACGCCCACCGGATGAGCGGGCGTCATGTGCGGCCTTCGCCGGGGCGATGGATCACCCCGGCGAAGGCGCGTGCCCGGACGGCGTCAGGCTCGGGTCCACTTCTGGTTGTTCTGGCCGTTGCAGGTCCAGATGATGACCTTGCTGCCGTTGGCGGTGCCGTTGTTGTACACATCCAG
>NZ_JBEYWW010000073.1:0-10428 GCF_040644635.1 Microbispora sp. NPDC046933 | reverse complement strand
GACCAGTTCGGGCGCAACCTGACCCAGGCCGCGCGGGAGGGCAAGCTCGACCCGGTGATCGGCCGGGACAAGGAGATCGAGCGGGTCATGCAGGTGCTGTCCCGCCGGACGAAGAACAACCCGGTGCTGGTGGGCGAGCCCGGTGTGGGCAAGACCGCCGTGGTGGAGGGGCTGTCGCAGAAGATCGTCAAGGGTGAGGTGCCCGAGACGCTGAAGGACAAGCAGCTGTACACCCTGGACCTGGGCGCGCTGGTGGCCGGCTCCCGCTACCGCGGTGACTTCGAAGAGCGGCTGAAGAAGGTCGTCAAGGAGATCCGCACCCGCGGCGACATCATCTTGTTCATCGACGAGCTGCACACGCTGGTCGGTGCGGGCGCCGCCGAGGGCGCGATCGACGCGGCGAGCATTTTGAAGCCCCCGCTGGCGCGGGGTGAGCTGCAGACGATCGGCGCGACCACGCTGGACGAGTACCGCAAGCACGTGGAGAAGGACGCCGCGCTGGAGCGGCGGTTCCAGCCGATCCAGGTGGCCGAGCCGTCGCTGTCGCACACGATCGAGATCCTGAAGGGTCTGCGGGACCGCTACGAGGCGCACCACCGTGTGTCGATCACCGACGGTGCGCTGGTCGCCGCGGCGACGCTGGCCGACCGTTACATCAGTGACCGGTTCCTGCCGGACAAGGCGATCGACCTGATCGACGAGGCCGGGTCGCGGATGCGTATCCGCAGGATGACGGCTCCGCCGGATCTGCGCGAGTACGACGAGAAGATCGCGAACGTGCGGCGGGAGAAGGAGTCCGCGATCGACGCGCAGGACTTCGAGAAGGCCGCGGCGCTGCGGGATCAGGAAAAGCAGCTGCAGCTCAAGCGGGAGCGGCGGGAGAAGGAGTGGAAGGCCGGCGACATGGACGTCGTGGCCGAGGTGACCGAGGAGCTCATCGCCGAGGTCCTGGCCACCGCCACCGGTATCCCGGTGTTCAAGCTGACCGAGGAGGAGTCCCAGCGGCTGCTCCGCATGGAAGACGAGCTGCACAAGCGGATCATCGGCCAGGACGACGCGATCAAGGGGCTGTCGCGGTCGATCCGCCGCACGCGGGCCGGGTTGAAGGACCCGCGCCGTCCGGGTGGGTCGTTCATCTTCGCCGGCCCGTCGGGTGTGGGGAAGACCGAGCTGTCCAAGGCGCTGGCGGAGTTCCTGTTCGGCGACGAAGACGCGCTGATCATGCTCGACATGTCCGAGTTCATGGAGAAGCACACGGTCTCGCGGTTGTTCGGCTCCCCGCCCGGTTACGTCGGGTACGAAGAGGGCGGCCAGCTGACCGAGAAGGTGCGGCGCAAGCCGTTCTCCGTGGTCCTGTTCGACGAGATCGAGAAGGCGCACGGGGACATCTTCAACTCGCTGTTGCAGATCCTGGAGGACGGTCGCCTGACCGACGCCCAGGGCCGGGTGGTGGACTTCAAGAACACCGTCATCATCATGACGACCAACCTCGGCACCCGGGACATCTCCAAGGCCGTGGGACTGGGCTTCGCGAAGGCCAACGACGAGGAGAGCACCTACGAGCGGATGAAGGTCAAGGTGCAGGAGGAGCTCAAGCAGCACTTCCGGCCGGAGTTCCTCAACCGCGTCGACGACATCGTGGTCTTCCACCAGCTGACGCCCAAGGAGATCATCCAGATCGTGGACCTGATGCTCGCCCAGGTGGCCGAGCGTCTCGAGGACCGCGACATGGGCCTGGAGGTGTCCGCGGCGGCCAAGCAGCTGCTGGCCGACCGCGGGTACGACCCGGTGATGGGCGCCCGGCCGCTGCGCCGGACCATCCAGCGGGAGCTGGAGGACACGCTGTCGGAGAAGATCCTCTACGGCGAGCTGCGGCCCGGCCAGGTCGTCAAGATCGACATCGAGGGCGAAGGCGACGCGGCCACGTTCGTCTTCACCGGAGAGGCCAAGCCTTCGTCCGCCCGCGACGTGCCGTCACCGGCCGCGCTCCCGGCCGGCTGACGGCGCGTCACCGAAGACGCCGACAGATGAGCGAACAGCAGGTGTTCTGGGTCGACACCCGAGCCGATCGGGAACGCGCCCATAACGGCATCAGTCGCTACTCCGAACTCGTCCGTGACAACATCGCCGAGTTCGACGGCGTCTGGGGGGACATCGCCCCGGTCGCGTTCGCCTGCGCCGCGTGGCGCGTCGCCACGCCTCCGGTCGCCTCGCCGGGGTTCGTGCGGTGGCATCGCCGGATCCTGTCCGCCTCCTGCGTGCGCAACGGGTGGGACGGGTCGATCACCGCGCGGATCACGCTGGTCTCGCCTCCGCCCGCGGCGCTCACGGCGTCGCGGGCCTGGTGGCGCGACCGCGGCTGGCAGGGCTGGCCGGAGATCTTCGGCCAGTACGTCGAGCCCGCCGAGCAGGATCTCACCAAGATCCCCTTCGTGCGGCCCGTCCTGCTGGTGGACGCGCCGCTGCCGCTCGACGATCTCCCCCCGGCGCCGGAGTGGCCCGCCGAGGACCTCGCGGAGCTGGCCCATCGCGCCCTGCTGGTGCTGGTGCGGGAGTTGAACCGGCTCATCGCCCCGGTGATCACGCAGATCGAGAACGGAGGAGGCTAGGTCCGCCGTCTGAAGCCGGGTTCGGGCGCAGCCCGTCGAACACCACAGCCAGAGTGCGATCCTGGAGCTCTTCGGACCAGTCGGCGTGCATGGACGCCTGGCACACGCCGGTCAGCAACGCGAGCACCTCGGCGACTCCGACGTCCTGCCGCACCTTTCCCGCCCGCTGAGCGCCGGCGAGCAGTGCCTCGACAGCGTCACGAAGAGCATTGACGGGCTTGGCGACGCTGACGGCGATGCCCGCCTCGGCGAGCAGGCCGACGACGGTCTTCTGCTTCGTGGCCTGTCCGACCATTCGGCTGAAGAACTCGTAGAACGCACTGGCCGGTTCGCCGGATCTCACGAGCTCTTCGGTCTCGGTGGCGATACGGACGGCGAGCTCCTTGAGGATCGCCTGGAGGAGGGCCTTCTTCGTCGGGAAGTGGCGGAACAGCGTCCCGATGCCGACCCCGGCCCTCTGCGCGATCTCCTCGGTCGAGGCGGACGGGCCCTTCATCGCGAACACGACCTCGGCGGCTTCCAGGATGCGCAGCCTGTTGCGCTGAGCGTCCGAGCGAAGCGACCTGGTCATGAGAACCCTCCCACAGATCGACCGCTCCCAGAGGCCTGCACCACTCAACAGGAGTTGAGACTCCGATTGTAGGACACCCTCAGGACGACAGGGGTGTCGTAACCGGCCGCCGAGCGATCACCTTCATAGCCGGCGCCGCACCGGTTCCCGGTCCCTCGCCGTCCGGGCAGCGGACGGGCGCCCCATACGTCTTACAGTCCCGGCTGCCGCGATCGCCGAGGCGACCGCGTTGCTGACGTACACCGCCGGGGCCGCCGGCGCGACGGTCGGGCTGCCGGTGTCAGAACGCGTCGTCGTCAGACGAGCGCAAGCTCGGCGGGTGCGGTGACGGCGTCGGGGTCGCCCGCGTAGGACGCGGCTTCGATCACGGCGGTGGGGGAGGCGGGGACGAAGCCGCCGGGTGTCCATCTGTGCAGGGGCCGGGTGGAGGCGCGTACGGTGACCCGGGCGGAGGCTCCGGCCGGGAGGTCGACGGTGGCGAAGCCGAGCAGGACCCGGGTGGGGAAGTCGTCGGCGGCCGCGTCGATGCCCGTGGGCCGTCCGTAGAGCTGCACGACGTGGCGGCCCGCGCGTGAGCCGGTGTTGGTCACGGTCACGACGCCGGTTAACGAGTCGTCGCCGGGAGCGCTGACGGTCAGGTCGGCGAGGGCGAAGCCGGTGTAGGACAGCCCGAAGCCGAGGGGGAAGGCCGGCGCGTGGCCGTCCCGGTCCAGCAACCGCTGGCCGAACCACTTGTCGTACGTGATGGCGGTGGCGTCGCGGTCGAAGTACGGCAGGTGCTCCTCGGAGGTGGGGATCGAGTACGGCAGCCGTCCGGCGGCGTCGACGTCACCGAGCAGCACGTCGGCCAGGGCCCGGCCCCCCTCACAGCCGGAGTACCAGGAGACCAGCACGGCGGGTACGGCGTCGCGCCACTCCTCGGTGATGACGGCCCCGGCGGTGACGATCACCACGACGGTGCGGGGGTTGGCCGCGGCCACGGCCCGGATGATGTCGGCGTCGACGGGCCGCAGCCGCAGACTGGCGCGGTCGCCGCCGGCGCTTCCCCCGCTGATGGAGTCCACCGCGCCGGGCTCGGCCAGGAATGCCGCGAACCGCTGCCCTGCGGGGTCGTCGCCGGGGGGTGGGAACAACGCCAGCAGGCCGGGATCGGCCAGCACGTCCCCTCCGACCCACTCGCCCTCGTCGGCGGCGGTGTAGCCGGCGACGACGACGGCGACGTCGGCCTGTCCGGCCGCGGCGGCGGCCGCGGCCGGGTCGTCGTCGGCCACATGGGTGATCCGGGTCCGCGGGAGCGCCTCGGTCAGACCCCGCAGTGCGGTGATCACCTCCGGGGCGCGTACGTCGGAGGAGCCGTTGTCGCCGGTGTTGGCCACGTCCGCCAGGCGTCCGATGACCGCCAGGGAGGCGAGGGCGTCCCGCTGCAGGGGAAGCAGGGGCGCCTCACCGACCGGGTCGTTCTTGAGCAGCACCATGCCGCGCGCGGCGACCTCGCGGGCCAGCGCGCGGTGCTCGGGGCTGAAGACCACGTCGAGCGGGGGCTCGGGCTCTGTGCGGGCGGCGTAGTGACGCAGCTGCGCGCGCAGGACGCGGCGCGCCGCCCGGTCGACGTCGTCCCAGCTCGCCCGGCCCGCCTCCAGGTCGGCGGGCAGGTGCTCGGCGCGCTGCTGGCGGAAGGGCTCCTCCACGTCGAGCCCGGCGCGCAGCGAGGCGGCGGCGTCCCGCAGGCCCCAGATGAAGTCGGAGACGGTGACGCCCTCGAAGCCCCACATCCCGCGGAGCACGCCTTCCATCAGGTGCTCGTTCTGCCCGGCCCACTGGCCGTTGACGGAGTTGTAGGCGGTCATCACGCCCGACACGCCCTCGTCCACGACCCGGCGGAAGTGTGCCAGGTAGACCTCGTGCAGGGCGGCGTCGTCGGCGGTGACGTCGACCGTGAAGCGGGCGTTCTCCATGCTGTTGAGCGCGAAGTGCTTGACGACGGCCATGGCGTTGCGCTGCACCCCCCGGGTCAGCGCCGCGCCGAACTCGCCGAGCAGGATCGGGTCCTCGCCGTACGTCTCCTGGGCCCGCCCCCAGGCGGGGTGGCGGGGCAGGTTGACGCACACACCGCCGAAGAAGTTGGCGCCCTGGGCGCGTAGTTCGAGCCCGATGGCGGTGCCGACGCGCTCCTCCAGTTCCACGTCCCAGGTGGCGCCGCGGGCCATGGAGACCGGGAACGCGGTCGAGCGCCCCATCACCACGCCGCGCGGGCCGTCGGAGAACAACAGGCCGGGGATGCCCAGCCGTTCGACGCGGCCCATCGGGATAGGGGTGAGGTTGTATCCGTTCTGCATCATGTCGGCCATGCCCTGCCAGAACGGCAGGTCTCCGTCCAGCAGCCACAGGCGTTCTTCCCGGGTCATCCGCGACAGGAGCTCGCCGGCCGCCTCGTCCAGGGGCAGCCCGGCACGCACTGCGTCGACGGCGGCGGAGAAGGCGGTCGGAGAGGCGGTCGGAGAGGCGGTCGGAGAGGCGGCCGGAGAAGGGGTCGGAGAAGAGGGCGTCGGCATGCGCACACAACTCTCTGAACAGGCGCGGCAGCGCTGTCTACCACGCTGTCTACCACGCTATCTACCAAACGGTAGATAAACTAGGCTGGTACCGTGATCGAAATCAACCCCCGTCTGCGAGGAGCCAGGACGGCATGACACCCTCACCGGGACGGCGCCGGCTGCCGCCCGCCGAACGCCGGGAGGAGATCCTCAAGGCGGCCACCGAGCTGATCGCCGCCTCGGGATTCAAGGGCGTCACCCTGGAGGCGTTCGCGGCGGCCTGCGGCATGACCAAGGCGGGGTTGCTGCATCACTTCCGCTCACGGGAGGAACTGCTCATCGCCGTCCTCGAACGCCGGGACGAGCTCGACCTCACCAGCGTGGTCGACACCCTGGAACCGGCGCCCGACCCGGCGACCGCCCGCGCCGTCATGTCGGGATTCGTCCGTCGCAATCTCGTGCAGCGCTCACTCGTGCAGCTGTACACGGTGCTGTCGGCCGAGGCGCTGGATCCCGCGCACCCCGCGCATGCCTACTTCCGGACGCGGCTCCGCGAGGGCCGCGCCATGATCGAGCGCTACCTGCTGGCCTGGCATCCCCGGCCCGGTCAGGCCGCCGTCGAGCTGCTCGCCTTCCTCGACGGCCTGCAGCTCAACTGGCTGCGGGACGCCGGCATCGATTTCCTCGCCCAGTGGGAGACCTTCGCCGACCGGTTCTTCACCGCCTGACCGCCTTCCCCGGGGTCCCGTCGTCCACTACCGCTACGGCGCCTTCCGCGGATACCAGGTGCTGGGCGACGACGGGTTCTACGACGTCCGGCTGAGGACTACGACGGCGAGCTCCTGTTCGACGAACGGCGGCCGGGCTCTTCCCCGCCGTCGTTCGCCGCCTGCCCGTTCGGCGCTCGCCGGAGCCCACCCGTGCCCTGCTGCGCCCCCTCGTCGAGGGGCTGCTCGCGCGGCCGTCAGCGGCGTTCTCCGCCGGCGCGCGACGTCGTCCGTACAGCGGCAGGCCGTACCGGCACGGTTCGGTCTGATCCGGGGCCGGCGGGTTCGACCACGGCCGGTTGACACCCCCCGGGGGTATGTTATCGTCTCTGGCGGCAGATACCCCTCGGGGGTAACTTCACAAGGAGGATGGATATGTGCACGGCATGCGCGTGTGGCACGGAGCCGGCTCAGGCCGAGGCGGCCGGTGCGGCGACCACGGGTGAGAGCAAGGTCTATTCGGTGAGCGGGATGACCTGCGGGCACTGCGTCTCGTCGGTCTCCGGGGAGATCGGCAAGGTCGGCGGAGTGACCGGAGTGGCGGTCGACCTGCCGGCGGGCGCGGTCACCGTCAGCGGCTCCGGATTCACCGACGAGGAGATCCGTGCCGCGGTCGAACAGGCCGGCTACGCGCTGGCGAGTCAGGGCTAGCGGACCGGGCCCGGAAGAAGGCGGTGGGCGTGCACCGGCAATGCACGCCCACCTGCGGGGCCGGTCCGATTCGGCATCACACCCAACCCCCTACCGCATCCTCCCATCGCGGGGGATGCGAAGAACAGGAGTGCGGCATGAACGCCGTCAATCCGCGCAGGTGGAGGGCACTGGTCGTGCTCGCCGCCGCGCAGTTCATGGTCATCATGGACACCTCGATCATCGGGGTCGCGTTACCCGACATCCAGCGCGACCTGGGTTTCTCCCCGGACACGTTGCAGTGGGTCTTCAACGCCTACGTCATCGCCTTCGGCGGCCTGCTGCTGCTCGGCGGGCGCCTGTCCGACCTGTTCGGCGCCCGCAGGATCTTCGTCACCGGCTGGCTCGTCCTGATCGCCGGTTCGGCCGTCGCCGCCGTGGCGAGCAGTCCTTGGGCGGAGATCCTCGGCCGTGGCGTGCAGGGCATCGGCGGCGCGCTCATCGCTCCCGCCTCGATGACCCTGCTCATGATGCTCTTCGGGCACGACCCGCGAGAGCTCGGCAAGGCCATGGCGCTGTACGGGGCGGCCGCGCCGGCCGGCGGCACCGCGGGGGTGTTCCTCGGCGGAGTCATCACCGAATACCTGAGCTGGCCGTGGGTCTTCATCGTCTACATCCCGATCGGGGTGGCGACCCTGCTGGCGGTGCCCGCGCTGCTGCCCGCGGTCGCCGGCCGGCGTGGCTCGGTGGACGTGCTCGGCGGAGTCGCCGTCACCGCCGGGATCGCCCTGGCCGTCTTCGCCATCGTCCGGGCGCCCGAACAGGGATGGGGATCCGCCGCGACGCTGCTGGAACTGGCCGGGGCGATCGTGCTGCTCGCGCTGTTCCTGCTCGTGCAGCGCGTGATCCGGGAGCCGCTCATGCCGCCAAGGATCTGGCGCACCCCCGGACTGGCCGTCGCCAACCTGGCGATGGCGCTGCTGGGCGCCGCCTGGATCCCGATGTGGTACTTCCTCAACCTCTACCTGCAGCAGGTCCTTGGCTACAGCGCCTTCCCCAGCGGGGCGGCCCTGCTCCCGATGACGATCGCGATCATGATCTTCATGATCGGGATCACCGCCAGGCTGCTCGGCCGGTTCGGCGCCAAGCCGCTGATCGTCGTCGGGCTCGCCGTACTGGCGGCGGGGGTGGCCGGGCTGTCCCTGGTCCGGCCGGACGGCGCCTTCGCCGCCGACGTGCTGCCCGCCTCGCTGGTCGCGGCGGTCGGCATGTCCCTGGCCTACATCCCCTCGATGATGTCGGCGATGTCCGGCGCGCGGCCCGAGGAGAGCGGGCTGGCCTCGGGCATCGTCAACACCACCTACCAGATCGGCTCGGCCCTCGGCCTGGCCGTGATGACCGCGCTCGCCACCGGCGGGACGGCCGCCGCCGGAGGGACCGGCCCGGCCGCGCTCACCGACGGCTTCCGGGCCGCCTTCGCCGGCGCCGCCGTCGTGGCGGCGATCGGAGCCGTACTGACCCTGCTGCTCATGCGGAAGCCCGCGTCGGCGGCGCCCGCCGCGACGGATGCCGAAGCGACGTCCGTGCAGGTGTAGGTCACACAGGGCGGGCCCGCCCTCGGTCGTGGCGGGCCCGCGAAATACCCTAGGGGGGTAGGGTGTTAGATAGGGACAACGGACCTCAGCGGAGCGAGGCGGGGAGATGGCCGGATACACGGGGACAAAGGAAGACCACCTCAGGCGGCTGCGCCGGATCGAGGGGCAGATCCGCGGACTGCAGCGGATGGTCGACGAGGACAAGTACTGCATCGACATCCTCACCCAGGTCTCGGCCGCCAACAGGGCGCTCCAGGCGTTCGCCCTGGAACTGCTGGACGAGCACATGGCGCACTGCGTCGCCGAGGCCATCGCCAAGGGCGGCACCGAGGCCGACGTCAAGATCAAGGAAGCCTCCGACGCCGTCGCCCGTCTCGTCCGTTCCTGATCGATTCCACGAAAGAGAAGCGTCATGACCACAGCCACCTACACCGTCACCGGCATGACCTGCGGCCACTGCGTCAGCTCGGTCAAGGAGGAAGTCGGCGAGGTCCCCGGTGTCACCGGTGTCGAGGTCGATCTGACCACCGGGATTGTGACAGTCGAAAGCGACAGCCCCGTCGACACGGCCCGGATCAGGGCCGCCGTCGAGGAGGCCGGATACGAAGTGGTGGACAAGAAATGAACACGCCAGCCCGCCTGGGCGCCTATGTCCTCGGTCTCGCCGTGATCTTCGGAGGAGCGTTGGGCGTCGGCGGCGCCGTCGGCGCGACCGGCCCGGAGCCCGCGAAGAACGACCATGGCGGCCACACGACCCCTGCACAGGCCGCGCAGAAGACGGAACACGTACCGGGAGGACTCCAGGTGTCCCAGAACGGCTACACCCTCACGCCGCAGACCACGACCATCACACCCGGGACGGAGACCGACTTCCGGTTCACGGTGAACGGCCCCGACGGCCGCCCGGTGACCGCCTACGAGACCCAGCACGACAAGAAGCTGCACCTCATCGTGGTCAGCCGGGATGCGACCGTCTTCCGGCACCTGCACCCCGAGCTGTCCGGCGAGGGGATCTGGTCGGTGCCGCTGACGCTGCCCGACGCCGGCGCCTACCGGATCTTCGCCGACTTCGCCCCCCAGGGCGGGGAAGGGCTGACCCTCGGCGCCGACCTGTACGCCCCGGGCGACTACGCGCCCCGGGCCCTGCCGGCGCCCAGCCGTACGGTGACGGTCGACGGATACACCGTCCGGCTCGACGGCACCCTCACACCGGGTGCGGCGAGCAAGCTCGTCGCCGAGATCAGCAGGGACGGCAGGCCCGTCACCGATCTGCAGCCCTATCTGGGGGCCTACGGCCACCTGGTCGCGCTGCGTGTGGGCGACCTGGCCTACCTGCACGTGCACCCCGACGGCGCCCCGGGCGACGGCGTCACCCCCGCCGGCCCGGGGATCACCTTCTACGCCGAGGTCCCCAGCCGCGGCGACTACCGGCTCTTCCTCGACTTCCAGCACGACGGGACCGTCCACACCGCCGCCTTCACCGTGCGGGCGGAGCAATCATCAGGGGCGGTTCCCACCGCCACGGCGGACCACGGGTCGGAACACGCCCACTCCGGCCACTGACAACGGGCATGACGCGGAAAGGAGAGGTGATGTCCTCCATCACCGGTGACCGGCCGTCTGGCGTGGTCGAGCTTTCGATAGGCGGCATGACCTGCGCGTCGTGCGCCAACCGGATCGAGCGCAAGCTGAACAAGCTGGAGGGCGTGACCGCGACGGTCA
>NZ_JBEYWW010000072.1:0-11099 GCF_040644635.1 Microbispora sp. NPDC046933 | reverse complement strand
GCCTTCCGCGGCCGCGTCGGCGAGCTGGTCGAGGTAGACGAAGATGGCCTCGCCCAGGTCGTACAGCGTCCGCGGGTCGCGAACTCCCCGGCCGGCCTTCCGCGCCGGGTGATGGTGACGGCCGACCTCGTGGAGGGCTCCGCCCCGCGACGCCTGACGACGCCGCGTCCTGTGGGGTCAGTCCTGCTTGCGCGCGCCGAACATGATCTCGTCCCAGGTCGGCACCGACGCCCGGCGTCCACGCGACTTGCGGGGCCGCGGGGGAGCCGGCTTCGGCACTGGTGGGGCGGGCGTCTCCGGCTTGGCGTCCTTCGGAGCCTCCTTCTGCGCCTCTTTCGCCCCGTCCTTGGACCCGTCGCCCGCACGCTGCGTCTTCCCGGCGTCCCCCGTCCGGGGCGCCGGGGCGGTAGCTGGAGCCGAGGCCGCCGGAGCGGCAGGAGCCGCCGGTGTGGCCGGAGCGGAAGGTGCTGCGGTGGGCTCCGAAGTGGGCGCCGAGGTGGTCGCCGAGACGGACTCTGTGGGCGTGCTCGGCGCGGGCGCACTCGCCGCTGGGGCGTCGGCCGCGGGGCCTGCCGTGGGTTCCTTCGCGGAGTCCGGGGGTGCGGAGTCCGGGCGTGGAGCGGGTGCGGGGACGGGAACAGCGGCCGACGGCGACGCCTCGTCCGTCGCGCCGCCCTCGGCCGGGCGCACTGCCGTGTCCGTGCCCGTGTCCGCCGCCGTGTCCATGCCCGTGTCCGTGCCCGTGTCCGCGCCGGGGACCGGCTGAGACGCGGACGCACCGGCCGAGGGCTCGGCCGGGGTCGCGGCCTCCGCGGCCGCGCCGGGGACCGACGCGGCGGCCTCCACGGCGGTCTCCGTGCTCTCGCGGCGGGAGGCGCCGCCCTCGGCGTCCTGAGAGGACGCCGCGGAGGTCACGACGTCCGTCGCCCCGGAGCCTGTCATGCCGGAGTCCGGGGTCGGGGTGGTGCTCGTGGTCGTCGTGGAGTCCTCGGTGGCCACCTGGTCCACGGGCGTCGCCGGACGCGCGGCCTCCTGCGCCTCCGGCGCTCCACTGGGTGGCGTCACGCTGGTGGGGACGTCGGGCGCCGCGTCCGGGGCGGCAGGCTCCTGCGGGCGGGACGCCGGTCCGGCGACGGCGGCCTCCACGGTGGCGGGCCGGGGCACGCCGGACTCGACGACGGCACTGTCCCCGACGGTCACGGGGGCCGGCACGGGGGTGTCCGCCACAGGCGCGGGAGCCGGGGCATCCGCCACAGGCTGGGACGCGGCCTGGCGTCCCACCGCATCCTGACCGTCCTCGCGGCGCGCGCCGTCCCCGGAGGTCTCCCGGCCCGGAGCGTCCGGAACGCCCGCGCCGGACGGGGTGGCCGGGGCGACGTCGAAGGGCGTAGGCGGGTCGGAGGGCGTACGTGGAGGAGCGGCCTGCGCCGCGGATTCGGCCCGCGGCCTGTCCTCCACCCTGTCCTCCACCCTGGGCTCGACGGCGGGCGGCGGGGGCGCGGCATCGGGGGTGGCGACGAGCGACTGCGGCAGCCGGAAGGGCACCGGGGTCAGCTCGGGCCGGTACGCCGCCGGTTCGTCCGCGTACGGCTCGGGCCGGCCGGATTCCGCCCGCAGCGGCGGGCTCAGCCGCGGCGCCGGCACAGGCTCGGACCGCACCGCGGGCTCGGAGCGTACGGCAGGCACGCTGAGACCGGGCTCGTCGCGGCGGGGAGAGGTCTCCTCGGGCAGCGGCGGCACCGGGGCGAGCTTGGGAGACGCGAGGCGGGGCACGAAGGGCCGCACCGTGGCGTCGTCCCGCTCAGGCTCGACGTACTCGGCGGCCGACAGGCGCATGGCCTCGTCGTCGTTGGGGGTGATGTGGCGGCGGCGAGGGTCGAAGAGCCACTCGGCGTGACGGGTGTGGCCGTTCCAGACGAAGCCGAGCCGCACCCGCCACAGGTTGTCGTCGCGCTTGGCCGAGTCCCAGTCGATCTCGTCGGCGGGCACGCCGCGCCGGGTGAGCCGCTCGGCGACCAGCTCGCCGAGCGTGGGCCCGGGGGTGGTCTCGCCCGGCATCCGGACCGAGACCCGCTGGGCCTGCTGGGCCATGTACTCGCGCTCCTGGAGAACCGGTCCCTCGAACCAGCGGACTCTCTCCACCGGAATGCCGGCGGTGGCCGCGATCTCCTCCGCCGTCTCGCCGGCACGGATGCGCGCCTGGATCTCCTTGGGACGCAACGGGCTCTCCACTTCGATCTCGTACTGGCCGAGACGGGAGAAGTTGCCGCGGACCGCAGCGCGGAGCCGGTCGTCGACGGGCAGCGTGAAGCGCGTGCCCCGCCCGGCCGTCGCCAGGACGAGGTACGTTCCGTCCTCACTCACCGCGACGAGACGGAGCTCCTGCATGCGAGTCCCTTCGTCGTCGTGCTCTGTCTTCCCCCGGACCCTTGAGTCTCTCGCGTGAACCGGTTGCCTTCCAGCACCGTACCCGGCATGTCCGAACATCGCCTCGCCAGGGGGCGAGGCAGGTGTTGTGACCCCGGTCACATTTTTTGCGTTCACCTTTCCGCAACCTGTCGGTCGTGTGGAAGCGGCAGTCCACGGGCTGCGGCCGCGCCGCCGATCCGGCCCAGAAGGCGAGAGCGAGGGTCGTGTCTCCTCAGGTGGTGCGCGCCCACCGCCCGTCCGTACGGCACGGGCGCGGCGCACGGCGGCGTGACCGTGCCGTACGCCGTGCGGCCGGACCTGCGGGAGGGTCTCATTCCTGCTTGCTCCCTCGGGTTCGAGTGGCGTGCCGGGCTCTGGTGTGCCCGTGCTCCGCAATGTGCCTGCCCGAGGGCCGGCGCGGGCAACGCGACACGCGGAAGACGCCGGACCGTGGAGAGGGACTTTACGCGGCGATGGGGTCAGCCTTCCCGCGACGCGCCGAGCACCCGGTCGAGGTAATCGTTGGCGAACAGCCCGTCCGGGTCCATCTCGCGGCGCAGCGCGAGGAAGTCGCCGAACCTCGGATACACCGTACGCAGGTAGTCCGCGTCGCGGGTGTGCAGCTTGCCCCAGTGGGGCCGGCCCCCCAGCCTGACCATGATCTCCTCCACGCCCTCGAAGTACGCGGGGTTGGGCGCCTGGCGGTAGACGTGGCAGGCGACGTACGCCGAGGGCCTGCCGTACGCGGTGGACAGCCAGGCGTCCGAGGGCGGCGTGACCCGCACCTCGACCGGGAAGGTGATCGGCCAGCCCGACCGCTCCACGAGGTCGCGCGTCTCCCTCAGGGCCTGGGCGAGGTGGTGGCGCGGGACGGCGTACTCCATCTCCAGGAACCGGACCTCGCGCACCGAAGTGAAGATCTTGTAAGAGGTGTCGACGCACTCCGACGCGCCGAGCAGCCGCCCGGAGATCCCGTTGATCGCGGGCACCGCGCCGGGGAAGCGCGCCCCGACGGCGCAGGCCGTGCCGAACAGCGTGTTCTCCAGGAAGACGTTGTCGAGCCACCGCTTGAACGCCGCGGGCGGCCGGGCCGGTCCGGTGTCGCGGTTGTTGCGTTTGACCAGGCAGGTGTCGGTGTGGGGGAGCCAGAAGAAGTCGAGGTGGTCGTCGGCCTCCGTCAGGTCGTCGAGCGTGTCGAGGATCCGGCTGAACGCCATCGGCTCGCGGCGGTTGCGCAGCAGGAACGCGGGCTCCACCCGGAACGTGACGGCGGTCAGGATGCCCAGCGCGCCGAGACCCACCCGGGCCGCGTCGAACAGGTCGCCCTCGCGCACGGTCGTCACGGAGCCGTCGGCGAGCACCATCTCCAGTTCGACGACCTGGTCGGCGAGGCCGCCGACGTGCCTGCCGGTGCCGTGGGTCCCGGTCTGGATCGCCCCGGCGGCGGTCTGGGCCGTGATGTCGCCCATGTTGGCCAGCGCCAGGCCGCGCCGGTGGAGTTCCTCGTTCAGCGCGTGGAGCGGGGTGCCGGCGGCGACCTTGACCCACCCGTCGCCCGCATCGAGGACGCCGGTCAGCGCGCC
The DNA here is from genome assembly GCF_040644635.1 of Microbispora sp. NPDC046933. NCBI lineage: Bacteria > Bacillati > Actinomycetota > Actinomycetes > Streptosporangiales > Streptosporangiaceae > Microbispora > Microbispora sp. NPDC046933. The sequence continues at coordinate 7,107 of NZ_JBEYWW010000072.1, read as the reverse complement.
GGGGCGCAGCAGGATGCCGTCGGTGAGCGCGACCCCGGTGAACGAGTGCCCGGTGCCGGTCATGCGCACGCGACGGCCCGCCTTCGCGGCGTCCCGCACGGCGTCGGCGACCTCGGCGGCCGAGGCGGGGGCGCGGACCTCCGCGGGGGTGACGGACTGGTTGCGCGCCCAGTTGACGAAGGCGTCCATGCTCCTCCCTCGCCCCCGGGCGTCCGTCCCGAGGTGAACATGAACACTACTCATGAATCGGCCCGCTGCCTATGGGCCCGCCTCTGTCTCAGTTCGTGTGCTGGTGACGCACACGGACCAGCGCGGAGCCGCCGAGGCCGACGGCGACCGCGAGCAGGCCGCAGGCGTAGGAGAAGCCGTACGCGTTGGACGCGCCGTACAGGTCGGTCAGCCGTCCGCCCGCCCAGGAGCCCACGGCGACGCCGAGGTTGATCGAGGTGGTGATCCACGCCATGCCCTCGTTGAGCTGGGCCGCCGGGACCAGGCGTTCCACCAGTGAGAACCCGGTGATGATGGTGGGCGAGATGGACAGGCCGGCGACGAAGAGCGCCAGCGCCATGATCCGCACGTCGCGCATGAGCAGCACCGGCGTGAGCCCGGCGGCGAACAGCGAGAGCCCCCGGACGAACCGGGCGCGCAGACTGATCTTCCACTGCCGTGAGCCGTACCACAGGCCGGAGACCCCGCTGCCGGCCGCGATCGACGCGAGCAGCAGGCCGGCCGCGCCCTTGCTGCCGTGCTCCTCGGCGAAGGCCACGGTGATGATGTCGACGGAACCGAACACCGCGCCCATGGCCAGGAAGACCGCCGACAGCACCGCGACGCCGGGGATCGCGATCGGGGACCCGGCCGCCCCCCGGTGTCGCACGGCGGGCGGTTCTGTGCCGCGGAGCGAGGCGAACGCCAGCGTGCCCGAGACGGTCAGCACGATCGCCGCGATCAGGCCCGCGTAGGGGTTGATCGCGATCGTGAGGGCGGTCACGAAGGCGGGGCCGCCCACGAAGATCACCTCGTCGGCCACGGACTCGAACGAGAACGCGGTGTGCAGCTTGGCGGGGTCGTCGAGCACGTGCGACCAGCGGGCCCGGACCATCGAGCCGAGCGAGATCCCGGTGGCGCCGGACGCCGCGCCCGCGGCGTACAGCGTCCACTCGGGCACCAAATCGTTCGCGCTGGCGTGCGCGCACAGCATCAGGACGGTGAGCGAGCAGCCGTGCAGCAGAACCAGCGGGACCAGCACCCGCGCCTGGCCGAACCGGTCCACCAGCCGCCCGGTGAGGGGCCCGGCCACGGCGACCGCGATCGAGAGGGTCGCCGCCACGGCCCCGGCCTTCGCGTACGAACCGGTGACGGCGGTGATCAGCAGGATGACGCCGATGCCGAGCATCGACATGGGCGCCCGCCCGACGAACCCCGCGATGACGAAGCCCTTGACTCCAGGCGTGCCGAACAGCCCGCGGTACGGCCCGACCATGTTGCGTTCCCCTTCGGCACGTAGTGCATGTGCGTCCGGGCCGGCCGTTCGACAGCGGCGGCGGTCCCGGGAGGCCCCGGGACACGCGGACGGCGTTTGTCTCCGGTTTGACCATCGCCTACCCGCATATCATGGGGCAAGTGATTTTTCCGCGTCGGGGGTGCAGGGTTCTGAGGTGAGATCGCCCACTCATACCGCCTCCACGCGGCTCCGCCCGATCGTGACCGGCCTCGCGGCCGTGATCCTGAGCGTCATCGCCGCCGGCGCCGCCTTCCTGGTCACCTGGCCGGAGAACGGCGCGCTGGCGGCCGGCGGCGGCCGGGCGGAGACGGGCCGGACCCGAACGGACGGGGCACGGGCCGACGACCCCCTTCCGGCCGCGCGGGCGACCGCGGGAAGCCTCGTGCCCGACCGCACGCTGCCGTCGAGCGCGCCGGTCGTCGGCGGGCCCGGCGTCCAGGTCACGCCGCCGCACCTCTTGGCCATCTCCCCGAAGCGGGTGCCGCAGCGCACCCTGCTGAAGATCGCCAAGCTGCCGCACGTGCAGAAGGTCGCGGTCGCCGACGGCGGCGCGGTGCACGTGTCCGGCACGGCCCTGCGGCTGCTCGCGGTCGACCCGGCCACGTTCCGGTCCTGGACGCCGAAGAACGTGGCCGATCACCCGGAGGTGTGGAGCGCGCTCGCGCGGGGCGAGATCGTCGCCGACGCGGCCGCGATCAAGCGTCTCGGCATGGTGCTGGGGGCGGAGTACCAGATCGACCGGGGCCCGAGGCTGCGCGTCGCGGCCTCGGCCTCGCTCGGACTGACCGGTGTGGACGGCCTGGTCAGCCGGGACCTGGGGCAGAGGCTCGGCTTCCCGGGCGGCGTCGTGGTGCTGGTCCACGGCGATCCCGGCAAGGTGAGCGAAACGGCGGTCGCGCGCCTGCTCGGCAAGGGCGCGCAGGTCGTGCGGGTCGGCCAGGCCGCCGTCCGGCCGCGGGCCACGGCCACGCCGGGGCAGGCCCTGGTGGGACGGCCCACGAGCTACCTGGACCTCTACCAGCGGGCCGCCACCGTCTGCCCCGGCCTCTCGTGGACCGTCCTCGCCGCCATCGGCCAGGTCGAGAGCAGCCACGGCCGCAACAACGGCCCCTCGTCCGCGGGGGCGCTCGGGCCGATGCAGTTCATGCCCGCCACCTGGAAGGCGTACGGCGTGGACGGCGACGGCGACGGCGAGGCGGACATCTGGAGCCCCTACGACGCGGTGCCGTCGGCCGCCAAATACCTGTGCGCCAACGGGGCCGGCGCCGGCGGCGACAAGCTCAGGAAGTCCGTGTGGTTCTACAACCACTCCTGGGACTACGTGAACAAGGTCCTGTCCCTCGCGGACGCGTACGCCCGCGCCTACGCCTCCTGACGCGGAAGGCCCGGCCGCGCGGGGACGGCCCCCGATGGTGTGCTCCTGCTCGGCCGAACACCGGGCGCCGGAGGCGATCAGGCCGGCCGGGCGGGCCGTACGGGCGCCGGGCAGCAGGTCGCCGGGCACGCCGCGGGCTCGGGCTCGGCGAGCAGTTCGGCCACCATCGACACGAACCTCGGGTGGGTGCCCGCGGTCGAGGCCCTGGTGAGGGCCATACCGAGCTTCTCGGCCGTGGCCGCGGCCTCCACGTCGAGGTCGTAGACGACCTCCATGTGGTCGGAGACGAACCCGATGGGCACCAGGACGGCCGACCGCACGCCCTCGGCGTGCAGCGCCTCCAGGTGGTCGCAGACGTCCGGCTCAAGCCAGGGCACCTGCGGCGGGCCGCTGCGGCTCTGCCAGACCAGGTCCCAGGCCCGCCCCTCGTCCACGTGTCCGGTCACCAGTTCCGCGGCCCGCCTGAGCTGGGCCTCGTACGCGCCCCCCGCCGGCCCCGCCGTGCGGGCCATGGAGACGGGGATGCTGTGCGCGGTGAACACGAGGCGGGCCTGCTCGCGGGCGTCGGCGGGCAGCCGGCCGAGGGCCTCGCGGGTGTGGTCGGCCATCGCCGCGATGAACCCGGGGTGGTCGTAGTAGTGGCGGAGCTTGACGATCTCGGGGGCGCCGGGGACGGCGGCGCGGGCACGGGCGATGTCGTCGAGATACTGGCGGCAACTCGAGTAGGAGCTGTAGGCCGCGGTGACGAAGGCCGCCGCCTTGCGGACGCCGTCCTCCTTCATCCGCCGGACCGTGTCCTCCAGGAACGGGTGCCAGTTGCGGTTGCCCCAGTAGACCGGCAGGTCCACGTCGAGCGCGGCGATCAGGTCGCGGCACTGCTGGTTGATCGGGCTGACCCCGCCGAACCCCTGGTAGTGCGCCTCGACCTCCAGCAGCCGCTCGCGCGGCACCCCCCGCCCCCGCACGACGTTCTCCAGGAACGGCATGACGTCCTCGGGTTTCTCCGGCCCGCCGAAGGAGACGACGAGCAGGGCGTCGTACCCGTTGGTGCTCCCCATGCGCCACACCTTACGCGGGGGGTACGACGGTTCCGCCCGCGCCTATAAGGCTTGGGCGGGCGGTGTGTCAGCGAGTAGGTTCGAGCGGTGAGCCAATTTCCGGACATCCGCGAATACACGGCCCTGCCGCGCGTGAACGCCCTGCGGCTGTCGCCCGACGGGACCCGGCTCGTGTCCGTGGTCCAGTCGCTCAATCCCGACGGCAAGTCGTACGGCACCGCGCTGTGGGAGATCCCCCAGGACCCCGGGGGCGAGCCCCGCCGGCTGACCCGGTCGGCGAAGGGGGAGGCGGGGGCCGAGTTCGCCCCCGACGGGACCCTGTTCTTCGTCTCCCGGCGGCCCGACGAGACAGCCAAGGAGAGCGGCGGCGACACGGCCGCCCTGTGGCTGCTGCCCGAGCGCGGCGAGCCGGCGCGCGTCGCCACCCGCCCCGGCGGGATCGGCGGCGTGCGGGCGGCGGGCGGCACGGTCGTCTACACCTCCGAGGTGCTGCCCGGCGACGCCGGAACCGAGGAGGAGCGGCGCAAGGCCCGCGAGGAGGCCGGGGTCAGCGCGATCCTGCACGAGGGCTACCCGGTGCGCTACTGGGACCACGACCTCGGCCCGGCCGGGACCCGGTTGTTCGCCGGCCGCGCCGCAGGCGAGGGACTGGAGGACGTGCGCGACCTCACGCCCGAGCCCGGCGGCGGGCTGCGCGACGCCGCGTTCGACCTGGCGCCCGACGGCTCGTCCGTGATCAGCACCTGGCAGGTGTTCCTGCCGAACGGGGACGTCCGTACGGACCTGGTCGCGATCGACGTCGCGGACGGGTCGCGGCGCACGCTCGCGACGTCCGGCGGGCACGATTTCACCGGGCCGGTCAGGGTGTCGCCCGACGGGCGGCTCGTCGCGTGCGTGCGGGAGCGGCACGGGACGCAGGAGACGCCGGTCGCGCTCGACCTGTGGGTGATCGACCTGGCCACGGGCGAGGGGCGCGCGGTCGCCGGGGAGATCTTCCCCGCGTCGGTCGCGTGGGCGCCCTCCTCGCGGGAGCTCTTCTTCGCGGCCGACCACCTGGGCCGCAGGCCGGTCTTCCGCGTCTCCCTCGACGGCGCGGTCACCCGGGTGACCTCCGACGACGGGGCGTACGCCGAGCTGTGCCCGGCGCCCGACGGCTCGGTCTACGCCCTGCGCGGCGCGATCGACTCGCCGCCGCGCCCCGTGCGGATCGCGGCGGACGGCTCGGTGACGACGCTGCCCTCGCCCACGCCGCCGCTCGAACTGCCCGGCACGCTGACCGAGGTGACCGCGACGGCCGAGGACGGCACCGAGATCCGCGGCTGGCTGGTCGTCCCCGCGGAGGCGACCGCCGAGGCCCCGGCGCCGTTCCTGCTGTGGATCCACGGCGGCCCGCTGGCGAGCTGGAACGACTGGAGCTGGCGCTGGAACCCCTGGATCATGGCCCGGCACGGCTACGCCGTGTTGCTGCCCGACCCCTGCCTTTCCACCGGGTACGGCCAGGGCATGATCGAGCGGGGCTGGGGCGACTGGGGGCCGGTGACCCACGCCGACCTCATGGCGATCACGGAGGAGTGCCTCAAGCGGCCGGAGATCGACGAGCAGCGGACCGCGGCGATGGGCGGCTCGTTCGGCGGTTACATGGCCAACTGGGTCGCCGGGCACACCGACCGCTTCCGGGCCGTCGTGACGCACGCCTCGCTGTGGAATCTGGACCAGTTCGCGGGCACCACCGACGGCGCGAACTACTGGCAGCGGGAGTTCGGCGCGCTCGGGTCCGCCCGCTACGCCCGGCTGTCGCCCCATCAGTGGCTTGGGGAGATCAGGACGCCGATGCTGGTGATCCACGGCGACAAGGACTACCGCGTGCCGATCGGCGAGGGCCTGCGGCTGTGGTGGGACCTCCAGCGCTCGGGGGTCGAGTCGAAGTTCCTCTACTTCCCGGACGAGAACCACTGGGTGCTCAAGCCCGGCAACGCGATCGCCTGGTACGAGACCGTTCTGGCCTTCCTCCGGCAGCACGTCCTGGGCGAGGAGTGGACCCGGCCGCCGTCCCTGAGCTGACCGTTGGATGGCGGTACATCCTGATTTAAGAGGATGTCATCCGTGCGGCCGACGCCCGAGCCGGGCGCCGGCCGCGCTTCGTTTTGAGCACGTACGAGGAGGGGGCAGGCCAGGATGGACGAGCGGGAGCACCGGCATGACCGGGCGCGGGTGGAGGAGCTGCTGGAGCTGGCGGCCGGCATAGCGGAGGAGGCCGGCCAGATGCTGCTCGCCAAGCGGCCCGCGCGGCCCGAGGTGCTCGCCACCAAGTCGAGCCCCACCGACGTCGTCACCGCGCTCGACCGGGCCGCGGAGGAACTGATCCGCAGCAGGATCGCCGAGGCCAGGCCGCGCGACGCGGTCCTCGGCGAGGAGGGCGGCGACACCCCCGGCGAGGGAGGCGTCCGGTGGGTCGTCGACCCCATCGACGGCACGGTCAACTTCCTGTACGGCCTGCCGGACTGGGCGGTCAGCATCGGCGTCGAGGTGGACGGCGAGATCGTCGCGGGAGTGGTGCACAACGTGCCGCGCGGCGAGCTGTTCACCGCGTCGAAGGGCGGGGGCGCCTGGCTGGGGGGTGAGCGGCTGCGCTGCAACACGGGCGTCCCGCTGGCCAAGGCCCTCGTCGCCACCGGGTTCGGCTACGCGGCCGGGCGGCGCCGGGTGCAGGCCGAGGTGCTGGCGCAGGTGGTGCCCCAGGTCAGGGACATCCGGCGGGGCGGCTCGTGCGCGGTCGATCTCTGCTCGGTCGCCGCGGGCCGGGTCGACGCCTACTACGAGCGCGGCACCAACTACTGGGACCACGCGGCGGCGGGCCTGATCGCCGTGGAGGCCGGGGCCCGCCTCGGCGGCCTGAACGGCAGGCCGGTGAGTCCCGACATGGCGCTGTGCGCGGCCCCGGGACTCTTCGAGGACCTGCACGACCTGCTCGTCCCCCTGGACCCCGAGCGCGACTGACGCGCCCGCGGGGCGCCCGCCGGCCGCCGGCGGGTTTCCGCGTCGGTCGTGGGCGAGTCCGGGCACGACCGTCCGGCCGTCCGGGCACGACCGTCCGGCCGTCCGGGCACGACCGTCCGGCCGTCCGGGCACGACCGTCCGGCCGTCCGGGCACGACCGTCCGGCCGTCCGGG
>NZ_JBEYWW010000071.1:0-13955 GCF_040644635.1 Microbispora sp. NPDC046933 | reverse complement strand
CCGGCGCCGGACGGGCCGCCTGCTGGGGCCGCGACAGCGGCGCGGCCACCGGCACGGCCGGCGCGGGCTCGTCGAACCCGGCCGCGATGACCGTCACCCGCACCTCGTCGCCGAGCGCGTCGTCGATGACCGTGCCGAAGATGATGTTGGCGTCGGGCGCGGCGGCGTTGCTGACGAGCTGGGCCGCCTCGTTGATCTCGAACAGGCCCAGGTCGGAGCCGCCCGCGATGGACAGCAGCACGCCGTGGGCGCCGTCGATGCTCGCCTCCAGCAGCGGGCTGGAGACCGCCATCTCGGCGGCGGCGACCGACCGGTCGTCGCCCCTGGCGTGGCCGATGCCCATGAGGGCCGAGCCCGCGCCGGACATGACCGACTTCACGTCGGCGAAGTCCAGGTTGATCAGACCGGGGGTGGTGATGAGGTCGGTGATGCCCTGCACACCGGACAGCAGCACCTGGTCCGCGGCCTTGAACGCGTCGAGCACGCTCACCTGGCGGTCGGAGATCGACAGCAGCCGGTCGTTCGGGATGACGATCAGGGTGTCGACCTCCTCGCGGAGGGTCTCGATGCCGGCCTCGGCCTGCATGGCCCGGCGCTTGCCCTCGAAGCTGAAGGGCCGGGTGACCACGCCGATCGTGAGCGCGCCGAGCGAACGGGCGATGCTGGCCACGACCGGCGCGCCGCCGGTCCCGGTGCCGCCGCCCTCACCCGCGGTCACGAAGACCATGTCGGCGCCCTTGAGGACCTCCTCGATCTCCTCCCGGTGGTCCTCGGCGGCCTTGCGGCCCACCTCGGGATTGGCGCCCGCGCCGAGGCCCCGGGTGAGCTCGCGCCCCACGTCGAGCTTCACGTCGGCGTCACTCATCAGCAGCGCCTGGGCGTCAGTGTTTATGGCGATGAACTCGACGCCCTTGAGTCCCTCCTCGATCATCCGGTTGACGGCGTTCACTCCGCCGCCGCCGATGCCGACGACCTTGATGACCGCGAGGTAGTTCTGCGGTGCTGCCACGACGAGGGGCCTTTCCGCTCGTTTGCGTTTCCATGCGGGCAGGGCCCGCCGTCTTCTGAACTCTCACCCTCAAGTTGAGGTTTAGCGTTATGTCAACCTGAGGATTGATACGGACAGTAGGGTTGCGCGTCCCCCAGGGTCAACTAACCGCGCCGCAAGGCCGTCCGGCGTGTCGCGCGCTGTCCTATTCGCACGATGCCCTGCTCCGGGGCGGGCCCGGATCACGTGTCCACGGCCCGTGAGATATCTCACCTGACCGTCACCACCTGCGGCGAGCTGACATCGTAGCTGGTTCCCGGCTTGGCGAGGGCGGCGAGCAGGACACGTCCCTTCTGCGCCGAGCGCGCCGCGTCCCCCCATACGACCGTACGGCCGTCGGTGAGTTTGAGCGTGATCGACCGGGGAGAGGGGACGCGCAGTTCGCGCAGGCGCTCCAGGACGCTCTCCGGCAGCGCCCGCAACACGGTGAGACCTGCCCTGGTGGCGGGATCGTCCACGGCGGCCCGCTGCACGCGCAGCACCGGCAGCCGGGGCGGGGCCACGGTCACCTGCTGCACGACGACCCCGTACCGGTCGATCACCGCGGTCGTCGCGCCCATGGGCACGGCCGCGGCGGGGACGCGCTCGACCACGCTGATGCGCAGCGTCCCGGGCCAGCCGCGGTCGACCGTGGCCGACTCGACCGCGCGCATCGCCCGCACCCGCCGTTCGACCTCGGCGAGGTCCACGGTGGCGAGCGGCGTGCCGGTGCCCACCCCCGCGGCCTGCCGCAGCTGCTCGGCGGGGATCCGGCTGTTGCCGGTGATCTCGACCTCCCGCACGCCGAGGACGGGCGAGAAGAACACGACCCACGTGGCGACGCCGACCACCCCGCCGGTCAGCAGGGTGGCGAGGGCCGAACGCCGGACGGCTCGCCTCACCGGTCCCCCACGCTCCGGCTCACGTCCCCGATCACGGCCGGGATCACTGGACGGACAGCTCCGCGACGATCTTCGGGCCGAGCTCCGTCACGTCTCCCGCGCCCATCGTCAGCACGATGTCCCCGGCACGGGCCCGGCCGGCGACGAGCGCGGGCACGGCCTGCCGGTCGGGCGCGTAGACGACCCGCTCGGCGGGAAGCGGGATCTTCCCCGCGACGAGCGCGCCGGAGACCCCGGGCTCGGGGTCCTCGCGCGCGCCGTACACGTCCAGCACGATCACCTCGTCGGCGAGGCCGAGGGCCGCGCCGAACTCGTCGGCGAAGAACCGGGTGCGCGAGTACAGGTGCGGCTGGAAGACCGCGATGACCCGGCCGTCGCCGGTGACGACGTCGCGGGCGGCGCGCAGGTCGGCGGTCAGCTCGGTCGGGTGGTGGGCGTAGCTGTCGAAGACCGTCACGCCCGCGGCCTCGCCCTTGGACTCGAACCGCCGCTTGGCCCCGGTGAAGGCGGCCAGGCCCTCCTTGACGTCGTCGAAGCGCAGGCCGAGGTGGAGCGCCACGGCGATCACCGCGGTGGCGTTGAGCGCGTTGTGCCGGCCCGGCACGGCCAGGCGCACCTCGCCGCGTCCCGGTCCCCCGGGCACGGCCGGGCCGAGCTCCACCGCGAACTCCACGCCGAGGCCGCGCGGCACCACGTCGGTCGTGCGCAGGTCGGCGCCGGCGCTCTCGCCGTACGTGACGACGGCGAGGCCACGCTCGCGAGCGACCGGCACGAGGGCGGCGGCGCCGGGATCGTCGGCGCAGACCACGAGCAGCGACCCGATCCGCTCGACGAAGCGGGCGAAGCCGTCGTGGACGGCCTGGGGGTCGCCGTAGTTGTCGAGGTGGTCGGCCTCGACGTTGGTGACCACGGCGACGCGCGGCGCGAGCATGAGGAACGAGCCGTCGCTCTCGTCGGCCTCCGCCACGAACACCTCGCCCGCGCCGTCGTCGGCGCCGAGCCCGGTCGTCACGAGCTGCCCGCCGACGCAGTACGACGGGTCCTCGCCGCACTTCTGCAACGCCACGGTCAGCATCGAGGTGGTCGTGGTCTTGCCGTGCGTGCCGGCGACGGCGATGCCGGTGCGGCCGGTCATGACCGAGGCCAGCGCGGCGGCGCGCGGGATCACGCGCAGGTTCTGCCGCAGGGCCTCCCCCAACTCCGGGTTGGAGTCGCGGATGGCGGTGGACACCACGACCGTGTCCACGTCCTTGATGTGAGAGGCGGCGTGGCCGACGTGGATGACGGCGCCCAGCTCGCGCAGCTCGGCCAGCAGCTCGGAGGGCCGCGCGTCGCTGCCCGACACCGGCACGCCCCGCTTGAGCAGGATCCGGGCGATGCCGGACATCCCGGCGCCGCCGATGCCGATGAAGTGCACCCGCCCCAGGTCGGCCGCCGGGACGGGATCCACGAGCTTGACGAGACTCATCGGTGAGCGATCTCCAGCACCTTGCGGGCGAGCGCCATGTCGGCGTCCTTGCGGCCCATCCGCGATGCGGCCTCGGACATCGCGACCACGCGCTCGGGGTCGTTCAGGATCGGCAGCAGCGTCTGGACGATCCAGGCCGCCGACAGGTTCGCGTCGTCGACCATCAGGCCGCCCCCGGCCCGCACGATGGGCTCGGCGTTGAGGCGCTGCTCGCCGTTGCCGTGCGGCAGCGGCACGAACGCCGCGGGCAGCCCCACGGCGGTGAGCTCGGCGCAGGTCATGGCGCCCGCGCGGGACAGCACGAGGTCGGCGGCGGCGTAGGCGAGGTCCATCCGGTCGACGTACGGCAGGATGACGTACTGCGGGTCGCCCGGCGGGGGCTGCACCTCGACGGTGTTCTTGGGCCCGATCACGTGCAGCACCTGGACGCCCGCCGCCCGCAGGTAGGGCGCGGCCTCCAGCGCCGCCTGGTTGATGGAGCGGGCGCCCTGCGAGCCGCCGAACACGAGCAGCGTCACCCGGTCGGACTCCAGCCCGAAGTACGACCGCGCCTTGTCGCCCATCGACAGGCGGTCCATCGTGCTGATGTCGCGGCGCAGCGGGATGCCGATGCACTGGGCGTTCGGGAGCACGGCGTCCGGGTGGCCCGTGAAGACGTGCTCGGTGAGGCGGGCGCCGAGCCGGTTGGCCAGGCCGGGCCGGGGGTTGGCCTCGTGGACCACGATCGGCACGCCGCGCCGGCGGGCGCCGAGGTAGCCGGGCGTGGCGACGTACCCGCCGAAGCCGACCAGGACGTCCGCGCCGACCTTGTCGAGGATGCCCGCGGCGCTGCCGATGGCCCCGGCGAGGCGGCCGGGCACGGTGAGAAGCTGAGGGCTGAGCGAGCGGGGCAGCGGCACGGCGGGCACGAGTTCGAGCTCGTAGCCACGGGCGGGCACCAGGCGAGTCTCCAGGCCGCGCTCGGTGCCGAGGCAGGTGATGCCGATCCCCGGGTCGAGCCGGCGAAGCGCGTCGGCCAGCGCGAGCGCCGGCTCGATATGGCCGGCCGTCCCGCCGCCGGCGAGGACCACCCTCATGTCACTCCCTGTTCTCGCGGATGTTCTCGCGGATGTCTTCGGAGATGTTCTCGCGGACCTTCCCGCGGATCGTCCCGCGTCCGTTCCTCCGTCGTTGCTCTTCGTGCCGTACGCGGCCGCGCCGCCTGCTGCCGGGCCGGTGCCCGCGAGGCCGCGGGCCGCCGCCTGGCGCGGCCGTTCAGGCCAAGCCAGCTTAGAGCCCGCGCGACCGGTCCCGGGCCACGGGCGGCCAGCGCCTCGGCCGCGCCCGGCTCCTGCTTGGCGAACGACAGCAGCATGCCGAGCGCCGCGAGCGTCGGCAGCAGCGCCGATCCGCCGTACGACACCAGGGGCAGCGGGATGCCGGTGACCGGGAAGACCCCGATGACCGCGCCGATGTTGACGACGGCCTGCCCGGCGATCCAGGCGGTGGTGGCCGCGGCCGCCAGCCGGACGAAGGGGTCCTTCGTCCGGCTGGCGATGCGCAGCCCGGCATAGCCGAGCAGGCCGAACAGCGCGACCACCACGAGCGTGCCCATCAGCCCGAGCTCCTCGCCGATGATGGAGAAGATGAAGTCGCTCTCGGCATGTGGCAGGTAGTTCCACTTCTGCCGGCCCGCGCCGAGCCCGAGGCCGAACCAGCCGCCGGAGCCGATCGCCATCAGTCCCTGGACGGACTGGAACCCCTCGTTCTGCGCGGTGTCCCACGGGTGCAGGAAGCCGGTGAGGCGGTCGAGCCGGTACGGCTCGACGATGATCATAGTGGCGGTCGCCAGCGCGAGCAGCGCGAGGATCCCGCCGAACAGCCGCACCGGCGCGCCGACCACCCACAGCAGCGCGAGGAAGACCATCATGAGCACGAGCGTGGTGCCGAGGTCGCGCCCGAGCATGACCAGGACGGCCAGCAGGGCCACGCCCGGCATCAGCGGGATCAGCAGCTGGCGCCACTCGATGCGGCCGCCGCGCGCCCGCGCCGCGAGCAGGTCGGCCCCCCACAGCACCAGGGCCAGCTTCGCCGGCTCCGACGGCTGGACCGAGAACGGGCCGATGACGATCCACCGCTGGGCGCCCAGCAGTTCCTGGCCGAGGAAGATGACCATCAGCAGGCCGAGGATCGCCAGGCCCATCAGCGGATAACCGGCCAGGCGGAAGAACCGCTGCGGCAACCGGGAGCAGACCCACATCAGGGGGAGCCCGATCGCCACCGACGTGACCTGCTTGAGGAACCAGTAGAACGGGTCGCCGGTCCGCTGCAGCGCCTCGATGCTCGACGCCGACAACACCATCATCAGCCCGAGCGCCAGCAGCAGCGCGCTGCAGCCGAGCACCAGGTGGTAGGACGTCAGCGGGCGGCCGAGCAGCTCGCGCAGCGCGGCGAGCTGGGCGCCGGCCCAGCCGACGGGCTCGGGCCCCTGACGCTCCGCCTTCCGTGCGGTGGCGGCACCGGCGGAGCCGGTCGCGGGGCCCGTCACCGGGCCGCCAGCCGCCGCACGGCTCGGGCGAAGGCCTCCCCACGCGCTCCGTAACTCGCGAACATGTCCAGTGACGCCCCGGCGGGGGCGAGCAGCACGGTGTCACCCGGGGTGGCGAGCCGGGCGGCTTCGGCGACGACACGGTCCATGACCCCAGTGTCTTGCCCCGGCACGTCCACGACGGGGACATTCGCGGCGTGTCGCGCCAATGCGCGGCGGATCACGTCCCGGTCGGTCCCCAGCAGCACCGCGCCTCTCAGCCGGGGCGCGGCCTGCCGTACGAGGTCGTCGACGTCGGCGCCCTTGAGCTGACCGCCGGCGATCCACACGATCGACTTGTAGGCGGCCAGCGACGCGGCGGCGGCGTGCGGGTTGGTGGCCTTGGAGTCGTCCACGTAGTCGACCTCGCCGACCCGGGCCACGTGGGCGATCCTGTGCGGGTCGGGGGTGAACTCCCGCAGGCCGCGCCGCACGGCCTCGGGCGGCACGCCGTAGGCGCGGGCCAGGGCGGCGGCGGCGAGCGCGTTGGCGACGTTGTGCGGCGCGAACGGCCGCACGTCGGCGAGGCAGGCCAGCTCCTCCGCCGAGGTCGCGGGGTCGGCCACGAAGGCCCGGTCGACCAGCAGGTCCTCCACGACGCCCAGCTGCCCGGGCCGGGGCACGGCGAGCGTGAAGCCCACCCGAGAGCCGTACGGCTCGGCCAGGCGGGACGACCACGCGTCGTCGGCGTTGTAGACCACGGTCCCCGCTCCCGCGTAGACGCGCGCCTTGGCCGCGGCGTACTCCTCCATCGAGCCGTGCCAGTCGATGTGGTCGGGCGCCACGTTGAGCACGGCCGCCGCGAGCGGGGCCAGGGTCGAGGACCAGTGGAGCTGGAAGCTCGACAGCTCCACGGCCAGCACGTCGTACGGTCCGTCCACGGCCTCCGCGATCGGGACGCCCACGTTGCCCACGGCCAGGGCCTTGTGCCCGGCGGCGGACAGCATGGACGCGAGCATGCGGACGGCGGTGGTCTTGCCGTTGGTGCCGGTCAGCGCCAGCCAGGGGGCCGCGGACTCGCCCCGCAGCCGCCAGGCCAGCTCGACCTCCCCGATCACCTCGACGCCCGCGTCCGCGGCGGCGACGAGCAGCGGGTGGGCGGGACGCCAGCCCGGCGAGGTGACCAGGAGCGAGGTCCCGGCGGGCAGCGCGGGCTCGCCGAAGCGCACCTCCACGCCCAGCTCGGCGAGCTCGGCGGCCGTCGCGCGCTGCCGCTCGCCGTCCACGGCCTCCAGCACGGTCACGCGCTCGCCGCGCGCCGCCAGGGCCCGCGCCGCGGCGGCGCCCGACACGCCGAGGCCGGCGACGACGACGTTCACTGTTTCGGCATCCATTCGAGGTAGAACAGTCCGAGACCGGCGGCGACGCACAACGCGGCGATCAGCCAGAAGCGCACCACGATCGTCGTCTCGGCCCAGCCCGACAGCTCGAAGTGGTGCTGGAGGGGCGCCATCCGGAACACGCGTCTGCGGGTCAGCTTGAACGAACCGACCTGGATGATCACCGACATCGTGATGATCGCGAACAGGCCGCCCAGGATGACGAGCAGGAGCTGGGTCCGGGTGGTGAAGGCCAGGCCGGCGATCACGCCGCCGAGGGCCAGCGAGCCGGTGTCACCCATGAAGATCTTGGCGGGCGGCGCGTTCCACCACAGGAAGCCCAGACAGGCGCCCAGCACCGCCGCCGCGACCACCGCCAGGTCGAGCGGATCTCGCACCCAGTAGCAGTTGGGGCCGAAGCCGACCGTCGTGCAGCTGTTGCGCAGCTGCCAGTTGCCGATCAGCACGTACGCCGCGAGGACCAGGCAGGTGGCGCCGGAGGCCAGGCCGTCGAGACCGTCGGTCAGGTTCACCGCGTTCGAGAAGCCCACGATGAAGAACACGACCCAGATCATGAACCCGATCAGCCCGATCGACGGCCCGATGTCCCGCAGGAACGACACCCGCGTCTCCGCGGGGGTCACGGCGTAGGCGTTGGGGAAACGCAGGACGAGCACCGCGAAGATCGCGCCGACGACGAGCTGCCCGCCCGCCTTGGCGCCGCTGCGCAGGCCCAGGCTCCGCTGCTTGTAGATCTTGATGAAGTCGTCGAGGAAGCCGACCGCGCCGAGGCCCGTCATCAGGAACAGCACCAGCAGTCCCGACGCCGTCGGGGGGTCGCTGACCGCCGAGAAGACGGTCACCCCATGGGCCATGAAATAGCCGATCAGCGACGCGATGACGATCACCGTGCCGCCCATCGTGGGAGTGCCCTTCTTGTCGTAGTGACCCGACGGGCCCTCCTCCCGGATGTTCTGGCCGTAGCCCCTGCGGGCGAACAGCCGGATGGCCAGCGGCGTGCCGACCATGGACAGAATCAGCGAGATCGCCCCCGCGATGAGGATGTTCCTCACCGGGCGTCACCTCCGAGGATCGCCTCGGCGACCCGCTCGAGCCCGGCCGCACGCGGCCCTTTCACCAGCACCACGTCGCCCGGCGCGAGCCGGTCCGACAACTCCCGCGCCGCCGCCGCGGCGTCCGGGACGTGGATCGCGCCGGGCGCGCCCCGCAGCACCGGCCCGGCGTCCTCCCCCACGACGACGACCGCCTCCAGGCCCGCGCCCGCGGCCAGCCGCCCGAGGTCCTCGTTCAGCGCCGGGCCGTCCTCGCCCAGCTCGCGCAGCGCGGCGATCACCGCGAACCGCCGCCGTCCCTCCCCGATGACCGCGAGGCTGCCGAAGGCGGCCCGCATGGAGTCGGGGTTGGCGTTGTAGGCGTCGTTGATCACGGTCACGCCGTCGGGCCGCTCGGTGACCTCCATCCGCCAGCGGCTGCGCGGCTCGGCCGCCGACAGTTCCTCGGCGATGTCGGCCACCGGCAGCCCCAGCTCGTGCGCGGCCGCCGCGGCGGCCAGGGCGTTCTCCACCGTGTGCGCGCCGTACAGGCGCAGCCGGACCGGGGCGGCGCCGGACGGCGTGCGCAGCGTGAACGAGGCGCGGCCGGTCGCGTCGAGCGTCTCGTCCTCCGCCCGCACGTGCGCCTCCGGCGAGCGCCCGAAGTAGGTCACCCGCGCGCTCGTACGGCCGGCCATCGCGCGCACCAGCGGGTCGTCGGCGTTGAGCACGGCGACCCCGCCGGCGGGCAGCGCCTCGACGAGCTCGCCCTTGGCCTGCGCGATCGCCTCCTTGCCGCCGAACACCCCGAGGTGCGCTGTCCCGACGTTGAGCACGACGCCGATGCGGGGCGGGGCGATCCCCGCGAGGTAGGCGATGTGGCCGATGCTGCGCGCGCTCAGCTCCAGGACCAGGAACCGGGTGGTCTCGTCGGCCTTGAGCACGGTCAGCGGATGGCCGATCTCGTTGTTGTACGAGCCGACGGGGGCGACCGTGGGGCCGAGCCGGGCGGCGAGACCGGCCAGCAGGTCCTTGGTCGTGGTCTTGCCCGCGGATCCGGTCACGCCGACCACGGTCGTGCCGGGCAGCTCCGACAGCACGGCGGTGGCCAGCGAGGCCAGGGCCGCGAGCGGGTCGGCCACGATCACGGCCGGCGCGTCGACGGGCCGGGTGGCGAGGACGGCGACGGCGCCGGCGTCGCGGGCCTGCCGGGCGAAGTCGTGCCCGTCGGCCCGCTCACCCTTGATCGCCACGAACAGCGAGCCCGGTCCGGCCGCCCGTGAGTCGATCACGACGGGCCCCCGGACCACGGCTGCCGGGTCGGCCGCCCCGTTCAGCGCTCCGGACGTGATCTCGGCGACCCGGGCCAGCGGCAACGGGATCATGGTGTCTTTCCTGCTCTCTTTCGCGTCGCTAACTCGGCCGCCAGGGCACGGCCCGGCCACGGCTCACGCATCGGCGGCCTCCCGCGCCGCCCGCCGCGCCCGGCTCCGCTCCGCGACGGCCGCGGCGGCGACCTCGCGGTCGTCGAAGGGAATGACCTCGCCCCCGACGTACTGCCCCTGCTCGTGTCCCTTGCCGGCCACAACTACCACATCTCCGGGGGCCGCACCGCCGATCGCCAGGCGGATGGCGTCCGCCCGGTCCGGCTCCACGACCACGTGGGCCCGCTCCTTGATGGGTACCCGCAGCGCGCCCTCCAGCATCGCGGCGAGGATCGCGAGCGGGTCCTCCGTACGGGGGTTGTCGCTGGTGAACACGGCCAGGTCGGCGAGGCGGACGGCGGCCTCGCCCATCATCGGGCGCTTGCCGCGGTCGCGGTCGCCGCCGCAGCCCAGCACGATCACCAGGCGGCCTCCCGGCCCGTCGTCCAGCACCGCGCGCAGCGAGCGCAGGACCGACTCCACCGCGCCCGGCTTGTGCGCGTAGTCCACGATCACCTGGACGTCGTCCGCGCCCGGCACCCGCTCCATCCGGCCCGGCACGCCGCCGAACTCGCCGACGCCGGTCACCGCGGCCTGCAGCGGGACCCCGGCCTCCACCAGCGCCACCAGCGCGCCGAGCGTGTTGGCCACGTTGAACGGGCCGGGCAGGGCCACCGAAACCTCGGCCTCGACCCCGCCGGGACCGACCAGGCGGAACCGGCTGCCGGCGGGGCCCAGGCGCACGTCCTCGGCGCGCCAGTCGGCCTCCGGCGCCCCGGTGGCGGAGAACGTGGTGATCGGGATCTTGGCCGTGGCGGCCAGCTCCCGGCCGTGGGCGTCGTCGATGTTCACCACGCCCGCCCGGCTGAACTCGGGGGTGAACAGGCGCGCCTTGGCCGCGAAGTAGTCGTCCAGGTCGCGGTGGAAGTCCAGGTGGTCCTGCGACAGGTTGGTGAAGATCGACACGTCGTAGAACAGGCCGTCCACGCGGCCGAGGGCCAGGGCGTGGCTGGAGACCTCCATGGCCGCCGCGCTCACGCCCCGCTCGCGCATCAGCGCGAACAGCCCCTGCAGGTCGGTCGCCTCCGGGGTGGTGAGCTCGGGGGTGAACCGCACGTCGCCCGCGCGGATCTCCACGCCGCCGACCAGGCCGGTGCGGTGGCCCGCCGCCCGCAGGCCCGCCTCAAGCAGGAACGTCGAGGTGGACTTGCCGCTGGTGCCGGTGACGCCGATGAGCGTGATGCCGGCCGCCGGCTTGCCGTACACCCAGGCGGCGACCTGTCCGAGCACCGCCCTCGGGTCGGGCACGACGAGCACCGGCAGCCCGGTGGCGACGGCCGGGTCGCGGCCGTCGGCGTCGGTCAGGATCGCCGTGGCGCCCGCCGCCAGGGCGTCGCCGGCGAACTCCGCGCCGTGCCGGGCTTTGCCGGGCACGGCCACGTACAGGTCGCCGCGCCGCACCCGGCGCGAGTCGAGGGTGATGCCGGTGACCGTGCCGCGGACCACCCGCGCTCCGGGGGACGGGACGGCCGCCGACGTGCCGAGCAGGGACGCGAGCGCGGACAGCGGGCGGGCCTGGACGGCCTCGGGACGCATGGACGACGGGGAACGCACGGCGAGAGCGTACCCCCCTCCGTCGCTCGCCTCGGCCACTCCGGCCCCGGCCACTCCGGCTCCGGTCACTCCGACGGGCGAAGGACCATCACTGGCGCCTTCGTGCCGGTCGGGGGGATCTTCCTGTTCTTCAACGCGAAAGTCATGACGTCCTTGAACACCGGGGCGGCGACGGCGCCGCCGTAGTGGCCTTTCTTCGGATCCTGGATGACCGCCAGGGCCATCAGCCGGGGCTGGTCCGCGGGGGTGAAGCCGACGAACGTGGCGGTGTACCCGCAGTATCCCGCGCACTTCTCGTCGTACCGCATGGCGGTGCCGGTCTTGCCCGCCACGCGGTAGCCCTCGATCGAGGCCTCCTCTCCCGTGCCCTCGTGGCCCACCGCGGCCTCCAGCATCAGCGCGATCTTCCTGGCGGTGGTCTCGCTGATCACCCGCGTGCCCTTGGCCGCGGGGCTGGGGACGAACGCGCCGTGCGCGTCGGTGGTGCCCGCCACGATCGAGGGGGTCATCCGCACTCCACCGTTGGCGATCGTCTGGTAGACGCTGGCCATCTGCAGCGCGGTGACCGAGATGCCCTGGCCGTAGGCGATCGTACAGCGCTGGCTGCCCGACCACGTCTGCCACTGCGGCAGCAGGCCGGCCTGTTCACCGGGGACCCCCGATCCGCTGCGCGCGCCGAATCCGAAGGACCGGAACATGTCGTACAGCCGCTGACTGGAGATCTTGTCGGATACCATGATCGTGCCGACGTTGCTCGACTCGGCGAGGATCCCGGTGAACGTCAGCGGCTCGGGCTTGTGCGGATGGGCGTCCCTGAGCTGCCGGTCGGCGCACTGGATGTGGTCGGGCACCTGGAAGACGGTGTCGGGGGTGACCGCGCCCGCCTCCATCGCCGCCGCGGCCGTGATCACCTTGTTGGTGCTGCCCGGCTCGAACACCTCCGACACCGCGCGGTTGGCGCGGTCCTCGGCCGAGGCCGACTGCCAGTCGTTGAGGTCGGCCTGGGGCGCGTTCGCCATGGCGAGGATCTGCCCGGTCGGCACGTCGATGACGATCACGCTGCCGCTGCGCGCCCCCGTCTCGCGGACCTGCCGGGCCAGCGCCTGCTCCGCGGCCCACTGGATGTCCCTGTTGATGGTCAGGCGCACGTCCCGCCCGGGCACCGGCGCCTCGCGCTGGCTGCGCGTCATCGGGATGCGCTGCCGGTTCGCGCCGAGCTCGACGCTCTGCTTGCCGTCCTTGCCCGCGAGGACGTCGTCGTACGCGCTCTCCAGCCCCTCCAGGCCCCTGCCGTCGACGCCGACGAAGCCGAGCAGGCCGCCCGCGAGCGAGCCGCCGGGGTAGAAGCGCCGGTAGGTCTCCTTCATCCCCACGCCCTTGAGCTCGAAGCCCATGATGCGCTTGGCCCGCGCCGGCTCGACGTCGCGGGCCAGCGGGATGTACCGCTGGGTGATTTTGGCCAGCGCGGCGGCGATCTCCTCCTTGGGCTTGTTCAGCTCCCGTGCCAGCGTGGTGGCGACCAGGTCGCGCTTGTCCGCGTCGACGTCCTTGGGGTCGACGTAGATCTCCCTGGCCTCGACCGTCACGGCGAGGTCGTGGCCGCCGGCGTCGGTGATCGAGCCGCGCCGCGCCGGCAGCGTCTCCGGCCGCACGCGCTGCTCCGCGGCCCTCGCCTGGAGCACCTTGGAGTCGAAGCCCTGAAGTTGCACCAGCCGGCCGGCGAACAGCGACAGCACGATCGCCATCACCACCAGCGCCGCCCTCAGCCGCCGCGCGGGGTTGCCCAGCCGGAGCACGGCGGGCGGACGCGGCGGGCCCGGTGGACCGGGTGGACCCGAAGCACGCTGCGGACCCGACGGACGCTGCGGACCCGACGGACGCTGCGGGGCGCCGCCGGTGCGGGGACGGCCCGGGCCGGTCCCGCCGGGTGCCCCCGGCGCGGCGGGCCGCGGCGCGCCGGTCCTGCCCGGGGCCCCTGCCTTCGCGGAAGCACCGTCTCCGGAGGCGCCGGATGCGCCAGGAGCGCCGGGTTTTCCTTGCACGCCCGGTTTCAGGGAAGCGGCCGATGTCCCCGAGACGCCGGGCCTGCCCGAAGCGCCGGACCTGCCGGAGACGCCTGGCTTTCCCGGGGCGCCTGACTTTCCGGGGGCTTTTCCGGAGGCGCCACGCGGATCGCCGGCGGCGGAGGGGCGAGGACGGCCGGGAGCGCCGGACGCGGCTCCGCGACCGGCATGACCCGCCACGCCGCCGCGCGGACGGTCAGGGGCGCCCTGTGCACCCGCGCGCGGCTGCCCTGACCCCGCGCCGCTCGCGGACCGCCCCGGCGATCCCGCCGTAGGCCGCTTGTCGTCCCCCGATCCCGCGGCGCCGCGCGGACGCCCCTCACCGGGGCCCGGGTGCTGCGCGCCGACGCGGCGCGGGCCGCCGCCGGGCACGCCTGGATCGCCTCTTCGCGTCGTGCGTGCGGGTGGGACGGGTGCGCCCGGTGCGGACCGGCGCCTCCCGGGCGGCTCGCCGGTGCGGCCGTTCCGCGCGTCGTCACGCCCGCCCGCGGCGTCGCGCGCGCCGTCCGCCCGGCCGCCG
>NZ_JBEYWW010000070.1:0-15331 GCF_040644635.1 Microbispora sp. NPDC046933 | reverse complement strand
CATCGTCCAGAACGTCACCGGAAGGGCGGTGCGCAGGCCGCCCATGTGACTGATCAGGTTCGAGCCGACGTGGTGGATCACCAGGCCCGCGCATCTACGTGTTCGTCAGGCGTGATGCGCCGGCCGGCGGCTCAGCCCCGGCTCGCCGCCGGGGTGGGGGTCTGGCTGGGCGCGGTCACCGTGGGCTCGAACGCCGTCGCGCCGCTGCCGATGCCGTACGAGCCCGAACGGCCGGCCAGTTGCTCCCGCAGAGCGTAGACCACCACGACACGGCCCGCGGCGAAATCGACCGTGTCAACGGTCGAGACCGCCGAGGCCACGCCGCCGGTGTCGTGCAGCGCCGCGATGACCCCGCCGTTGGCGGAGGCGGTGACGGTGCCCGCCAGTACGGTGCCGAGGGCGCCACTGTCGAGGCCGGCCGCGACCGAGACGATCGCGTTCGTCTGCCGGTCGGCGTCCTCCCCCTCGTACGGCTGAGCCGGCGCGAGCACGATGGCCATCGTCGCGCGCTGCTCGGGGTCGCCGTTCAGGGTCAGGAAGTCGCCGGCCTGGAACGCCTCAAGCACGCCGGTGGCCGCGGGGTTGGCCCGGCCCGCCTGCGCGCGGTCGCTGGTCACGATCGCGCCGGCGAGCATCGCGGCGGCCTTGTCGTACGGCGTGGCCCCGTCGGGGAAGGTGGTGCCGGCCGGGGCGAGGTTGGTGGCCAGCCCGTCCACCACGCTCGCCTGCTCCGCGTCGGTGAACTTCTCGGTCAGGCTGACCCTTCCGGCGTAGGCGGCGCCCGCGCTGGTGACGAGCTTCTCGATCGGGTCACGCAGGGCGGCCGACGCACCGGGAGCCTCGACGAGCACGACGCGCTCGCCCGCGAGCTGGCCGCGCACGAGCTCGGGCAGGTGAGTCGTGACCAGCGAGTCGCCACCCTCCTCGCGGCTCTGCAGCTGCGAGATCTGGGCCAGGTTGCTCTCGTTGGCCTTCCGTAGGGACGCGGTCATCTCCTCTGCCGACTTGAAGAAGGTGGGCTCGAGCACGGTGCTGCCCAGCACGATGCCGACCGTGAGCGCGAGGAAGATCGCCACGATCGAGACGAGGTGATAACGGAAATCGATCACGAGAAGAGTCCGACCAGCCAGAAGATGAAGCCGTTCCAGGCCACGCGCAGGCCGTTCAGCCACACCTGGCCGATCGGCGATACCGAGAGGACCACGCCGATCGTGACCAGCGTGGTGGCCACGAGCAGCAGCAGGGAGGGCGTGGAGATCCGGCTGCGGTAGAGCCTGCTCACGCCCTTGGCGTCCACGAGCTTGCTGCCCACCCGCAGGCGGGTGAGGAAGGTGCTCGCCGCGCCCGACCTGCCCTTGTCCAGGAACTCGTCGAGCGTCCAGTGGGTGCCGACCGCGACGATCAGCGTGGCGCCCTTGTCGTCGGCCAGGAGCATCGCGATGTCCTCGCTCGTCCCGGTCGCGGGGAACACGACCGCCTCCTGACCGAGCTTGCGCACCCGCTCGAGCCCCGGCGCCCGCCCGTCGCGGTAGGCGTGGACGACCAGTTCGGCGCCGCAGCACAGCGCCTTCTCCGAGACGGAGTCGAAGTCGCCCACGATGATGTCGGGCACGTACCCGGCCTCGAGCAGCGCGTCCGCCCCGCCGTCCACGCCGATGAGCACCGGGCGGTACTCCCGGATGTACGGCCGCAGCGTGGCGATGTCCTCCTTGTAGTGGTAACCCCGCACCACGATGAGGGCGTGGCGGTTCTCCAGGGAGGTGCGTATGTCGGGCACGCCGACTCCGTCGATCAGAAGGTCGCGCTCACGCCGGACGTACTCCATCGTGTTCGCGGCGAAGGCCTCGATCTGGACGGCGAGGCCCGCGCGGGCCTCGGTCATCGCCGCCTCTACGCTCTCGGCGGTCTGCGTCTGCCCCTTGCCGACCAGTTCCTCGTCGAGGTAGACCATGCCCTCGTGGACGCGGATCACGTCGCCATCGGCGATGCGCTCGAACAGTTCCGGCGACGCGTTGTCGATCAGCGGGATGCCCGCGTCGATCAGGATCTGCGGCCCGAGGTTGGGGTAGCGGCCGCTGATGCTCGCGGCAACGTTGATCACGGCCGCCGCACCGCACGCGACGAGGGCCTCCCCGCTGACCCGGTCGATGTCGACGTGATCGATAATCGCGATTTCCCCGGGCTTGAGGCGCTTGGTCAGCCTCTTCGTCCGCCTGTCGATTCTCGCCACTGCCGTCACCCCGGGAAGGCCGTCGACCTTCCTGCGGCGGAGGCCCGGAACATTCAAGCTCGGGACCTTCATCATGACCATCCTGCCAGAGGCGGCGACCGCCACGCGTCCACACCCCACGGCTCGTCTGAATTGTCACTGCAAGTCAGGGATGTTGCCGAGGTGCGCCGACCGGGGGCAGCCGAGCCAACGCACACCTTCCGCGACGCCGTCCGCCCCCCGTTCCTCCGCCCCCTCGTCTTCGGGGCTTGACTGCTTCCCGGCGCGCTCTGTTCCAAACGTCACCCCCGTGCGCGCCCCGCCGAGTGTACGCGTCGGGCGGCCCGGCCCTCACCCGGCGGCCGGGTACGGCCATCAGCCCGGCGGGCCGGCACGGCCCGCGGGCGGTCGGCGGATGTACGACGACCTCAGCCGGCGGCCCTCAACGGCCCTCAGCGGCCGGCGCGGCGGCCCGCGCGCTTGACCGCTCCCGGGGACGCCTTCTCCCAGGCGGCCTTGTCGGCGGCGGCGATGGACAGCAGCTCGGCGGCGTGCGCCCGGCCGAGCTCGGAGTCCTCCAGACCGGCGAGCATCCGCGACAGCTCCCGCTCGCGGCCCTCCCGGTCGAGCGTCACGACGCCGCTGCGGACCACCCTGCCGTCGCTCGCCTTCTCGACCACGAGGTGCTGGTCGGCGAAGGCCGCCACCTGCGGCAGGTGAGTGACCACGATGACCTGCGCCGTCCTGGCGAGCTTGGCCAGCCGCCTGCCGATCTCCACGGCCGCCTTGCCGCCCACACCCGCGTCGACCTCGTCGAACACGAACGTCGGAACGGGGTCGGCGCCGGCGAAGACCACCTCGATGGCGAGCATCACCCGGCTCAGCTCGCCGCCGGAGGCGCCCTTGGTCAGCGGCAGCGGCGGCGCGCCCGGATGGGAGGCCAGCCGGAGCTCGACCTCGTCCACGCCGTGCGGGCCGAAGCCGTCCGTGGCGGTGATCGCCACGCTCACCCGGGCGTGCGGCATGGCGAGCGCGGTCAGCTCCTCGGTCACCGCCTGGCCGAAGCGCTCGGCCGCGGCGGTGCGGATGGCCGTCAGCTCACCGGCCAGCTCGCCCAGCCGCTCGGTGAGCTCGCCGTGCTCCCGTGTCAGCTCCTCGATGCGCTCGTCGTCGCCCTCGAGCTCCGACAGCCTCTCGGCGGCCCGCTGCGCCCACGCGAGAACGGCCGTGACGTCCTCGCCGTACTTGCGCATGAGCCCGTTCAGCGCCGCCCTGCGCTCCTGAACCGCGGCGAGCCGCGCCGGGTCGGCCTCGACCGACTCGGCGTACGCGGCCAGCTCGGTCGCGACGTCGGAGACCAGGTAACCGGCTTCGGCGAGGCGGTCGGCGAGCCCGGCGAGCGTGGGATCGAAGTCGCGTACGGACTCCACTGCCGCCTTCGCGTGGCCGAGCAGCGACACGGCGTCCTGCACGTCCTGCGCGCTCGACATCGGATCCCCGAGCAGCGCCGCGTGCGCGGTCGTGGCGGCGGTGCGCAACGCGTCGGCGTGGGAGAGCCGCTCGGCCTCCTCCTTCAGCTCGGCGTCCTCCCCCGCCCTGGGCTCGAGCTTCTCGATCTCTTCGAGGCCGAACCGCAGCACGTCGGCCTCCTGCGCCCGCTCCCTGGCCCTGACGGTCAGCTCGTGGAGCAGCTCGCCCACCTGCTTGTGCCGCTTGTAGGCCTGCTCGTAGGCCCGCAGGGGTTTGACCAGCTCGTCGCCGGCGTAGCGGTCGAGCGCCGCGCGCTGCCTGCCGGGCTGCAGCAGCCGCTGCTGGTCCATCTGCCCGTGCACGGCCACGAGGTCGTCGGCGATGTACGTCAACGTGCCGACCGGCACGGCACGGCCGCCCAGCCAGGCGCGGGAGCGCCCCTCCGCGGAGACCGACCGGGAGATGATGAGCTGCCCGTCCTCGACCTCGCCGCCGACGTCGGCGACCTGCTGGGCCACGCGGCCCTCCGGCTCGATCACGAGCGTGCCCTCGATCATCGCCTTGTCGGCGCCCGGCCGGACCCTGGCCGGGTCGGCCCGTCCCCCGAACAGCAGGCCGAGACCGGTGACGACCATCGTCTTGCCGGCCCCCGTCTCACCCGTGACGACGGTGAATCCCGGTGACAGCTCCAGTACGGCTTCGTCGATCACGCCGAGCCCCTGGATGCGGACCTCCTCGACCCGTGGCCGCACTGGTCCCTCCCGTTTTGCCGACCGAACTCGCCAGAGATCCTACGCGTAACTCGTCAAGATTTTCGAGGACGGCGTGTCCAGCCCGCGACCCGAACGAGAATCTGTGGACACGAAAGCCCTGCTCATCCGGCATATCACCACCAACCGCCACAGCCCGCTGTGGAAGGCGGCGCCTCTCGCGGTCAGCCGGAGCGTACGCGGCCCCGCCAACCCTGGACGGGCAGTCCGAACTTCGCGACCAGGCGGTCGGTGAAGGGCGCCCCGGTGGTCTCCACACCGAGCAGGCGGGCCAGCCGTACGGGCACCTCGCCCCTCCGGACCTCCACTCGGGCGCCGGGCGGGATGTCGAAGCGGCGGCGGCCGTCGCACCACAGCACACCGGCGCTGGTGTCGGGGAGGATCTCCAGCGCGAGCGTCGACTTCGGCGACACCACCATCGGCCGGGCGAACAGGGCGTGCGCGCTGTTGGGCACCAGGAGCAGCGCCTCCACCTCGGGCCAGACGACGGGACCGCCGGCCGAGAAGGCGTACGCCGTCGACCCGGTGGGGGTCGCGCAGATCACGCCGTCGCACCCCCAGCGCGACAGCGGGCGGCCGTCGATCTCCGCGACGACCTCCAGCATGCGGTCCTTCTTCTCGACCGACGCCTCGTTGAGCGCCCAGGTCCGCGCGAGCACCGAGCCGTTGAGGCGCACGACGACCTCGACCGTCATGCGCTCCTCGACCTCGTAGCGGCCCTCGACCACCAGGTCCACCACGGACGCCAGGTCCTCCACCTCCGCCTCGGCGAGGAAGCCCACGTGCCCCAGGTTCACGCCGAGCAGTGGCACCGCGGCCGGGCGGGCCAGTTCGGCGGCGCGCAGCAGGGTGCCGTCACCGCCCAGGACGATGATCAGCTCGACCTCGTCCAGCACCGCCCCGCCATCCGGGACCACCTCGGCGTGGGCGCAGCCGAGCTCCTCGGCCTCCTCGTCGAGCACCCGGACGTTGATGCCCGCCTCGATCAGCCGTTCCATCACCAGGCGGGCGCTGCGCACGGCCGCCTCCCGGCCCGTGTGCGCCGTGACCAGGACGGTCCTCTTGGCGTCCGCCCGGTCGCCCGCCGCGCCACCCGTGCTCATCGCGCTCATCGTCTCCACGCCTCGCCGCCCGCGCTCACCGGGGTCCCTCCGCGACCGCCGTGTCGATGGCCGCGTCCACGTCGGGCACGGGGTCGTGTCCCGGCCCCTTCCCGAGCCAAAGAACGTATTCCACGTTCCCCGACGGCCCCGGCAGGGGGCTCGCCGTCACGCCCTTCACCGTCAGGCCCAGCGAGCCCGCCGCCGCCGCGACCTCCCGCACCGCCTGCGCCCGCAGAGCCGGGTCGCGTACGACGCCTCCCGAGCCCACGCGCTCCTTGCCCACCTCGAACTGCGGCTTGACCAGCATCGCGAACTCCGCCACCTCGGCCGCGCAGCCCACGAGAGCCGGGAGGACGAGCCGGAGGGAGATGAAGGACAGGTCACCGACGATCAGCGTCGGCGGCTCGCCCACCATCTCCGGGGTCAGGTCGCGGACGTTGACCCGCTCCATCACCGTGACCCGCTCGTCCGTACGCAGCGACCAGGCGAGCTGGCCGTATCCCACGTCGACCGCGAGCACGTGGGCGGCCCCGTGCCTGAGCAGCACGTCGGTGAAGCCGCCGGTCGAGGCTCCCGCGTCGAGGCACCGGCGCCCCTCGACACGGAGCCCTTCGAACGCGCGCAGCGCGCCGAGCAGTTTGTGCGCGCCCCTGGACACGTAGTCGGGGCCCTCCGCCGCCTCGGCGACCACGATGGGGGCGGCGGTGTCCACCTGCGTGGCCGCCTTGCCCGCCACGCGGCCTCCGACGCTGACCCGGCCCGCCTCGATGAGCTGGGCCGCCTGCTCTCTGGACCGGGCGAGCCCGCGGCGCACAAGCTCGCTGTCCAGCCGGACGCGCTTCACCGGGCCCGCCCCGCCGCGGCGTCCCGTGGCGTCCGGACCGGCGTCCGGCTCGTGACGGCCGCGGCCGCTCCCATGGCGCTCACTGACCGCTCTCCCGGCCGCCGTGGGCTTCGGGCTGCCGCCCGCCGGCATCCTCCACGGACGCGAGCACCGCTTCGAGGCCGGCGAGGACCTGCTCGAAGACGCCCACGTGCTCGGACACCGGCGCGTGAGCCAGCCGTCCGAGAGGCGACAACGCGGCCTGCACGCCGTCGGCGCCCGAGGCGAGGTGTTCCCCGGCCGCGATCCCGCTGTCCGTCATGGTCCCTTCCTGCTCCGATCGGCTGCCCGTCACGCTTCCCGGCGCGGCTCCATGCTCGCGCCGGAGCTTCGGCCCGGCTCTCCCCGGACCGGGCTCCGGACGTCACCCGGACGCCGCACGCGGCCCCATGCCGCGCGGTCCCGCCCGTACGGGCCCCTGCGGCACTGGTCGCCTCGACGCTATCGGACCCCACCGACGATCGTGCGCATCCTGCCGTTCCGCAGGGGTCCGCGGGCCGTGCGTCCCGTGATCTCGTACGCACGGGGAGGCCGCGCTCACCCCACCGTCCCTTTGATTGCGAAATCTACGGCTCGCGGACCACCGAGCTCGTGCCGTTGCCTATCCATGGCCCGCCGCGGATTTCGCGCGGGCCGCCCGTGGAAAGCTACTGTCGGTAGGTAGAGGGGAATCACATCGTCGACCGGTGATCCGTGCGCGGTTCACAAGGAGACACGGTCCGCGAGGAGAAAGGCAGGCGCATGGCGACCGTCGAGGAATGCCGGGCGGCGCTGGACAAACTCGTCGAGCAGTTCGACGAGATAAGCGAGGAGGACCGTGCCAAGCACGTGGTCGAACGCCGGCTGGCCTGCCGGATCTCCGACCTCGGCGTGACGTTCTACGGTCGCATCCACCGGAACGGGCTCGACCCCTTCAAGGAGGTGCCCCCGGAGGACGGCCGGCCCGCCGAGGTCAAGCTGACGCTCAAGAGCGAGGACCTGGTCTCGATGGTGAACGGCGAGCTCGACATGGGCCGCGCGCTGCTGAGCGGGCGGGTCAAGATCGACGCGAGCCTCGGCGATCTGCTGCGCCTTCGCAAGCTCCTCTGACTCGAGCTCGTCTGACCGCTTTCGCGAAGACCCCGCCGAGCAGAGCCGGTCCGGACCGCGAAAGGCGCCGTTGAACGGCGGCCGAGCCCCGAAACCGGGATGGCCGGCCGCTGACGTCGATCAGCGGCCGAGCCCCAGACTGGGATAGCCAGTCCTGACATCGAACGGCGGCCGAGCCCCAGGCTGGACTGGCCGCTCCTGACGTCGATCAGCGGCCGAGCCCCGCGAGGGCTGCCTTCACCGCGTCCTCGTCCGCCCGGCCGTTCCCTGCCGCTTCCCAGGTGGCGGCGCACGCCGCGCGCAGTCCCTCGACGGGATCGCCCTCTCCACTGAGCACGAGCTCTCCGTCCCGCCACAGGGCCGTCCAGCCGCCGCAGGTCCAGCCGCCCGAGCCACGCCGTGCGGGGACCACGGAGGCGTGCAGGCCGGACAGGTCGGCGGCGATGTGGGTGGGACGGTGGTGAGGCGCGGCGGTGAGCACGTCGAGAGGACCGGCGACGCCGGTCAGCACGAGCAGGCTGTCGACCCCGGCCCGGGTCGCGCCCTCGATGTCGGTGTCGAGCCGGTCGCCGACGATCAGCGGCCGCTCGGCGCGGGTGCGGATCATCGACTCACGGTGCAACGGCGGCTCCGGCTTGCCCGCGACCACGGGTTCGACGCCGGTCGCGGTGGCGATCACGCGGCTCATCGACCCGTTCCCGGGCTGCTCGCCCCGGCCCGTCGGCATGGTCGTGTCACCGTTGGCCGCGACGAACCACGCTCCCTGACGTACGGCGAGCGCCCCTTCGGACAGCAGCCCGTAGGACAGGTTGTCGGCGATGCCCTGGACCACGGCGGCCGGCGCGTCCAGAGCCGTGGTCACGGGGCGCAGGCCATGCTCGCGCAGGGCCATCCGCAACCCCATGCCGCCCACCACCAGGACGGCCGAGCCCGCCGGCACGTGCTCGGCGACCAGCCGGGCCGCCGCCTGCGCGGACGTCACCACGTCCTCCGGGGCGGCCGGAATGCCGAGGTGGCTGAGGTGCTGCGCGATCGCCCCCGGCGTGCGGGACGCGTTGTTCGTCACGAACGCGAGCCGCACGCCCAGGTCCCGGGCCTTCACCAGCGCCTCCGGGGCGCCGGGGACCGCGTGTTTGCCGAGATAGACGACGCCGTCGAGGTCGAGCAGCAGCGTGTCGTAGGCGTCCACGAGCACGCCGGTGGTTTCTGGCATGTGGGAAGTATGGCCTACAGTCACGCCCGCCTCGCCCGCAGCGTGGCCCTGACCTGTTTCAGCGCGGACACGTAGTGCCGCAGGTCGGGGCGCATCGCGACCGCCACCGCGAGGGGCTCCTGCGCTCCCTCGATGTCTCCGCTGCGCCACAGCGACAAGCCGAGACCGAAGTAGGCGTAGTCCTCGGCGGGGTTGGCGTCGACAATCCAGCGGAAGCTGCCGGCGGCCTCGTCGTAGCGCTTCGAGTTGAACTGGGCCCGGGCGAGGGCCTCGCGGATGCTGCGGGAGTCGGGCTCGGCGCGTGCGGCGTGTTCCAGAATCGCCGCCGCTGCGGCCGGACTGCCCTCTTCGAGCAGTTTCATGCCACGCTTGAACCACTCATAGACGCCGCCGGAAGGCGTACCGCCCGGATCATTGGAAGAAGCAGAGGCCTCGTTTCGTCCTTCGATCATGGGGTAAGCCCTCCTGCACTCCGATTTCACAAGCAACCGGGCACCGCAGCGTCGGGGAGTCCGGGCACTTATGGCAACATGCCCGGTATGGAGAGTTCTGAACGGGCGGGACTGGTGCTACGTCCGTTCCACGGCGTCCGTTACGCGGTGGACGATCTGGCCGCTGTCACCTCCCCGCCGTACGATCTCATCTCCCCTGACGAACTGCGGGAACTGCTCAGTCGTCATCCGAACAACGTAGTGCGCCTGATCCTTCCCGGGATCAGCCACTACGGTGAGGCGAGCGCCGCGCTGGGCGAGTGGCTCGCCGACGGGGTGCTGACGGTCGACTCCCTGCCCGGCCTCTACGTGTACGAGCAGAGCGGGGTCGGTTTCCTTCAGCGGGGCCTGATCGGAGGCGTCGGGGTCGGGTCGACCTCGATCCTTCCGCACGAGAACGTCCTGCCGGAGCCCGTCGCCGACCGGCTCGCGCTGATGCGGGCCACGCAGGCCAACTTCGAGCCGATCTTCCTGCTGTACGAAGGCGGCGGCACCGCCTCCCGGCTCGTCGACGACGTGGCGACACAGCGTTTCCCCCTGATGGACGTCCGGACCCGCGAGGGCGTGCACCACCGGCTCTGGGCGGTGACCGACTCCCACGAGATCGAAGCCGTCGCGGAGGACCTGCATGATCGTCAGGCGCTGATCGCCGATGGCCACCATCGTTACGCCACCTACGAGGCGCTGCAGAAGGACCATGTCGGGCCCGGCCCCTGGGACTACGGCCTGGCGTACCTGGTCGACTCCACCGTCTACCCGCCCGACCTCAGGGCCATCCACCGTGTCATCCCCGGGCTGTCCCTGCAGGAGGCCGCCGCCCGGGCCAAGGGCGCCTGGCAGGTCCACGAGTTTCCCTTGGTCGAGGACGCCCTCGCGGGGCTCGCCACGGCGACCGGCCCCGCCTTCGTACTCGCCGGGCAGGGACCCGCCCATCTGCTGACGGATCCGGACCCACTGCAGGTCGAGCACGCCATGCCCGCCGGACAGTCCCCGCGGTGGCGGATGCTCGACACCTCGATCCTCACGACGTTCCTCCTGCCCAAGGTGTGGGGGATCACCGACAGCGAGCAGTCGGTGATGGTCGTGCACCACGACCCGCTCGCCGCCGTGGAGAGGGCGCGCCGGCTCGGCGGAACGGCGGTACTGCTGAATCCGCTGTCCACGGAGGACGTCCTCACGGTCGCGACACAGGGCGAGCGGGTGCCGCGCAAGTCGACCTCGTTCGGTCCCAAGCCCCGTACGGGCCTGGTCATGCGGACCTTCGCCACTGACTGAGCACCTCGCCGACGGACTCCGCCGAGACGGCGTTGCTCTGGTGGTCGCAGGACGACGTCGCCGGAGAGCCGGCGGCCTGACCGCCAGAAGAGCCTGCCTGAAGGCGCACCGGATCCGGCTCACCGCCGGAGGACGCCTCGCCGGCCTCACTGGCGTCACCGGCCTTGCCCGCAGCGACCGCAGCCGTATCACCGGCCTTGCCGGCATTACCGTCCGCAGCCGTATCACCGGCCTGACCAGTCTCGGCAGGGGTGTCGTCATCGGCGTTTGGCGTTCTCCTGCGCGACCTTCTGCGAGGCACCGCCGGTTCGACGCGGCGTGCCGTACGGACCTCGATCTCGTAACGGCTGCCGCCGCGCCACCAACGACGGCGCAGCGCGCCTTCCACCTCGACCAGATCATCGAGTTGCCAGCCGGCCAGCATGTCGCGCACGCCGTCGTCGAGCGTCGCGCACTCGATCGCGTCCGACCGCTGATGGCCCGAGCGGCCTCCCGGCCTGCGGACCGCGAGACGCCACTGCGTCAGCAGGGCTCCACTAGGCAGTTCCCGGTGCGCCGGCTCCATGGACAGCCGCCCGGCCAGCACCACCTCGTTGCGGTGCATGTGATCTCCTCTCTGCCGTGGAGATCACTATGCGTGACCAGGTTGGGCCGGCAGGGCCCTGAATGCCATTCTGTGAATACCGGTTCTAGTTTCAGGAGTGGGCTGTGGACAACGTGACTCCACTCGGCGGCGACGTCTATGAGATCGACACGCGGATGGCGGGCTATTCCGGCATCACCGCGGGTTATCTGATCCTCGGCGACCGCCCCTGCCTCGTCGAGACGGGCACCTCGACCTCGGCTCCCGTGGTCAGGGACGCCCTGTCCTCCCTCGGGGTGGGACCGGACGATCTCGCGACCGTGGTGGTCACCCACATCCACCTGGATCACGCCGGCGGCGTGGGAGACATCGCGAACTACTATCCGTCCGCGGAGATCGTCGTCCATGAGAAGGGCGCCCGCCATCTCGCCGATCCCTCACGGCTCATGGCGAGCGCCAAGATGGTCTGGGGCGACAAACTCGACGTACTGTTCGGCACTCTGGCGCCGACCGACGCGGCCCGCATCCGGGCGCTGGGCGACACGGGGACGATCGATCTCGGCAACGGCCGCACCCTGGCGAGCCACTACTCCCCCGGCCATGCCAAACACCACGTGGGCCTGCTGGACTCGCTCACCGGTGACCTGTACGTGGGGGACGCGGCCGGCGTGTATCTGCCCGAGACCGGAGACCTACGGCCCGCCACGCCGCCGCCGGACTTCGACCTCGACGTCGCCCTCGGTTCGATCGCGCTGTTCACGGCCCTGAAACCGCAGCGGCTGCTGTTCAGCCACTACGGACCGGTGGAGGACGTGCCCTCGACCCTCCAACGGTCGGCCGAGGAGCTCCGCATCTGGGTCGACCTCACCAGACGGGCCAGGGCCGAGGGCCTCGACCTCGATCACGCCGTCGCCATGGTGCGCGACCGGACGCGGGAACGGTACGCGGCGCTACACGCCGACGAGGCCACCGCCGAGCAGTTCGAGCTGCTCAGCGGCGCGCCGTCGAACGTCGCGGGGATCATGCACTGGCTGGACCGCGGCCCACGCTGACCTCCGGATCCCCGATCATCGCCCCCTGGGGCGCGGCCTCCTCCGGACACAAGTACGGGCGCCGCCGAGGCGGCGCCCGTAGGGGACGTCAGGGCTGGCGCTTCACCCGATCCTCGGAATCCTCCGGGTCGTCGAGCACGTCGCCGAAGTCCGGCTCGATGAACGCGGGGCCGTAGGACGGCGCGCTCTCCTTGGCGGAAGGCCGCTCGGCTCCGTCGGCGTCGCGCGTCTCCTCTCCGCCCGGTGCCGGCGTTGCCGCCGGCGCTGCCGGTACCTCCGATGCGGAGGGTACGTCCGGTGCGGGCACCGCGCCGGACGGGGACCTCGCGGCACCATCGTCGCCGTCCGCCGAATCAGCCGGGAGATCGTCCTCGTCGGAGAGGTCGTCGTCCCGGGGGCCGCCGGGGAGGTCCGCCTCGTCCTCCTCGTCCTTGGCCGCTTCCCGGATGCCCTCGTCGTCCGTGGCGGCGTCCCGGATGCCCTCGTCGTCCGTGGCGGCGTCCCGGATGCCCTCGTCGTCCGTGGCGGCGTCCTGGATGCCCTCGTCGCCGATTTCCTCCTCGCCTTCCTCCTCGTCGTCGAGAAGGTCGTCCAGGAGGTCACCCGACTCGTCGTAGCCCTCCTCCAGGTCCTCGATGAGTCCGCCGGTCAGCTCGGCGTAACGTTCGGCCGCGTCGGTCTCGCCGTCCTCGTCGAAGGCCATGGCACGGGCGAACCAGTCGGTCGCCGCTTCCTCGTGACCCGCGTCGGCCAAGGCGTCCGCGTACGCGAAGGCGAGACGTGCCGACCAGGGCTTCGGCTGGGGGTCGCGCAACTCCGGAACCCGCTGCAGCGTGATCACGGCCGCGTCGTGCTGGCCGAGGTCGCGACGGGCCCCGGACTCCACGATGGCCAGTTCGATCCTGCCCGCGCGGTCCAGCCGTTCGGCCTCACGCGACCGGACGAGGTCGAGCGCCCGCTCGGGCCTCCCGAGCCCGCGCTCACAGTCCGCCATGATCGGCAGGTACTCGTCCGAGCCGGTGATCCGTCTGGCCGCGCGAAGGTCGCCCAGCGCCTCGGCGTACTGCCCCGCGTGGTAGGCGGCGATTCCGGTCGCCTCGCGGACCACGCCGATCCTGCCCGCGAAGCGGCGGGCCACCTTCGCGTGCTCGTAGGCCTTCTCCGGATCCTCCGCGGTCAGCGCACGGGCGGCCGCCACAAGGTGGTTGGCCACGAGGTCCGCCAGGTCGTTCGGCAGCGAGCGGAGCTCCGCACGCGCCTCCCGGTCCAGTTCGTCCGGCGTGATGTCGGGGTCGAGCGGAGGGATCTCCTCCCGCGTCCGCGGCCTGCTCTGCTCGTCGGGCCTGCCGTAGCGGGTGCGGCTGCCGCCCCGCTCGTCGCGGCTGAAGGGACGCGCCGCGCCGCGGTCGCCGCTGAACGGCCTGGACTCGTCTCGGTCCCTGCCGAAGGGCCGGGCACCGCGGTCGCCGCTGAACGGCCTGGACTCGTCACGGTCCCTGCCGAACGGCCGGGCACCGCGATCGCCGCCGAACTGGCGTCGTGGCCGGTCCCCTGAGCCCGACTCACGCCCGCGGAACGTCCGAGGCCCTTCCTCACGGTCGCGGCTCGGGCGTCTGTCGTCGCGGTCCCGGAAGGATCCCCCGGGCCTGTCCCCCTGCGCACCGCGCTGCCTGTCGCGGAACGAGTCCCGGTCGCGGTACCGGTCACCACCGGTGTCCTGCCGGTCCCCGTAGGGGCGCCTGGGCCTGTCCTCGCCACCTCTGCCGTCGCGGTCGCCGAACGACCGCCGCGGCCGCTCCTCGCGTCCGAAGGCTCGATCGGTGCCCCGGTCGCCGCCGCGATCGCCGTACGGGCGCCGGGGACGGTCCGGGCGCTCGTACCCGTTTCCGCCCCTGTCGTCACGGCCGTAACCGCGCTCCTGATCCGTACGCCGCGGCGGGCGACTGCCGAACCCGTCACGCTCGTCCCGAGGCGGGAAAGAGCGGCCTTCCCTGCTTTCCCGGCCTTCCCTGCTCTCCCGGCTGTCACGGCCGTCGCGTTCGCGGAAGCCGTAGCGTCCGCCGAAACCGCCCCCCTGACGCTGCGGGCGATCTCCGTACCCGCCTTCCCGCCGATCCGTGCGGCGTTCTCCGTACGGCCGGCTGCCGCGGTCGTCCGAGCGGAACGGGCGTCCGCCCCGTTCCTCGCGATCCCGGGAGCCCTGCCCTCCTCGGAAGTCGTCGCGGTCCCCGTACGGGCGGCGCGGCCGATCGCCACGGGAGGCGTCCCGGTCCTGATAGGCGCGCTCTCTGCGTCCTTCGGAGCCACCGGCTTCCCTACGTCCTTCGAAGCCGCCGGCCCCGCGCGGCCGGTCACCACCGCGCTCGAAGCTTCGCCCCCCGTCGCGGTCGCGGTATCCGCCGCGATCGTCGGTACGGCCACCCGTGCGATCCCCGGTGCCGAAGGGACGGCGACCGCGGTCGTCCCGGTCACGATAGCCGCCGCGCCTGTCACGATCCCCGTAGGAGCCGGTCGCCCTGTCGTCGCGATCACGCGAACCGAACCGTCCCCCGGACGGTCCGCCCTGGTCGCGGTTGCCGCGCCTGTCGGACTGGAACGGGCGCTCGCCGCGCTCGCCGCGGTCGCTGCGGAAGCCTTCTCGCCGCTCTCCATAACGACCGCCGAAGCCGCCGCTTCCTCCGTTACCGCGGAATCCTCCGGAACGCTCAGTCCGGTTTCTGCTCTCTTCGCGGTTGTCTCCGCCACGGCCCGCGCCGTCGCGCCCGTCTTCTCTGTTCACTTCTGTCCTCTGTTGCTTGCTCACCGCGTCCGGTTCGCCGGCCGCAGGGCTCTGTCTTCCCGCTGTCCTGACTGTTGGGGATCTGCCCCATACCCGATGAGTTCCAGGGAAGACACGTTGTTTGCGCCGCAGGTCCGCTGGGATCGCGTCCGCCGCAGCCTTCGCTTCTCGTCCGATGCGACGAAGGCCACCCGTGGTGGGGTGGCCCGGCACTGCCAGCCTAGCGCGCCGTCACCACCGCCCGGGCCTCGACGAGAGCTTTCGTTCCCGTCGACGCAGGTTTCGGCAGGGTGAAGACATGGCCTCATAAACACAGAAAGGCCACCCCGCCTGGGGTGGCCCTTCCATTAAAAGATTGTCCGGCGGTGTCCTACTCTCCCACACCGTCCCCGGTGCAGTACCATCGGCGCTGGC
>NZ_JBEYWW010000069.1:0-15469 GCF_040644635.1 Microbispora sp. NPDC046933 | reverse complement strand
CTGGATGTGTACAACAACGGCACCGCCAACGGCAGCAAGGTCATCATCTGGACCTGCAACGGCCAGAACAACCAGAAGTGGACCCGAGCCTGACGGCGTCCTCGTCGCCCCACCGGCGAGGACGGGAGGCGTGCCCTCCCTGATGTGAAGCGGTTCGTCACCCTCCTCGTACGACAGCGATCGGCAACAAACGCCCCCCTCATCCGGCCGCCGCGATCGGCGGCCGGATGAGGGCACCAGAGGCGGCACCCCTCTGGGCACGAAGCAGAACTCCGGCAACAGCGCGGCGGCGCGCGCTTTGCCCTGACTGACCTTGAGGTCAGGAAGGAACACCGATGTCCCGACGTCCGTGGCTCACAACGCTGACCACGATGGCGCTGATCGCTTCCGGAGCCTTCGCGCTCACCGCCGCTCCGGCGAACGCGCTGACCATCCCGGCGTCCGACTACCAGCAGGTGTCGCTCGCGTCGGGCGGCGCGGAGCTGGGTGAGGCGATGTCGCTGGCCGTGATGCCGAACCGATCGGTCATCCACACGGCGCGCGACGGCACGGTTCGCGTCACCGATGTCAACGGCAACACCAAGGTGGCCGGCAGGCTCAGCGTCTACACCCACGACGAGGAGGGCCTTCAAGGTGTGGCGGTCGACCCGAACTTCGCTTCGAACCGGTACGTCTGGCTCTACTACTCGCCGCGGCTGAGCACGCCGACCGGTGACGCGCCCAGCACCGGCACCCAGTCGCAGTTCGACCAGTGGAAGGGACACCTGAACCTGTCCCGCTTCACACTGAAGTCCGACGACACGCTCGACATGAGCAGTGAGAAGGTCGTGCTGGAGGTGCCGAACGACCGGGGGATGTGCTGCCATGTGGGCGGCGACATCGACTTCGACGCCGCCGGCAACCTCTACCTGACGACCGGCGACGACAGCAACCCGTTCGAGTCGGGCGGCTACTCCCCGCTGGACGAGCGGACCGACCGCAACCCGCAGTACGACGCCCAGCGCACGGCGGGCAACACCAACGACCTGCGCGGCAAGGTCCTGCGGATCAAGCCGCAGCCCGACGGCACCTACACGATCCCCAGCGGCAACCTGTTCCCGCCGGGGACGGCGAAGACCCGGCCGGAGATCTACGCGATGGGCCTGCGCAACCCGTTCCGGATGAGCGTGGACAAGGCGACCGGCATCGTCTACCTGGGCGACTACGGTCCCGACGCGGGTGTGACCAACAGCAGCCGGGGCCCGAGCGGGCAGGTGGAGTTCGACCGCATCACCAGTCCGGGCAACTATGGCTGGCCGTACTGCACCGGCACGAACACCACCAGCGAGACCTACAACGAGTGGAACTTCGCCTCCAACAGCACAGGACCGAAGTACAACTGCGCGGGCGGCCCGACCAACAACTCCTTCCGCAACACGGGCCTGACCACGCTCCCTGCGGCCAAGCCGGCATGGATCAGGTACGCGGGGGACGCCGGATCTCCGCCGGAGTTCGGCTCCGGGTCGGAGTCGCCGATGGGCGGTCCGGTCTACCGCTACGACCCGAACCTGAACTCGGCCGTCAAGTTCCCCCAGGCGCTCGACGGGCGATTCTTCGCGGGTGAGTACGGCCGCCGCTGGATCAAGGCGATCGAGGTCAAGACGGACGGCGCCTACGGGGAGATCTCCGCCTTCCCCTGGAACGGCACCCAGGTGATGGATATGGCCTTCGGTCCCGACGGCGCCCTCTACGTGCTCGACTACGGCACCGGAAGCAACAACCAGGCGTTGTACCGGATCGAGTACATCGGCAAGGCCAACCGCAACCCGATCGCCAAGGCCTCCGCCGACAAGACCTCGGGACCGGCTCCGCTGGCCGTGAGCTTCTCCTCCGCGGGCAGTTCCGACCCCGAGGGCGGTGCGCTGACGTACGCGTGGAACTTCGGCGACGGCACCACCTCCACGGCGGCCAACCCGAGCAAGACCTACACCACGGACGGCACCTACACCGCCACCCTCACCGTCCGTGACCCGCAGGGGCTGACCGGCAGCGCGAGCGTGATCGTGACCGTCGGCAACTCCGCCCCGACGGTGACGCTGTCCACCCCGGCCGACGGCCAGCTGTTCTCCTTCGGAGACACCGTGCCCTTCCAGGTCACCGTGAGCGATCCGGAGGACGGCACGATCGACTGCTCGAAGGTGACCGTCACCTACTTCCTCGGTCACGACAGCCACGCACACCAGATCACCTCAAAGAGCGGCTGTAGCGGCTCGATAGCTGTGCCGGTGGACGGCGAGCACGACTCGGCGGCCAACATCTACGGTGTCTTCGAGGCCTCCTACACCGACCAGGGGGGCCTGACCTCCACCAGTGTCCGTACGCTCCAGCCACGCCACCGGCAGGCCGAGCACTTCGGCGCCCAGCAGGGCGTGCAGACGGCCGATCACACCACCGCCGAGGGCGGCAAGACGGTCGGCTTCACCGACGACGGCGACTGGATCTCCTTCCAGCCCTACAACCTGAGCGGCGCGACGAAGATCACCGCTCGGGTGTCCTCGGCCGGCGCGGGCGGCCGGATCGAAGTGCGGGCGGGCTCGGCCACGGGCACGTTGCTGGGCACGGTGAACGTCGCGAGCACCGGCAGCTGGGACACCTTCACCGACGTCTCGGCGAACCTCAGCGGCGTGCCGTCCGGCACGACGACGCTGTACCTGGTCTTCCGCGGCGCGACAGGACAGGGCTACCTGTTCGATCTGGACGCCTTCACCTTCGGCACCGGCACGTCGTCCTCCCCGTCCCCCTCACCGTCGCCCTCTCCATCAGCCTCCCCGTCCCCTTCTCCGTCGCCCTCGGCGAGCACGAGTGCGCTGAAGGGTGTGGCGTCGGGGCGGTGCCTGGACGTCAACGGCGCCTCGCAGGCCAACGGCGCCCAGGCGCAGATCTGGGACTGCAACGGCCAGCCCAACCAGCAGTGGACCTCCACCAGCGCCGGTGAGCTGCGCGTCTACGGCAACAAGTGCCTCGACGTCAACGGCGGCGGCACGGCCGACGGCACCACAGTGATCATCTGGGACTGCAACGGCCAGAACAACCAGAAGTGGCGCCTCAACTCCGACGGGAGCATCACGGCCGTCGGCGCGAACAAGTGCCTGGACGTGTCCGGCGCCGGCACCGCCAACGGCACCAAGGCGCAGATCTGGACGTGCAACGGCCAGAACAACCAGAAGTGGACCCGCGTCTGAGGCCACCCGACACACCACCCGGCCCCGGCCACACGCCGATCACCCATTGATGTGACGCCCGGCGCGGCCCAGCTTTCATCGTCGAAAGGGGCCGTGCCGGGCCGCGACGGAAGGACACCCATGCTGCGACATCTGACCCCCGCCGCGCTCGGGCGCGTCGCGGGGAGCGACCGGAAGACATCCGTGCTGCGACGCCTGTCGGTGACCGCGGTGGCGCTCACCGCCGCCGCCGCGACGGTGATCCCCGCCATCCCCGCCCACGCCGCCGCCTTCAAGGTGCTGGTGTTCTCCAAGACGGCCGGGTTCCGGCACGACTCCATTCCCGCCGGCATCCAGGCCATCCGCGAACTGGGCGCCGCCAACGACTTCGCCGTGGACGCCACGGAGGACGCGAACGCGTTCACCTCGGGCAACCTCGCGCAGTACAAGGCCGTGGTGTTCCTCAGCACCACCGGCGACGTGCTGAACGCCTCCCAGCAGACCGCCTTCCAGTCGTACATCGACGGCGGAGGCGGCTACGTGGGGGTGCATTCGGCCGCCGACACCGAGTACGACTGGCCCTACTACGGGCAGCTGATGGGGGCCTGGTTCAACAACCACCCGGCCATCCAGCAGGCGACCGTACGGAACGAGGACCGGGCGCACGCGGCCACGGCCCATCTCGGCCAGACCTGGGCACGCACCGACGAGTGGTACAACTACCGCACCAACCCGCGCGCCAACGTGCACGTGCTGCAGAGCCTGAACGAGAGCAGCTACAGCGGCGGGAACATGGGCGACCACCCGATCACCTGGTGCCACCCGCAGGCGTCCGGCCGGTCGTTCTACACCGGTCTCGGGCACACCCAGGAGTCGTACGCCGATTCCAACTTCCGCACCCTGCTGCTGGGCGGGATCCGCTACGCGGCCAAGGCCGCGAACGCCGACTGCCGTCCCGAGACCGGCTACACGACCCTGTACAACGGGTCGGCCACCGGCTGGACGCAGGCCGGGCCCGGCTCGTTCGCCAACAGCGACGCCACGCTGACCTCCCAGGGCGGCATGGGCATGCTGTGGTACAGCGCCAAGGAGTTCCGCTCCTACTCGCTCAAGCTCGACTGGAGGATGACCGGCGACTCCAACTCGGGGGTCATCGTCGGGTTCCCGGCCACCAGCGACCCCCAGACGGCCCTCGACACCGGGTATGAGGTCCAGATCGACGCCACCGACACCGCGGACAAGACGACCGGGGCGATCTACGGCTTCCAGTCGGCCGACCTCGCCGCACGTGACGCGGCGCTGAACCCGCCGGGTCAGTGGAACACCTACGAACTGCTCGTCCAGGGAGAGCGGCTGCAGGTGTTCCTCAACGGCACCAAGATCAATGATTTCACGAACACGGACCCGGTCCGATCCCTGCAACAGGGCTACATCGGCATCCAGAACCACGGGGCGGGCGATGTGGTGTCGTTCCGGAACATCCGGGTCAAGGAACTGAGCGGCCCATCGACCTCCCCGTCCCCCTCGCCGTCCCCTTCCGCGTCGCCGTCGCCGCCTGCGGGTGGCACGACCGCGCTGAGGGGTGTGGCGTCGGGGCGGTGCCTGGACGTCAGCGGGGCGTCGCAGTCCAACGGTGCCCAGGTGCAGATCTGGGACTGCAACGGGCGGGCCAACCAGCAGTGGACGTCGACGAGCGCCGGTGAGCTGCGGGTGTACGGCGGCAAGTGCCTGGACGTCAACGGCGGCGGCACGGCGGACGGCTCCAGCGTGATCATCTGGGACTGCAACGGCCAGAACAACCAGAAGTGGCGCCTCAACTCCGACGGGAGCATCACGGCCGTCGGTGCGAACAAGTGCCTGGACGTGTCCGGCGCCGGCACCGCCAACGGCACCAAGGTGCAGATCTGGACGTGCAACGGCCAGAACAACCAGAAGTGGACCCGCGTCTGAGGCTGTCCGGCCACCCCCGGAGAGAGGGGCCGGGAGCTCCGGAGCCCTGCCGCCTTGGACACCT
This sequence comes from Microbispora sp. NPDC046933, assembly GCF_040644635.1. Taxonomy (NCBI): domain Bacteria; kingdom Bacillati; phylum Actinomycetota; class Actinomycetes; order Streptosporangiales; family Streptosporangiaceae; genus Microbispora; species Microbispora sp. NPDC046933. Next base: position 10,255 of record NZ_JBEYWW010000069.1, on the reverse strand, counting down.
TCGCATGACGTGAGCGCGGCGCGGCCTCGATCGAGGGCCGCGCCGCGCGTGGCCGTGCGATCGGCCATAGAGCAGGAAAGTTTCATGCTCATCCGGCATTTCCCCTGGATGAATCGTATCCATCTTCGCAGGATTTGAAGGCCGCGATGTGCCTCTATCACGATCGACATCACTCCGACGTGCAGATTCACAATGAAGACGCTCGCAGCTATGTCAGCGAAATACGTTCCCAACCATCGTAGATAAGCATGCTTGACAGGCTCTTTGTTGTAGACCTATTTTCGTTCTGAATTCGATCATCGCCTCATGGCAGGCCCGGTGTCCGCCCGTGCCACGCGCCGTCCACCGGGGAGGATCTCGTGCGCCGGTCCAGCGGCCGTGACGTCCTCGCCGTCGACCGGCCCGCTAAGCCGCACGCCGGGCCCGGCACGACTCCCACCCCCTTAGGAGATCCCCGTGCATGAGTCATCACCCCGTACGGCGCGGAGACTCGTCCCGGCCGGCCCGGCGTCACGTCTCGGCAGGCGGGCCGCGTGCTGACGATGACCGGCATCGGCAAGAGCTTCCTGGGCGTCCGGGTCCTCGACGGGGTCGACCTGGAGGCGTCGGCGGGAGAGGTCCACGCGGTGGTGGGAGAGAACGGCGCCGGCAAGTCGACGCTCATGAAGATCCTCGCCGGGGTGCACACTCCGGACGAGGGGACGATCGAGATCGACGGCCGCGGCGTGGCGTTCGGGCATCCGATCGAGGCGCAGCGGGCCGGGGTGGCGATCATCTACCAGGAGCTCACCCTGCTGCCGGAGCGGACGGTGGCCGAGAACGTCTTCCTCGGCCGGGAACCCGTCCGGCGGGGGCTGGTCGACCGGGCGGCGATGGAGTCGGCGACCGGTGAGCTGCTGAGCTCGCTCGGCGAGGAGTCGTTCGGGCCGCGCGATCTCGTCCGGCGGCTCTCGGTCGCGCAGCAGCAGGTCGTCGAGATCGCCAAGGCGCTGTCGCTGAACGCCCGGATCGTGGTGATGGACGAGCCGACCGCCGCGCTGGCCGACCACGAGGTGGAGCTGCTCTACACCCTGGTGCGGCGGCTCACCGGGCGCGGCATCGCGGTTCTGTACATCTCCCACCGGCTCCCCGAGATCTTCGAGCTCGCCGACCGGATCACCGTGCTCAAGGACGGTGCCCGGGTCACCACCGCGGAGGCCTCGAGCCTGGACACCGCGGCTCTGGTCCGCCTGATGGTCGGCCGGGAGCTGGACTCCTACTACCCGCCCCGGGCGGCGGAACCGCCCGGAGAGGTGATGCTGAGCGTGCGCGGCGGGGGCAACGCCCGCCTGCACGGCATCGACCTCGACCTGCGCGCCGGGGAGATCGTCGGGGTGGCCGGGCTGCAGGGCTCAGGCCGCACCGAGCTGGCCAAGGCGCTGTTCGGCGCGGAGCCGTTCACCAGCGGCGAGATGACGCCCTGCCGCCCCCGCTCGGTCCGCGAGGGGGTCGCGGCGGGCATCGGCCTGGTCACCGAGGACCGCAAGGCCGAAGGGCTCCTGCTGAACCAGCGGGTGCGTGACAACGCCCTGCTCGTCGCCCGGGCCGCCAGGACTCGCCGGCCCGGGATCGAGCGGCTGCTCGAGCGCGTGCGGCTCACCCCGCCCCGGCCCACCCAGGAGGTCCGGCTGCTGTCCGGGGGCAACCAGCAGAAGGTCGTGCTGGCCAAGTGGATGACGGTCGCGCCGCGCGTCCTGCTGTTCGACGAACCCACCCGCGGCGTCGACGTCGGCGCCAAGGCCGCCATCCACGAGCTGATGCGCGAACTCGCCCGTGACGGCACGGCCATCCTGATGATCTCCTCCGAGCTCCCCGAGCTCATCGGCATGAGTGATCGAATCCTCGTGCTGCGGGACGGGCGCATAGCGGGAGAGCTACCCGCCGGCGCCACCGAGGAGGCCGTGATGCACCTGGCGGCCGCGTCGTGACTCAGCAACTGAAGCTCCGGCGCGTCGCGGCCGAGGGCTCGTTCCTGCGGCGGTTGTCGGCCGACCGGCCCGCGCGTGCCGTCTACGTGGCGCTGGCCCTGCTCATCGTGCTGGGCTGGCTGCTGTTCGCCCTGGACGGCGGGCGGTTCCTCAGCCAGGAGAACATCGTCGGGATCCAGCAGCGATCGGCGGCGCTGGGCATCGTCGCGGTCGGTCAGACCCTGGTGATCCTGGCCGGGAGCCTGGATCTCTCGGTGGCCTACCTGATCAGCCTGACCTCGCTGGTCGCGGCCGAGATCATGGCGGGCGCCGACCAAGGCGTACCGGCGGCGGTGGCCGCGGTGCTGGCGGTGAGCGCGACGGCCGGCCTGGTGAACGGCCTGATCGTCACCAGGCTCCGGGTGCACGCCTTCATCGCCACGCTCGGGGTCGCGCTGATCATCAGAGGCGTGCTGGACGAACGGTACGACGGGCCGGCGGGCAGTGTGCCGGAGTCCTTCCAGCATCTCGGGTACGACCGCATCGGGCCGCTCCCGGTGTCGGCGCTGCTGTGGGCCGCGGTGGCCGCGTCCGCGTGGCTCCTGCTGAGCCGGACACGGCTGGGCTACCGGATCTACGCGGTGGGCGGGGACGCCGAGGTCGCGCGGCTGTCGGGAGTGCGCACCGAGCGGGTCGTGGTCGCCGCCCACGTGCTCTGCTCGGTCTGCGCCGGGATCGCCGGGTTGCTGCTGGCCTCCCGGCTCGGAGCCGGCGCGCCGACGGTCGGGACCGACGGCGGGTACGACCTGGAGTCGATCGCGGCGGTCGTGCTCGGCGGAACCGCCCTGGCCGGAGGCCGCGGCGGGGTCGCCGGGACCGTCGGCGGAGTTCTGCTCCTGGCCGTCCTCGACAGCATCTTCAACCAGCTGGAGGTCAACTCCTTCGCCAAGGACGTCGTGCGGGGCGTGGTCCTGGTGGCCGCCCTGGCGATCTACGCCCGCAGGAGGCGGACCACATGAGACGCGCGCTACCGATCTTCGTGGTGCTGGCCGGGCTGCTGGTCGCGATCGCGGTCGCCAACCCGTACTTCCTGGAGCCGCCCGCCTTCCTCGCCTTCGTCAAACGGGCCGCGCCACTGGTGATCCTCGCGGCCGGGCAGTACTTCGTCATCGTGTCCGGCGAGTTCGACCTGTCGGTCGGCTCCCTCGTCACGGCCGAGGTGGTGATCGCCGCCCGGCTCATCGACGGCTCCGCGGCGGCGACCTGGCCCGTGCTGGCCCTGCTGATCGTCCTCGGACTGCTCACCGGGCTCGTCAACGGGACCGTGACCACCCTGCTCCGGGTCCCGTCGTTCATCACGACGCTCGGCATGCTGCTGATCCTCTCGGGAGCGATCTTCCTCTGGACGGGCGGCGCGCCCCGGGGCGCCCTGTCCCCGCAGTTCCGCGAGCTGGGCCGGGGGAGCCTGGGCCCGGTGCCCTGGTCGGTCTTCATCCTCGTCGCGGGGGCGGCCGCCGCGATCTGCGCGATGCGTGCCGGCTTCGGCCACACGCTGATCGCGGCCGGCGACAACGACCGGGCCGCCGCTCTGTCCGGTGTCCGGGTCGCCCGGGTACGGACGGTGGCGTTCATGATCTCCGGGCTGTCCGCGGCGGTCGCCGCGATTCTGCTCGGTGGCTTCGCCGGGGTGTCCGCGCAGGTCGGCCAGGGCCTGGAGTTCCAGGCAATCACCGCTGTCGTGCTCGGCGGCGTGGCCCTCGGGGGCGGCTGCGGCTCCGTGGTCGCCGCTATGGCGGGCGCCTTCACCCTGGAGGCGCTGTTCACCCTGCTCAACCTGTACGGCATCTCGGGGGCGGTGGAGCCGGCCGTACAGGGCGTGATCATCATCGCCGCGGTGGCGCTGGGAGCGGTGAGCCTCCCACGCAGAAGAGCCGCGGCCGCCTCATGATGGAAGGACAACCATGCGTTCATATTCGCGGCGGCTCCTCGCCTCCGCCGCGCTGGCCGTGCTGACGCTGCCGGCGGCCGCGTGCACCAGCGACAAACCCGCGCCCTCCGCCTCCGCCTCCGCCGCGCCGGCCGGGTCCACCGGGCCGGAGGACAAGGGCACCGGGGCGCAGTCGAAGTTCTTCGTGCAGGCCGACTACGACGCCCAGATGGCGATGCGCCGGGCGCAGCCGACCGGCTCGCCGGACAAGCCGTGGGAACAGAGCATCGACCCGCAGTTCGTCGACACCGCCACGTACAAGAAGGCGGGGCCGTACCACCTGTGCTTCTCCAACGCCGCCGTCAACAACCCCTGGCGGCAGGTCGGCTTGAAGACCATGCAGGCGGAGGTCGCCCTGCACAAGGAGATCGCCCGCTTCACGATGCTGGACGCCGAGGGCAAGGACGACAAGCAGATCTCCGACATCGCGGAGCTGCAGGGCAAGGGCTGCGACGTGCTGATCGTCTCCCCCAACACCACGGCCACGCTGACCCCCGCGGTGTCCGGTGCCTGCCCGAAGGTGCCGGTCATCGTGTTCGACCGGGGGGTCCAGACCGACTGCCCGGTCACCTTCATCAAGCCGATCGGCGGCTACGCCTTCGGCGCCGAGGCGGCCGAGTTCCTCATCGACAAGGTGCCGCCCGGCGGGAAGATCCTGGCGCTGCGCATCCTGCCCGGCGTGGACGTGCTGGAGACCCGGTGGTCGGCGGCGAAGGTCGCGTTCGACAAGAGCGACCTCGATGTCGTCGGCGTGGAGTTCACCGACGGCGACGCCGCGAAGACCAAGAGCGTCGTCAGCGACTACATCCAGCGCTACGGCAAGATCGACGGAGTCTGGATGGACGCGGGCGCCACGGCCGTCGCGGCCGTGGAAGCCTTCGAGGACGCGGGCCAGCCCGTGCCGCCGATCAACGGCGAGGACCAGCAGGACTTCCTGAAGAAGTGGAGCGACGCGAAGCTGACCGCCGTCGCTCCGACCTATCCGACCTACCAGTGGCGCACCCCCGTCATCGCGGCGCTCAAGATCCTCAAGGGTGAGCAGGTGCCGAAGGTCTGGAACCTTCCGCAACCGACGATCACTCAGGAGAACCTCGCCACCTACCTCAAGCCAGGCATGCCGCCGCTGCACTACGCCCTGTGCGGCTGCGAGAACCTGCCCGGCTACCCGCAGAAGTGGGGCGGCACGTCGTGATCGGAGTCAACACGTGGGTCTGGGTCTCGCCGCTCACCGACGAGTCCCTGACCGTCCTCGCGCCGCGGATCGCGGGATGGGGATTCGACGTGGTCGAGCTGCCGGTCGAGCAGCCCGGCGACTGGGACCCCGGGAGAGCGGCGGCCCTCCTGGACGGGCTCGGCCTCGGCGCGTCGGTCGTGCTCACGATGCCACCGGGACGCGAGCTCGTCGGCGCCCCGGGGCAGAGCGTCCAGGAGACCCAGGACTACCTGCGGCACTGCGTGGACGTGGCCGTGACCCTGGGTGCGCCGGCGGTCAGCGGACCCGCGTACGCCTCGGTCGGCCGGGCCTGGCGGATGAGCCCGGACGAGCGGCGCGCGCTCTACGCCGAGCTGCGGGAGAACCTGAAACCGGTCGTCGCCTACGCGGCCGAACGCGGGGTCCGGATCGGCGTCGAACCGCTCAACCGATACGAGACCAGCGTCGTCAACACCGTCGAGCAGGCGCTCGAAGCCCTCCCGGAGGAATGCGGGCTCGCCCTCGACACCTACCACATGAACATCGAGGAGAAGGATCCTCTCCGGGCCGTCCGGCTGGCGGGCCCCAGGATCGCGCACCTCCAGGTATGCGGAACCGACCGCGGCGCCCCCGGCGGCGACCACTTCGACTGGAGGGGCTTCGCGGCGGCCGTCCGCGACGTGAACTACGGCGGCCCGCTCGTGATCGAGTCCTTCACCGCCGACAACAAGACCATCGCCACCGCCGCATCCGTCTGGCGTCCCCTCGCCCCCAGCCAGGACGCCCTCGCCACCGAAGGACTCGCCTTCCTCCGCACCCTCGACCTGACCACCCGCCCCTCCCCCTGAGCCGAGACGGCTCGCACCTTCGCACTCTTCGACTCCGACCGTTACCGGTAAACCCCCCAGGAGATTTCTCATGCGAAGATCACGCCTGCTCCCCGCCCTGGCCGCGGCCCTGTTAGGGCTCTTGCTGTCCGCGGTGCCGCTGGTCGCGCACGCGGCCGCTCCGCAGTTCAAGGTGCTGCTGTTCAGCAAGACCGCGAGCGGCGCCTACCGGCACGATTCCATCCCCGCCGGTATCGCGATGTTCCAGCAGCTGGCGGCCGACAACAACTTCCAGCTCGACCAGAGCGAGGACTCCGCCGTCTTCACCTCGTCGACCCTCAACACCTACGACGCGGTGATCATGCTCCAGACCTCGGGCATGGTGTGGGACAACGACGCCCAGCGTCAGGCCATGCAGGCCTACGTGCGCAGCGGCCGCGGCGTCGTGGCGATCCACAACGCCGTCGACATGAACATCGAGTCGCAGTTCCCCTGGTGGGACCAGGTCGTGCTGGCCGGCGCGCACATGACGCAGCACTCCTCGATCCTGCAGGGCACCGCCAAGGTGGCCGACAAGGTGCACCCCTCCACCAAGGGGCTGCCGGACCGCTGGGTGCGTACCGAGGAGTGGTACAACTTCGACAAGAACATGCGTGGCTCCGTCCACGTGCTGGTCACCGCGGACGAGACCACCTATGACGCGGGGGCGAACAAGATGGGCGCCGACCACCCGATCTCCTGGTGTCACAACCCGGAGGGCGGCCGGGTGTGGGCGACCGCCATGGGCCACAACGCGTCCTCCTACTCCGAGCCGCTGTTCAAGCAGCACGTGCTGGGCGGGGTGAAGTGGGCGGCCGGCGCGGCGCCGGGCGACTGCGGCGGCACGGTCGCGGCCCGGTTCCAGAAGGTGACCCTCGACGGCGCGCCGGACCAGCCGATGGAGCTGGACGTGGCCGCCGACGGCAGGGTCTTCTACATCTCCCGGTCGGGCAAGGTGAACCTGATTCCCGCCACCGGCGGGGGCACGCGCGTCATCGGCACCCTGTCGGTGTACGACGGCGGTGAGGACGGCGGGATCGGGCTGGCGCTGGACCCGAACTTCTCCACCAACGGCTGGATCTACATCAACTACTCGCCGTCCAACGGCGGTGAGGTGAACCGGGTGTCGAGGTTCACCTTCAACGGCACCAGCCTCGACCTGTCCAGCGAGAAGAAGATCATCGAGGTTCCGGCGTACCGCAACGTCGACGAGCCGGGCCACACCGGCGGCTACCTCGCGTTCGGGCCGGGCGGCAACCTGTACATCGGCCCGGGCGACGACACGAACCCCAACGCTTCCAGCGGATACACCCCCATCGACGAGCGGCCGGGGCGGGAGCACTACGACGCCCAGCGGTCGGCGGCCAACACCAACGACCTGCGCGGCAAGATCCTGCGCATCCACCCCGAGTCCGACGGCACCTACACCATTCCGTCCGGCAACCTGTTCGCGCCGGGGACCGCCAAGACGCGGCCGGAGATCTACGCGATGGGCTTCCGCAATCCGTTCCGCTTCTCCGTCGACAAGGACACCGGCTGGATCTCGGTGGGCGACTACGGTCCCGACGCGGGGGCGGCGAACGCCAACCGCGGTCCTGAGGGCACCGTCGAGTGGAATCTGATCAAGGAGCCGGGCTTCTACGGCTGGCCCTACTGCGTCGGGAACAACATCCCGTTCAACGACTTCAACTTCGCCACCAACACCTCAGGCGCGAAGTTCAACTGCTCGGCGCCCGTCAACAACTCGCCCAACAACACCGGGCTGACCAACCTGCCCGCGGCCAAGTCCGCGACCATCTGGTACAACTACCACGTCTCCGCCGAGTTCCCCGAGATCAACTGCTGTGGTGGGGCGGCCCCGATGGGCGGTCCGTTCTACCACTACGACCCGGCCGGCACCTCCGACCGCAAGTTCCCGGAGTACTTCGACAAGACGCCGTTCTTCTACGACTGGAGCCGCAACTTCGTCAAGGAACTGCGGCTGGACTCCTCGGGCAACCTCCTGAAGATCAATCCCTTCGTCGCGCAGATCGCCCCGCACGCGCCGATCGACATGAAGTTCGGTCCGGACGGCGCCCTGTACATGGCCGACTGGGGCAACGGCTTCGGCCACGAGAACACCGATGACAGCATCTACCGGATCGACTACGTGGTCGGGAACCGCGCTCCCGTCGCCAAGGCGAGCGCCGACCCCGACTCGGGCAACGCACCGCTGACGGTGGCGTTCTCCTCGGCTGGCTCGTCCGACCCCGACGGCGACGCGATCACCTACAGCTGGGACTTCGGTGACGGCGGGACCTCCACCAGCGCCAACCCGTCCCACACCTACAACGCCAACGGCACCTACACCGCCAGGCTGACCGTACGGGATGCGAGCGGGAAGACGGGCAGTGTCACACTGCCCATCGTCGTCGGCAACACCCGTCCCAAGGTCGTCTTCTCGGCTCCGCCCGACGGCGGGTTCATCGACTTCGGCGACCGGGTGTCCTACACGGTGAACGTCACCGACCCCGAGGACGGCACCGTCGACTGCACCAAGGTCAATGTGTTCACCGCGCTCGGCCACGACCAGCACGCGCACGACACCGGCCAGTACACCGGCTGCTCCGGGACGGTCACGACCACGGCCTCCGGCCATGACGAGGCCTCCAACGTCTACTACGTCCTGGGCGCGGACTACACCGACAAGGGCGGTCTGAAGGGCAGCGCCGGCATCACCCTGCAGCCCAAGCACAAGCAGGCCGAGCACTTCACCGGCTCGTCCGGTATCCGGGTCGTCGACGAGGCCGGGGCCGAGGGCGGCAGGCGCGTCGGCGACGTCTCCAACAACGACTGGATCTCCTTCATGCCGATCAACCTGTCCGGGATCGACTCGGTGTCCTTCCGTGTCTCGGCGCCGTCCAGCACCGGGGCGTCCATCGAGCTGCACGCCGACTCCCCGACCGGGACGCTCATCGCCTCCAGCGCCGTGCCGGCGACCGGGGGATGGAACACCTACGTGTCCCTTCCGGCGGTGCGGGTCACCGACCCCGGTGGCACCCGCAATCTCTACGTCGTGTTCAAGGCACCCTCGGCGAACGCGTTCGACGTCGACTCGTTCACCTTCATCGGCAAGGGTGTCGGACAGGGAGGCGGGTCCCCCTCGCCCTCCCCCTCGCCGTCCGCCTCCCCGTCCCCGTCGCCGTCCCCGTCGCCTTCGGGCGGCACCAGCGCCCTCAAGGGCGTGGGGTCGGGGCGGTGCCTGGACGTGAACGGCGCCTCGCAGGCCAACGGCGCGCAAGTGCAGATCTGGGACTGCAACAGCCAGCCCAACCAGCAGTGGACCTCCACCAGCACCGGCGAACTGCGCGTCTACGGCAACAAGTGCCTGGACGTCAACGGCGGCGGCACGGCCGACGGCACCACAGTGATCATCTGGGACTGCAACGGCCAGAACAACCAGAAATGGCGCCTCAACACCGACGGAAGCATCACGGCCGTCGGTGCGAACAAGTGCCTCGACGTGTCCGGCGCCGGCACCGCCAACGGCACCAAGGTGCTGATCTGGACGTGCAACGGCCAGAACAACCAGAAGTGGACCCGCGTCTGACACAGATCTGACGTCGCAATCCGGAGCCGGTCCGCCCTCGGCGGGCCGGCTCTTCCCCTGCCGGGCAAGTCCGGCCGTCGAAGGCGGTCCGACACGCGCCGGGCAAATACATCTGGCCGGTCGAATACCTGACTCGCCTGCGCGGCGACGTCTGCCGCCGCACCCGCTCATGCCAACCATCTCGCATGACCTGTTCAGATGTGTCGTACTGATCGCACGCCGTCGGACCCTCGGAAAGGGCCACCTCGATCAGTCGTCATACTCTTGCAGGGAACGGCGAGGAGGAAGCACGGTGACCGACACCCAGCGTGAGGGCGGATACCGGCCGGGCTATGAGGTGGCGGCCGAGCAGGTGCTGGAGCTCATCGCCCGGCTGGGCCTGCGGCCGGGCGACCGCATGCCGACGGAGAACGACCTGGCCCGGCAGCTGGGAACCAGCCGCACCGTCGTCCGCGAGGCCGTGAAGATCCTGTCCGCGCTCGGCCGGGTGCGCGCCCAAAAGGGCCGGGGCCTGTACGTGGCCGACGACGAGGGAATGCTCGGCACCGGGCGGGTGGCCTCGTTCTTCCTGCCCACCGACCTGGACCACATCTACATGCTGTTCGAGTTCCGCCGCACCCAGGAGACCGAGACCAGCCGGCTGGCCGCCCGCCGCGCCACCCCCGCGGAACTGCG
>NZ_JBEYWW010000068.1:0-16198 GCF_040644635.1 Microbispora sp. NPDC046933 | reverse complement strand
AGGGTCATCTTCCCCTCGGTGACGGTGCCGGTCTTGTCCAGCACGACCGTGTCGATCGCCCGGGTCGACTCCAGCACCTCCGGACCCTTGATCAAAATCCCGAGCTGGGCGCCGCGGCCGGTGCCGACCAGCAGCGCGGTCGGCGTGGCCAGCCCCAGCGCACACGGGCAGGCGATGATCAACACCGCCACCGCGGCGGTGAAGGCCGCCCCCGCGCCCTCACCGGTGCCGAGCCAATACCCCAGCGTCCCGACCGACAGCGCGATGACGATCGGCACGAAGACGCCGGAGATGCGGTCGGCCAGGCGCTGCACCTGCGCCTTGCCCGTCTGCGCCTCCTCCACCAGACGCGCCATCTGGGCCAGCTGGGTATCAGACCCCACCCGGGTGGCCCGCACGACCAGCCGCCCGCCCGCGTTGACCGTCGCCCCGGTCACCGCATCCCCCGGCCGGACCTCCACCGGGACCGACTCACCGGTCAGCATCGAGGCGTCGACCGCCGAGGTGCCCTGCTCGATCACCCCGTCGGTGGCGATCTTCTCCCCCGGCCGCACGACGAAGTGGTCACCGGCCTTCAGCTCCTCGACGGGGATGCGCACCTCGCGGCCGCCGCGCAGCACCGCCACGTCCTTGGCGCCCAGCTCCAGCAGCGCCCGCAGCGCCGCACCCGCACGCCGCTTCGATCTGGCCTCGAAATACCGCCCCGCCAGGATGAACGCGGTGACCCCGGCCGCGGCCTCCAGGTAGATGTTGCCCGAGCCGTCGCTGCGGGAGATGGTCAGGTCGAACCCATGGGTCATGCCGGGCACGCCGGCGCTGCCGAGGAACAGCGCCCACAACGACCAGCCCAGCGCGGCGATCGTGCCCAGCGAGACGAGAGTGTCCATCGTCGCGGTGCCGTGCCGCAGGTTGGTCCAGGCCGCCCGGTGGAACGGCAGGCCCCCGTACACCACGACCGGGGCGGCCAGCGTCAGCGACAGCCACTGCCAATAGGTGAACTGCAGCGCGGGGATCATCGCCATCGCGATCACCGGCACCGCCAGCACCACCGACACCAGCAGCCGGGCCCGCAGGGGAGCAAGCTCGTCGCCCGGCTCGGCGGACCCCTGCTCGGGCTTGGGCGGCTCGGGCAGTGTGGCGGTGTATCCGGCCTTCTCCACCTCCGCCACCAGAGCCTGCGGGTCCAACTCCACGGGGAAGCTCACCCTGGCCTTCTCCGTGGCGTAGTTGACCGTCGCGGTCACGCCCTCCAGCTTGTTCAGCTTGCGCTCGATCCGGTTGGCGCACGACGCGCAGGTCATGCCGCCTATCGAAAGCTCGACCGCGCCAATCGGCCGGTCACCGGTTGTCGCCGGCATCACCACTCCCTCCTCTCGCGTCGTGGCGTCAACGGCCCTGCCCCGCCGCCACCGTCTGAACCGTGAAGGCAGGCGGTGTGGACGGTTCCCTCGTGCTTGAAGCCGGGGGACAGGTGGTAGTCCCCGCCGCTCGGCGCCGACACGGCGTAGGTCGCTCCGCCCGCGGTCGTGCCGTTTTCGGGGTGCGCGTGCGGGTAGGGGAGGCCACCCGCGCGGATCGCGACCTGGTGGCCGGCGGCGCCCCGGTAGGGGTCGACGTCGCCGACGGGCCTGCCGTCCTCGCTCACCGTGAACATGAGCTTACTCACCCGGCCCGGTGCGAGGTCGCCTGTCATGGCCGGCCATGAAGATCGCGCCGAGGCCGGCGGCGTACGCACCGGGCCGGGCGGGGCTGTTCACGAGACGCCCGCCACGTCGTATCCGGCCTCCCGGACGGCCGCCACGATGGCCGCGTCGTCGACGCCGCCGTCGGTCTCGACCGTCAAGAGGCCGGAGGCGAGGTCTACCCGGACGTCGGTCACGCCGGCGACCGCGCCGACCTCCTCGCTGACCGAGCTGACGCAGTGGCCGCAGGTCATGCCGGTGACGGTGTAGGTGCTGGTCATGACGATCACTCCCGTAACTCGTGCCTCATCGACGTTAACACCCTACCCCCCTAGGGTATTTCGCCGTCAAGCGGGCGCCCCGGTTTCCGGGGGCCCGCCGGCCTACAGGAGGTAGCGCAGCCAGAGGTACGGCACGCACAGGGCCACCGTGACGGCGGTGACCACCAGGCCGTATTTCGTGAACTGCCAGAAACTGATCCGGACGCCGTTGCGCTCGGCGATGCCGAGGATGACGACGTTGGCGGAGGCGCCCACGGCGGTGGCGTTGCCGCCGAGGTCCGCGCCGAGTGCGAGCGCCCACCACAGCACGTTGTGGTCGCCGCCGGGCACGTGGTGCGCGAGATCGGCCACGATGGGGCTCATCGTGGCGACGTAGGGGATGTTGTCCACGATCGCGGACAGCCCGGCCGACGCCCAGAGCAGGACCATCGCGGTCACACCGGGCCGTCCGGCGGTCGCCTCCGCCGCCGCCCGCGACACCTGGGCGATCACGCCGGTCTCGACGAGCGCGCCGACCATCACGAACAGCCCGGCGAAGAACACCAGCGTCGGCCATTCCACCTCGCGCAGCGCGTCGTCGGTGGTGATCTTGGTGACCAGCACGAGCAGCCCCGCGCCGAGCAGCGCCACCACCGACGGCTCGTAGTGCAGCACCGGGTGGAGCACGAACGCCGCGATGACCACGCCGAGCACGGACAGGCTCTGCACGAGCATGACCTTGTCCTGGATGGCGGCCCGTTCGTCCAGTTGCATGATCTCGGCCGCCCGCTCGGGGTCGTACCGGAACGCCTTGCGGAACAGCAGCCGGCACAGCCCGACGAAGACCGCCGTCAGCACGATCACCAGCGGCGTGAGGTGGACGAGGAAGTCGTTGAAGGTCAGCCCGGCACGGGAGGCGATGATGATGTTCGGCGGGTCGCCGACGAGGGTCGCGGTGCCGCCGATGTTGGACGCCATCGCCTCGGCGATCAGGAACGGCGCGACCGGCAGGGCGAGGCGTTCGCAGACGAGGAACGTGACCGGCGCGATCAGCAGCACGGTCGTGACGTTGTCCAGCAGCGCCGACGCCAGGGCGGTGATCACCAGGAGCAGCACCATGAGCCGGAACGGCCGTCCCCTCGCCCGTTTGGCGGCCCAGATGGCGAGGTACTCGAACACGCCGGTCTGCCGCAGCACCCCGACGATGATCATCATGCCGAGCAGCAGGAAGACGACGTTCCAGTCCACGCCGGACTCCTGCGAGAAGAACGCGGAGCCGGCCGCGGTCGCGTGGATGAGCAGCATGATCGCTGCGCCGCCCAGGGCGGCCTTGACCCGGTGGACCTTCTCGGTGGCGATGAGGACGTACGTGGCGACGAAGACGATCGTCGCCACCCATGCGGTCACCGTCATGTGAGCCGCTTGAGCAGCGCGGAGAGCGTGACCGCGCCCAGCAGGCGGTCGCCGTCGAGCACCGCGACCAGGGGGCTGCGGGTGCGCGCCATCAGCGCGGCGACCTCCAGGAGCGTGGCGTCCGGATCGGTCACCGGGAGCTCGCGCGGCCGTTCCGGCATCGCCTGGCGGACCGTGCGCTCGCCCAGCGCGCGGACGAACGTGTCGGCGTGCGCCTCGTCGATCACCCGGGCCAGCGCGGGGTCGTCCTGGCAGTAGCGGGGCACGGCCAGGCGTAGCACCTGCGTGCCCGGCAGGATCGACACCGGCGCCCCGCGCTCGTCCAGCACGATCAGCCCCGGCAGTTCGCGCTCGGCCATGAGGCGCGCGGCGTCGGCCACGGGGGAGTCGAGCTCCACGGTGGGGAACGGCACTACGAGATCCCGGGCACGCATGCTCTCACCTGCCTGCCACGTACGGCTGTGCTCACGTCTGCCTTCCGGTCGCCGGTACGGTCCCCCGGGTACGGGAGACCCCTTCGCCGACCAGACTTCCCGGCACGCCCCGCATCAGGCTATCGGCCGGATAAGCCGTACAAAAGCCCCGAAGAGGCGCGGCGGACGAATACCCCCTCGGCGTACGGCAGGCGGCCGAGCGACCCGGCCGGCAGCGGGACCATGCCGTCGGGCGCCTCCGTCAGGCGTGCGGAGAAGGCGAGGCGGCGGCCGGCGCGTCCCCGGGCGGAGACGTAGTCGTCCGCGCCGGCGAAGGTCACCTCCCCCACCGGGGCGAGCCGCGCCAGCGCCGCCTCCACCGCCTCGCCCGGCCGTACGACCGTGGCGGGCAGGCGGTCGGTCTCGTCGTCGGAGTGCACGAGCACCGCGCCGTCGAGCCAGCCCGTCAGGCAGACCGTGACCTCCTCGAACCCGGCGCGTACGGCCTCGGCCGCCAGATCGGCGGGGCCGGGGGCCGTCCAGCCATGGAGGGAGAACACCGTCCGGCCGTGCGGGGACAAGGCCGGCGACCCGGGATCGAGCAGCACGGCATCGTGCGGCGTCGCGGCGAGCGCGGTGCTTGCGGGCGCGGTGCTTGTGGGCGTGGTGCTTGTGGGCGTGGTGCTTGTGGGCGTGGTGCCGGCGGACGGGATGCTTGTCGGCGCGGTGCTTGCGAAGGCGGCGCTTTCGGGCGCGGTGCTTGCGAAGGCGGCGCTTTCGGGCGCGGTGCTTGCGAAGGCGGCGCTTTCGGGCGCGGTGCTTGCGAAGGCGGTGCTCGCGGTATCGGCGGTTGCGGGCGCGGTATCGGCGGTCGTGGGAAGGCCCGGCGAGGTCGAGGCGAGTGCCCGGCGCACGGCCTCGACACCCGCCCGCGCGTACGGCACGACCCGCTCGGGCAGCCGGTCCAGCGGAAACCAGCCCAGTTCGGCGCACTTGTGCGGCTCGGCGTTGACCGGAGTGCCGGACACGGCGCGCGGCACGAGGAACATCCCGATGCGGGCCGTTCCGCCCGCGTTGCGGTGGTGCATCACGTGGACCACCTCGCAGCCGTCCACCTCGACGCCGAGCTCCTCGCGGGCCTCCCGCACGGCGGTGTCCACCACGGACTCCCCCTCCTCCAGGTGCCCGGACGGCATGATCTGCCACTCCCCGTCGGCGTAGCCGGTGCCCCGGCGGCGGCCGAGCAGAACCCTGTCGCCGTCCATCAGCACCAGGTGCACGTCGACGACCGGCCGATACCGGCCCGGGGCGTACGTCGCGGCGTCGAGCAGCGCGGGCAGGGTCGCGGCGTTGGCGGAGACGAACTCCCCCAGCTCGGGCGGGACCATGTTCAGCGTGCGCACCTCCTCCGGGCGTACGCGCCGCACCTCGTGCAGGCCGATGTCCGGTTCGAGGAACTCCGGGCCGCTGCGGCGCGACAGGTCGAGCGACACCAGCCGGCAGGCGAAGACCGTGCTCAGGCGGCCGGGCTCGGCGAGGGTGAACACGTGCAGCGCCGGTCCCGCCGTCGCCCCGAGCTCCTCGTCGAGCTCGCGGCGCAGCGCCGCCTCGGGCGTGGCGTCGGTGGGCTCCACTCCGCCGCCCGGTGTGATCCAGTACGGCTCCCGCCCCGCCCGTACGCGCCGGAACAGGACGACGTCGTCGCCGTCGAACAGGATGGCCCGGACACTGTGCCGTACGGAGGTCATGCCCGGCATCCTCTCGCGGACGGTCCGGCGTCCGCTGCCGGAAGGGACCGAAATACGGTGAGGAGAGCTCTCCCGGCAGGGAGGGGCTCCGTGAAGAAGGGATGCAGGGGCATGACCGAAATGACCTACCGGCGGCTGGGCGACTCGGGACTCGTCGTCTCGGCTCTCGGGCTCGGCGCCAACAACTTCGGCCGGAGGATCGACCTCGACGCCACGCGCGCCGTGGTCGACGCGGCGCTCGACGCCGGCGTCACGCTGATCGACACCGCAGACATCTACGGCGAGTCGGAGGCGTTCCTCGGCGAGGTGCTGAAGGGCCGGCGTGACCAGGTCGTCATCGCCACCAAGTTCGGCGGGGACGTGAACGGCGCCAACGGGCCCGACTGGGGTGCGCGGGCCTCGCGGCGGTACGTCCGCCTGGCGGTGGAGCGGTCGCTGCGCCGCCTCAGGACCGACTGGATCGACCTCTACCAGCTGCACTTCCCCGACCCCTCCACGCCGATCGAGGAGACCCTGTCGGTCCTGACGGACCTGGTGCGTGAGGGCAAGGTCCGCTACGTGGGCTCGTCCAACTTCGCGTCCTGGCAGGTCACCGACGCCGACTGGATCGCACGCACGGCGGGCTTCGAGCGTTTCGTGAGCGCCCAGAACGAGTACAGCCTGCTCGACCGGCGGGTGGAGAAGGAACTGGTCCCGGCGCTGCTGCACCACGGCATCGGCCTGCTGCCGTACTTCCCGCTGGCCAACGGCCTGCTCACCGGCAAGTACCGGCGCGGGGAGGAGCCGCCGGCGGGCACCCGCCTCGCGGGCAGGCAGCAGTACCTGACCGACGCGCGGTTCGAGGTGGTGGAGAGGCTGCGGGAGTTCGCCGAGCGGCAGGGGGTGACCCTGCTGGACGTCGCGATCGGCGGCCTGCTCGCGCAGCCGGCCGTCTCGTCGGTGATCGCGGGGGCGACCAGGCCCGAGCAGATCAAGGCCAACGTCGCGGCGGCGGCGTGGCGGCCGGACGAGGCGGCGCTGGAGGAGCTGAACGAGCTCGCGGGCTGAGCATATGCGCTTGCGGCTATATAGCTGACCGGGTATGTTCGGACGCGTGCCCGCGACTTTCGACGTACTCGCCGAGCCCGCCAGGCGGCGCATCCTCGACCTGCTGCTCGAACGTCCCCGCCTGGTCGGGGAGCTCACCGAGCGGCTCGGCCTGACCCAGCCCGGCACTTCCAAGCACCTCAAGGTGCTGCGGGAGGCCGGGCTGGTCCGTGTGCGCAGGGACGCGCAGCGCCGGTGGTACGAGCTGTGCCCCGAGCCGCTCGCCGAGATCGACGCCTGGCTCGCGCCCTACCGGCGGCTGTGGTCGGAGAGCTTCGACGCGCTGGAACGGCACCTGGACGCGACGCCCGAACATTCAGAGGAGACACCGTGAACGCGACGCTCGGCATGTTCGACGGGCGGCCGTCGCTGCGCATGGAGCGCAGGCTGGCCCACCCTCCGGAGAAGGTCTGGCGGGCGGTCACCGAACCCGACCGGCTCGGCCAGTGGTTCCCGTTCACCGTCGTCGAGATGGACCTGCGGGTGGGCGGGAAGATCAGGTTCGACGGCGGCGGCATGACGATGGACGCCGAGATCACCGAACTCGACCCACCCCGCCTGTTCGCCTTCCTCCAGCACGCTCCCGGGGAGATGGGCCGCGAGGGCGACAACCTCCTGCGCTTCGAGCTGCTGCCCGAGGAGGGCGGCTGCCTGCTCGTCTTCACCCAGGTCTTCCACGACCGCCCGGCCGCGGCGAGCTACGCCTCCGGCTGGCAGGTCTGCCTCGACGCCCTGGAGGCGGTCGCCGGCGGACGGCCCGCCGAGTGGCCCGAGGGGAACTTCGCCCACCTCCACGAGGCGTACGTGGAGGCGTTCGGGCTGGCCGAGGGGGTGGCCGAGCGACTGGGTGAGCGACTGGGTGAGCGACTGGGCGAGCAGGCGGACGGCGGCTGGCGGGTGCGGTTCGAGCGCCAGCTCACCCGGCCGGTCGAGGAGGTCTGGAGGGCCGCGGGCGCGCACGCGGCGACGCCCGGTGCGCCGGTGCCCGAGGGCCTCGGCGATGGGATCGTCACGGCCGTCAGGGAACCCGCCGCCGAACCGCCCGCGTACGTGGAGTCCGGCGAGCAGGGCAGGCAGGTGCGCTGGGAACTGTCGCAGGGCACCGGGCACGGCGCCCGGCTGGTCGTCACGGAGACCGGCCTGCCCGACCCCGCCGCGG
The DNA here is from genome assembly GCF_040644635.1 of Microbispora sp. NPDC046933. Lineage (NCBI taxonomy): Bacteria > Bacillati > Actinomycetota > Actinomycetes > Streptosporangiales > Streptosporangiaceae > Microbispora > Microbispora sp. NPDC046933. The sequence goes on along the minus strand of NZ_JBEYWW010000068.1, from coordinate 8,437 downwards.
CCCTCGATGCGTGGCGGGACCGGATAGAGACGCTCGCACGGCGGCTGCTCGCCTGAACCCCGCGGGCGGGACGGGCCGTCAGCCGCCGAGCATCTCCAGGAGGCGGCGCAGGTACGGCGGGACGTTGCGCAGCTGTACGGCGTCGCCCGCCGCGGGGGACGCCGGAGCCAGCAGAGCCCGCAGCCCCGCCAGGTCGATGAACCGCAGGGCGCCCGTGTCGACGGTGATCTCGCCGCGCTCGCTCCTCGCCTCGGCGAGCGCGGTCGCCAGAGCGGCGCTGTTCGACACGTCGACCTCGCCCTCGATGACCAGGGAGGAGTCCGCGGGGGACCACCTGACGCTGAGGTAGGTGTCCGTATAGAGAACGCCGCAGTGGCCGCCGGGTGAGCTCACGAGACGCACCGGTGCGGCGAACCGGCGCACGAGGCGATGCGCGCCCGTCCTGGGCGAAGGATTTCGGAGCAGGACACGGTGAACGTCGTCACGGCCCCACCTCCTCGCTGGAAGTGGAAATACTCACTGAGCGTCGCCGTCCGACAGCGCATCTGTCAATGGTCGGCGCGCTTGATATTCAACGAAGATCCACGATTGCCCGGTCTCACCGCTTGCGGCCCACGCCGCCGACCGCCCAGACCGTGTCCTTCGGCGGTCGCAGCTCGTCCGGCTCCGGCCGCCATTCGGGCAGCTGGACCACGCCGGGCTCCACCATGTCCAGATCGCCGAACAGCGGCAGGATCTCGGCCCGGGTGGGAAGACGCAGGCGGCCGTCGTCCTTGGCCGCCCATTCGTTGGCGAACAGCAGGGCCAGCTTGCCCGTCACCTCGGGCCGGAGGTCGGAGATCGCGTGGCTGATGACCATGTAGCTGCCGGGCACGATCGCCTCGCGCAGGCGGGCGGTGATGGCCCTCGTCAGGTCGTCGTCGTTGATCGCCGCCAGCACCGAGACGAGCAGGATGCCGACGGGCTCGTCGAGGTTCACGAGTGCCCGCAGGCGGGGATGGGTGAGGATCGAGTCGGGGTCGCGTACGTCGCCCTGGATCACCACGACGCGCTCGCTCTCCTCGACCAGTGCCTGGCCGTGGTTGACCACGACGGGATCCTTGTCCACGTAGACCACGCGGGCGTCGGGGGCGCACTCCCGTGCGATCTCGTGGACGTTGCCCTGGGTCGGCAGGCCGCAGCCGATGTCGATGAACTGACGGATCCCGGCACCGGCCAGGAACCGTACGGCCCTGCGGAGGAACTTGCGCCCTTCGCGGCACATCAGGGGAAGCTCCGGTGCGATCCGCAGCGCCGCCTCTGCGGCCTCGCGGTCCGCGGCGAAATTGTCCTTCCCACCAAGCCAGTAGTCGTAGACCCGGGCCTCGTTCGGGACGGACGGGTCGAAACCCACAGGCTCGACCGGGGGGAAACCCGGCATGATCCTCCGTTCAGCCCTGATGACCGATAGTACCGGTGCAAGACGGGCGTAAGTGAGGATCCGTGCGTGTGTCGCGACCGGGCCTTATGACATGGACGGCGTCCCGGGTGGCCGCGGCTGCGGGCCCGGCCTCCGGGCCTCTGGGCCTCTGGGCCTTCGGGTCGCGGGATCAGCGGTAGCCGGCGTCGGCCGTGAAGCCGGCCCACACGGCCTTGCCCACGGGGCGTAGCCGCGCCCAGCCCCACATGCGGCTGACCCCGGCGACGACCTGCAGGCCGCGTCCGGTCTCCGCGACGTAGTCGGGCTCGCGCAGCACCGGCGCGTCGTTGCTGGGGTCGGTGACCATGCACAGCAGCGCGCGGGACGAACGGAACATCAACAGGCGCACCGGCAGGGGGTGGATGGCCTGGTGCCGCAGGCCATGGCGCAGCGCGTTGGTGACCAGTTCGCAGACCGCGAGCGCGGCGTCGTCGGCGACGTCCTCCATGCACCAGGTTCGCAGCACGCCCGCGGTGAAGTGGCGCGCGGTGCGCGCGGCGAGGCTCTCACGGTGGAACTCGTGCACCGCTACCTGGGGGACTCCGCACGGCTCTTCGCCACTGGTCCAGGGCCAGCGCCTGCCTGACGGAAAGACCTGCTCAAGCGTGCCCAGCCAGGGATCCCGGGCATCGCTATCGGCTTCTGCAAGGGAAGCGCGGTCTGTCCGATAACCAGTCATTGAGAGCCTTATGAGGTTGATGTCGACCATGTGGCGGGATGACTCAGTAAGTCATACTGCTCCCATTGATGCTCCTGTGCAAGTACGGATGCACGTGCAAACGCACGAATCTCACTGATTGGGCTCGGATTCCGAAACGAGGCGCCCCGTGTCCGTGATCTACAACGGAATGCCCTCATCTCACCTGGGGCAGCAGGCCTGGCGCAAGAGCCGGCACAGCAATCCGAGCGGCAACTGCGTAGAGATCGCCGCGCTGCCCGACGGCCGGGTGGCCCTGCGCAACTCCCGGCATCCGTCCGGACCGGCGCTGATCGTGCCCCTTCGGGACATGGCCGCATTCCTCCGCTCCGCCAAGGAGGGCGAATTCGACGACCTCCTTGGCGAACCGGAGAAATGATCTCGCCACTTGCGCGGGACCACGGGACGAGTATCGTGAACGTGGCGTAAACATCGGTGCACCTCAAAGGACCCCATATGACTGCGGCCCCTATGGAGGGTGTGCCTCACCCACTCGACCTGGCGTCACGATCACGCCGCAGCCCGACCGTCCTGCGCATCCTGCTCGGCACCCAACTGCGACGGCTCCGCGAGAGCAGGCACATCCGCCTGGAGGAGGCCGGCCACGCCATCCGCGCCTCCCACTCGAAGATCAGCCGGATGGAACTCGGGCGCGTCGGGTTCCGCCGCCGTGACGTCGCCGACCTCCTCACCCTGTACGGCGTCACCGACGAGAGCGAGCGGGACGCGCTGCTCTCGCTCGTCGCCCAGGCCAACGCACCCGGCTGGTGGCACAAGTACGACGACGTCCTGCCCTCCTGGTTCGAGGCGTACGTCGGCCTGGAGCAGGCGGCGAGCGCGATCCGCTGTTACGAGGTGCAGTTCGTGCCCGGGCTGCTGCAGGCCCCCGGGTACGCCGAAGCGGTCGTGCGGCTCGGCCATCCCGACGCGTCGGACGAGGAGGTCGAGCGCCGCGTACGGCTGCGGATGGATCGTCAGGAGGTGTTGGTGCGGCCCGACCCGCCCCTTCTGTGGGCGGTGATCGACGAGGCCGTGCTGCGCCGTCCGGTGGGTGGGGCCGAGGTGATGCGGGCCCAGATCGAGCACCTGCTCGAGATGATCACTCTGCCTCGTGTAACGCTCCAAATCATCCCGTTCAGCGCCGGCGGGCACGCGGCGGCCGGCGGGCCGTTCAGCATCCTGCGCTTTGCGGGGGTCGGCCTGCCCGACGTCGTCTACCTCGAACAGCTCACCAGCGCCATCTACCTGGAGAAACGGGAGGACATCGACCGCTATCTCGCAGTCATGGAACGGCTGTGCATCCAGGCGCGGCCGGCGTCGGACACCAAGCGGATGCTGCGGCAGTTCATGACGGAGTTGTGACGATGCGCTAGCGTCACGTGCGCGACCTCCGCTGCCGCACGCCCGCAGGAGACGGTGGCGCAACCCGTACCCGAAAATACGTGTCAGGTGCGCGTGGGCGGTAAATGGAGTACTACCACACCGTGGGGCAAGCAGGAGGGCGGTGAGAACCTTGGCGGGCAGCCTGCTCAGCCTGGAGTTCGACCGAAGTTCGGTCACCAGGGTGCGGCATCTCGTCATGGTGTCGGCGCAGGAGGCCGGACTCGAGGGCGTGGCCCTGGAAGACTTCGTGCTCGCGGTGCACGAGGCGGTCACCAACGCCGTCCGGTACGGCTCGCCGCCGAGGGGAATCGCCATGTGGCGTGAGGCGGGCGTGCTGGTGGCCGAGATCACCGACAAGGGCCCAGGCATTCCCGACGAGGTGCTGGAGCGCGAGGAGTCGGCGGCGCGGTTCGACTTCGGGGGACGCGGACTGTGGCTCATGAACCGCCTGGCCGACCTCGTCGTGCGTACGGGGGCCGAGGGAACGACGATCCGCCTCTGCGTGACGCTTCCCTGATCGACATTTGACTTCCGCTGAGAGCGGAGCACGGACCGCCTGACCGAAACCAGGTCTCCCCATCTTCCCGAACCCCGCCTTTCCGCAGGGTTAACGCCGCCGCGAGCTGGGCACTTCTGATCTCGTCGCCCTGCCGCCAGGGTCGGAGGGCAGGCCAGGCGGGCGAGCCGTAATCATGATTTTGGTGCACCGAAATTTCGGGCAATCCGGGTTGGACGCCGAAGCCTTGCTAGGCTGCAGGGAACCGTAGAACCGGGCGTTGTCTCACCCGGCAGGTGAGACCGTCGAAGAAGTGGGGTCACACCGTGAAGAAGCTGCTTGTTCTCGCTCTGGTCGCCGTCGGCGGGCTTCTGGTCTGGCGCAAGGTGCAGGCCGACCGTGCCGAGCTCGATCTGTGGACCGAGGCCACCGGCAGCGAGAACTGACCACCAGGGATGGTGCTTGATCGTGGCAAGGGTGCGGGAATGACCCCCGTGAAGCTGGCCTGCCTTGACTTGGCCGGGACCACGATCGGTGACATCGACATGGTGGAACGGGCGTTCGCCGAGGCGATCGCCACGCAGGGCATCGTCCCCGGGACCAGCGCCTATGCCCGTGCCATGGTGCATGTGCACAGGTCCCGGGGATGTCCCAAAATCGAGGTTTTCCGGGGCATCTTCCCCGGCAACGAGGCCCAGGCGCAGGCCGCGAACCTGACCTTCGAGCGCTCCTACGAGGGAGCCATCGAGCGGACCGGTCTCGTGCCGCTGCCGGGGACCGTCGAGGCCATCGCGAAGCTGCGCGACGCGGGCCTGAAGATCGCCCTGATCACCGGCTTCAGCCGCGCGACCCTGGGACGGGTGCTGAGCACCCTCACCTGGGTCGACATGCTGGATCTCGCGCTGTGTCCCGAGGACGCCGGACGCGGACGCCCGTACCCGGACATGGTGCTCACCGCCGTCCTGCGCTCCGGCGTCGACGACGTACGGCAGGTGGCCGTGGCGGGCGACTCCGAGAGCGACATGCTGTGCGGCCGGCGCGCGGGCGCCTCGATCGTCGCCGGAGTGCTCACCGGTGTCCACAGCAAGGAACGTCTGCTGGGCGGCGGCGCCACCCACATCATCGACTCCATCGCCGACTTCCCCGGGCTCGTCCTCGGAAACGAGGTCGGCGCCTCGCCGGTGGCCACCTCGGCCTCCTGATCGCCGGCTCGTTCCCCTGGGCTCTTCTCCAAGGGGACAGTGCCACGTGGGCGGCACGGCGGGGTATCGAGTGGCGCTCGGGTGCGGGCTGTTGCTACGGTGTACGCACCGGCGGCCTGTGGATCTGCGTATTCGCACAGTTCGCACCGCCACGGGGCCTTAGCTCAGCTGGCAGAGCGCCTGCTTTGCAAGCAGGAAGTCAGGGGTTCGAATCCCCTAGGCTCCACCCCACGTCAAAGGCCACCTCCCATGATCGGGAAGTGGCCTTTTGGATTTCGTACAGCAGCTACTGATCTTTAATTCGTGATGTCGAGTCCTGTCGTTATCGTCAGGCCGGTCGGTGGCAGGCAGCCGTCGATGAGGTGGGGCCGGTACTGGATCTTCTTCAGGGCGCGCTTGATGGCGCGGACGAGCTGGGGCAGGTCGGCGGCGGCGAGGTTGGCCAGGGCGCCGCGTTTGAGCAGGGACCAGATGCCCTCGGTGGGGTTGAGGTCGGGGGCGTAGGCGGGGAACTGGACGACGGTGAGCCAGTCGGCGTGCTCGGCGGCGAAGGTCTTCATCCCGGGCACCAGGTGCAGGTTGAGGTTGTCCCAGACCAGCACGATCGGTGCTGCGAGCTGGGTGTGGGCGGACAGGATCAGGTCGCGGTAGTCCATCCAGCCGAAGGTCTTGGGCTCGCCCTTGCGACCCCGGTAGATGTGCAGGCGGTAAAGCAGCCGGGAGCGTTCGCCGGGTTTGTAGCAGACCAGGGCGGCGATGTTCACCCGTCCGGTCCCGCGCCCGCGCACGTGGATCACCGGGGTGTGCCCGCGCCGGCCCCAGGTACGCGCGACAGGCGGCCTCAGCCCTTGACCGGCTTCGTCTTCGAAGCAGATCCAGGCGCCGTCGGCCGCCGCGGATCTTCCACCTGCGGCCAGACCTCCTTCTTCCACACCTCGATGGCGGCCTCGTCGCGCTCGATCGCCCGGCGGGCGGGGCGCTGGCACGACCAGCCGTTACGCCGTAGCAGGTACCACACCCCCTGCACGGTGTAGCCGATGTGGAACATCCTGCCGATCAGCGTCTTGATCCGCATCAGCGTCCAGCGCTGGTCGGCGAACCCGTGCGCCAGCGGACCGCGTTCCAGCTCGGCCTCCAGCCGGGCGAACTGCGCCGGGCTGAGCCGGGGCAGCGTGTGCGGGCCTGCTGAGGCCAGCGCCGCCGTACCGCCCTCGCGCCAGGTGCGCCGCCACCGCTCCACCGACCGCTGAGTGACCCGCAACCTCTGGGCTACCGCCGCGTTCGTGACCCCCTGCGCGAACATCTCGGCTGCTTGTAGCCGTACCTCCTCGCGGCGTCGCTGCTCCTGGGGGGTGAAGCCGCCGCCTTGGGCATACCGCACACCCTGGTCATACAGACCAGATCAGCCCTCGTCAGCTCACCGACAAGACCCATTTAAGTTCCGTACGTACAGCAACGGCTACGAGCCCGGCTGCGATCAAGCAACTTCTCAGAGTCGAGATCCGTTACCTCTAGGAACGCTGCATCATCATGAGGTGCCCTCAAGCGGCGCGAGAGGGGTGTTCCTTGGCGACGATCTGGTCAACGATCCTGCCTCTAGTTGGCGTGATCATCGGCGCTTGGCTCTCAGGTCGGTCCGACATCCGGAAGTGGCGTAGGGACCTGCTTATGGAGCGCATACGGACCATGATCGGCTACTACGGCGATGTTTGTGAGTCGATGGATCAGCAATTCAGAGTGGTGAGCCAGTGTGCGGATGCCGTTCGAGGGCGACGTCCTCTAGTACCTCATGAGCGGGTTACTTCTGCTGATGAAACTTGGGGCAGAATCTATGCTCGCCGCGGCGTATCCGCTGGTCACGAGGTACAGCATGCGCTAGCTCTCTTTGATCAGGTCAGGGCTGCGGCTGTCGAGGCCGTGAATAGCAGGCATGAAGAAGCCATTGGAGCGGCACTCAGCAACTTAGCGGCCCGTCGCGAAGCGGTGTTGCTGGCGATCAGGGCCGATCAGGACTCAATGAATGCAGAGCTAGCGCCCCACGTGATTCCTCGTGCAGCTCTAGTGGGAGACGGGTACGCGGGTTGCTTCCGCGGCGCCGTGCGCGCCAGGTGGCTGCAGAACAAGGGAGATCCAAGTCTGGGGATAGCCCCGAGGTGTTGGAGCAGAACGGTCACGGGCACGCGTAGCAGTTGATGCCCATGCGTGCCCGTTTCGACCCACCTATGGTCGCAGTACCTATGACTCGAGTTGGTGGCCCAGCCGTTTGAGCGCCTTGCGCGTCTCTTCTGACGAGACCTCACTGTAGATGTTCATCGTGACTGAGATCTGGCTGTGCCGAAGGATCTGCATCGCCACGCGCGGGTGAACGTCGAGGGCGACCAGGAGCGACGCGCAGGCGTCTTCCGAGTCGCGTGGACGTGGACCTTCCGCACCTTGGCCTTGGCGCAGGCGTTGGCGAAGCTCCGCCGGAAGTTCGACGGCTCGATCGGCCGGCCGCTCGCGGTGGTGAAGACGAGCCCCGTCTCGTGCCACCCCTCCCCAGCCTCAGCGCGGGCCGCACGATGGTCGGCGAGGCGCACCCGCAGAGCCGCGGTGACGATGTTCGGAAAGGGCAAGGTGGCATCGGAAGCGTGTGTCTTGGTCTCGCGGTGCAGGAGCTGGCCGTTGACCCGCTGGATTTGCCAGCCGATCGTCATCTCTGCCCCTGTCCAGGTCCACGTCTTCCCAGCGGAGCCCGAGCACCTCACCCAGGCGGAGCCCAAGCACGAGGACCAGGACGTAGGCCGGATACATCGGGTCTCGCCTCGTACGAGCCGGCTCCAGGAAGGTCCGTGCCTCATCCACCGTCCACGGCTTCACCTTGCGCTTACGCGGGACGGACATCTTGACGTTCGCCGCGACGTTCCTCGAAAGGGTCTCGTCCCGAACGGCGTTGCTCAACGCGGCTCGGAGCGTCATGTACGCGTCATGAACGGTCCACTCGGAAGGCTTCTGCTCACAGCACTTCCCCAGAGCACAGCAGTGCTGGCGCCGCTTGGGATCGCTGTGCTTCTCCGGACGGGCCGCGTCCTTTCCCTGAGCACAGCACTGGCACAGCGTCCGGAGCTTGAGCAATCGTCAAGACCTGTGGATCACGAGTTCCTAAGCAGCTGCTGGTGAGGGCTGATCGTCGGGGCGTTCGAGGAGCTTGCCGTTGATGA
>NZ_JBEYWW010000067.1:0-20555 GCF_040644635.1 Microbispora sp. NPDC046933 | reverse complement strand
GTGCGCGCGGCGGCCGGCTTCCGGGGGGGCGGGGGGCCGCCGGGGGGGGGGGGGGCGCCCCCCCCCCGCCGCTTACCTCTCACGTGATCGATCTTCTCGATGTGGTCCGCCAGGCTCGGGGGTGTCCGACCCCGGGTCGCGTTCGTCTCCGCCGTGCTGCCGTTCCTCAAGCGGACCGCGGACAACCCGGAGGGCGCCCCAAGAGCAGTCAGCCGGCGAGGTGGCGCATGGAGCGGACCGACCAGGCCAGGGCGGGCACCGCGAGCACCGCCATCAGGACGAACGCGAGCGCCACGTGGCCGCCTCCGAGGTCGCCGGCGAACAGCGCCCGCCCGGCCTCGACCGCGTGGTAGAGCGGGTTGGCCTGGGCCACGGTCCGCATCCACTGCGGCGCGAGGGACATCGGCAGCAGGATGCCGGTGAACAGGATCAGCGGCAGGGCGAAGAACTGCAGGATCTGCGACATGCCGTTCTCGTCCCGCACGGCCAGGGCCAGGCCGTACGACAGGCCGGAGGCGAACAGGCCGGTCAGGGCCATGAGCAGGAGCATCAGGGCGACGCCGGGCAGGCTGGGCCGCATGCCCATCAGCAGCGCCACCACGATGATCAGCACGGCCTGCGCGACCAGCACGATCATGTCGCGCAGCGTCCGGCCCAGGACGATGGCCGGGCGGCTGGCCGGGCTCGCGGCGAGCCGTTCGAGCACCCCGGTGCGGATCTCGGCGATCATGCCGAAGCCGACGAACAGCGAACCGAACAGCGCGATCATCACCATCACGCCGGGGGTGAACATGGCGAGCGTCCGCTCGCCGGGCACGCCGGGCATGGTGTTGGCCAGCAGCGGGGCGAACAGCAGCAGGTAGAGGACGGGCTGGAGGAGGCCGAACAGCGGCCAGACCGGGTTGCGGGCGGTGTTGCGCAACTCGTAGGCCAGGAACAGGCCGGTGTGCTTCAGCATGGTTCCGCCTTTCGGGGGTGGGAGGGCTCAGGCGGCGTCGCGGAGCGAGCGGCCGGTCTTGTGCAGGAAGACGTCGTCGAGAGTGGCGCGGTCGAGCGCGACCGACTCCAGGGCCAGGCCGTGCTCGGTGAGCGTGGCCAGCAGGTGCGGCAGCGCCCGCTCGCCGTCGTCCAGGTAGACGCGCAGCAGGTCGCCGTCGGCCCTGACCTCTCTCGTGTACGGCAGGCCGTCCAGCACCCCTGCCGCTCCACCCGGGTCGGACACCCGCAGTGACACCACGTCGCCGGCGATCTCGCGTTTGAGTTCCGCGGGTGTCCCCGCCGCGACGACGAGCCCGTGGTCGACGATCACCAGCCGGTCGCACAGCGCGTCGGCCTCGTCCAGGTAGTGGGTGCTGAGCAGGACGCTCGTCCCGCCGTCGCGCAGGGCTCTGATCTGGTCCCACAGGTTGGCCCGGTTCTGCGGGTCGAGGCCGGTCGTGGGCTCGTCGAGGAACAGCAGCGGCGGCCGGTGGACCAGGCCGAGCGCGATCGCCACGCGCCGCTTCTGGCCTCCCGACAGGGTGCGGGCCGGCCGGTCGGCCAGGCCCGCCAGGTCGAACGCCGCGAGCACCTCGTCGACGCGGGCGGCGGCCTCGGCCGCCGTCAGGCCGTTGACCCGCGCGGCGAGCAGGAGATTGGCCCCGGCCGTGTTGTTCTCGTCCACGCCGCCCGCCTGGCCGACGTACCCGATGCGGCGCCGCACCTGCTCGGGGGAGGTCAGCAGGTCGTGCCCGGCCACCGTCGCGGTGCCGCCGGTGGGCGCGACCAGCGTCGCCAGCATGCGGATCGTCGTGGTCTTCCCGGCGCCGTTCGGGCCGAGCACGCCGAAGATCTCGCCCTCGGCGACGTCGAGGTCGACGCCCCGCACGGCCTCCACCGGCTCGGCCGCCCGGCCGCCGCGGCGGCCCCGTGGGCGGTAGGTCTTGCGTAATCCTCGCGCTTCAATGATCATTTCGGCTCCTCGCCGGTCAGGGGATGTCGTCGCGCTCGATGCGTTCGACGGCCCGTTCCAGCCACTCCAGCTGGGCGCGGTATTCGGCCGCGCTCAACTCCAGGCATTCGTCCACGTGCCGCGGGGCGTCCGCCGCGCGCTTGGCGTAACGGGCCCGCTCGAAGCTCGCGAACCCCGCACGCAGCCGCTCGGTCCTCTCCCGTACGACCGCCAGCAGGTCGGCCTTCGACAGCCGGTCCATGAACGTCAGCGCGACCTGGAACGGGTCGACGATCGGCATGATCTCCGACCAGTGCTCGCGCAGCCGCCGGTCGAACTCGGCCCGTCCCTCGGGCGTGATGGCGTAGACCGTGCGCCCGCGCCCGTCGGAGGGTCCGCTGTCGCCGACCACCTCCAGCAGGCCTTCCTGGGCCATCTTCCCCAGCGCGTGGTAGATCGAGCCGAAGGCGATGTTGGCCCAGTGTTGGGTGCCCCACAGTTCGAGCGTCTTGCGTACCTCGTATCCGTGCAGCGGCCCGTCCAGCAGCACACCCAGGATCATCACACGCGTCGATGTCATATTCAAATTTTTATATAAATTTGAGTATGTGGTCAACCGGCCCCGGAGCGTCCCAGCCCCGAGACACCGCGCCCGCAGCGGCGAGGTGCGCGCAAGATCGGCTGGACGGCCTATCGTGAGGTCCATGCGACCCACGGCTCTGATCACCGGCGCCTCGCGGGGCGTGGGGGCGGCGATCGCCCGTGCCCTCGCTCCCACCTACGAACTCTTCCTGGGCGGGCGGGACGGCACGGCGCTCGACGCGCTGTGCGCGGAGCTGCCGGCGGCGCGTCCCTGGGCGGTGGAGCTCACCGAGCTCACCGCGGCCGACGTGGAGGGGATCGACCGGCTCGACCTGCTGGTCCACAGCGCGGGCGTCGCCGGCGTCGGGCCGCTCGCCGACACCCCGGCCGGCGAGTGGCGGCGGATGATGGAGGTCAACGTCATCGCGGTCGCCGAGCTGACCCGGCTGCTGCTGCCTGCCCTCCGGGCGGCCCGCGGGCACGTCGTGCTGATCAACTCAGGGTCGGGGCAGCGGGCCAACGCCAACTGGGGCGCCTACGCCGCGAGCAAGTTCGCCCTGCGCGCGTTCGGCGACACGCTGCGCGAGGAGGAGCACGCCAACGGCGTCCGGGTCACCGCGATCTTCCCCGGACGGGTGGGCACGGATATGCAAAGAGGCATCCGAGCCCAGGAGGGAGGGCCGTACGAGCCGGGAAGATACCTGGAGCCGGAATCGGTGGCGCGGGCCGTGCTGGCCGCGCTGACGGCCACGCCCGACGCCCACGTCACCGAGATCACCGTACGGCCGGCCGCGGGACCGACCCGCTGACGGCCGGAAGAGGCACGGGGGACGGACGTTCATTACAGTGGCACTACCGCCACGCCGCCCACCTGGAGGACCGGTGCACGTGACTTACTGGTGCGAGATGGCGTGGCTGCCGCCCGGCGAGGTCGTCGAGAGCGTGGTCGTCGGCGTCGAGGGCCGCCGCATCGTGGAGATCAGGCCCGAGGCGACGCCGCCCCCCGGAGCCGTACGGCTGGCCGGGCTCACCCTGCCCGGCCTGGCCAACTGCCATTCGCACGCCTTCCACCGCGCCCTGCGCGGCCACACCCAGGCCGGCCGCGGCAGCTTCTGGACCTGGCGCGAGCGGATGTACGCGGTCGCCGAGGCGCTCGACCCGGACCGCTATCTCGCCCTGGCCACCGCGACGTACGCCGAGATGGCGCTCGCCGGGATCACCACCGTGGCCGAGTTCCACTACCTGCACCACGGCCCGGGGGGCAGGCCGTACGCCGACCCGAACGCGATGGGCCACGTGCTGGTCGAGGCGGCCAGGCGGGCCGGGCTGCGCATCACCCTGCTCGACACCTGCTATCTGACCGGCGGAATCGGCGAGGCCCTCGTCGGCACCCAGCTGCGCTTCGGCGACGGGGACGCCGAGCGCTGGGCGGCCAGGGCCGACGATCTCGCCCGGGCGCACGAGGGCGAGGAGGACGTGGAGATCGGCGCGGCCATTCACTCCGTGCGCGCGGTGCCCCCGGAGCAGATGCACGTCGTCGTCGACTTCGCCCACCGGCACACCGGGCCGCTGCACGCGCACGTGTCGGAGCAGCCGGCCGAGAACGAGGCGTGCGTCGAGGTCTACTCGGCCACGCCCGTCCAGGTGCTGCACGACCACGGCGCGCTGGGGCCGCGCTCGACCGCGGTCCACGCCACCCACCTGTCCGACGTCGACGTGGCGCTGCTCGGCGGCTCCACCACCCACGTGTGCATGTGCCCCACCACGGAACGCGACCTCGCCGACGGCGTCGGCCCCGCCCGCAGGCTCCTGGAGGCCGGGTCGCCGGTCACGCTCGGCACCGACAGCCAGGCGGTCATCGACCTGTTCGAGGAGGCCAGGGCGGTGGAGCTGGACGAGCGGCTGGTCACGGGCGAGCGCGGGCACTGGCCCGCCGCGCAGCTCCTGCACGCCGCGACCGCCGCCGGGCAGGCGTCGCTCGGCTTCCCCGACGCCGGGTGCCTGGTGCCCGGCGCCTGGGCCGACCTCGTCTCCGTCCGGCTCGACTCGGTCCGTACGGCCGGCGCGACCAAGGCGTCGGCGGTGGAGTCGGTGGTGTTCGCCGCCACCTCCGCGGACGTGCACTCCGTCGTCGCCGGCGGGCGGCGGATCGTGGAGGACGGGCGGCACGTGCTCGGCGACATCGGCGCGTTGCTGTGCGAGGCGCTCGCCCCGCTGCAGCGGTGAGGTTTGCGCCGTTCGCGGCGTGGCGAGGATCAGGAGACGTGGGGCCGAGCGGCATGACATCAGTCGTTTTCACGGGGATCGGGCTGCTGTACACGGCGGACCCCGAGCGGGAGGAGATCGAGGACGCCGCGCTGGTCGCGGAGAACGGCGAGGTCCGCTGGATCGGGCGCTCCGCCGGCGCCCCGCCCGCCGACGAGCGGGTCGACGTGGAGGGACGCGCCGTCATCCCGGGATTCGTGGACAGCCACGCGCACCTGGTGTTCGCCGGAGACCGCACCGAGGAGTTCGCCGCGCGGATGGCCGGACGGCCCTACAGCGCGGGCGGCATCCGCTCGACGGTCGCCGCCACCCGGCGGGCCACCGTCCCCGAGCTGGTGTCCACGACCGCGCTGCTGGTCTCGGAGATGACCATGCAGGGCACGACGACGTTCGAGATCAAGAGCGGCTATGGCCTCACCGTGGAGGCCGAGCGCCGCAGCCTGGAGATCGCCCGCCAGTTCACCGAGGAGACCACGTTCCTCGGGGCGCACGTCGTCCCGCCGGAGACGACCGCCGACGACTACGTCCGGCTCGTGACCGGCCCGATGCTGGACGCGTGCGTGCCGTACGCCAAGTGGGTGGACGTGTTCTGCGAGCGCGGCGCGTTCGGCGAGGAGCACAGCAGGGAGGTGCTCGCGGCGGGCCGCAAGGCCGGGTTGCGGATCAGGGTCCACGCCAACCAGCTGGGGGAGGGACCCGGGGTGCGGCTGGCCTGCGAGATGGGGGCGGCCTCCGCCGACCACTGCACCCACCTGTCCGCCGCGGACGTGGACGCGCTCGCGGCCAGCGGGGTGGTCGCCACCCTGCTGCCGGGCGCGGAGTTCTCCACCCGGTCGCCCTATCCGGACGCGCGGCGGCTGCTCGACGCGGGCGTCACGGTGGCCCTCGCGACCGACTGCAACCCGGGCTCCTCGTTCACCACCTCGATGCCGTTCTGCGTCGCCCTGGCCGTACGCGAGATGGGCATGACGCCGCTGGAGGCCGTCCGGGCGGCCACCCGCGGCGGCGCGTGGGCGCTGCGGCGCACCGACGTGGGCACCCTGTCCATCGGCTCCCGCGCGGACCTCGTCATCCTGGAGGCCCCGTCGTACGTCCACCTGGCGTACCGGCCGGGAGTGCCGCTGGTGGCGCAGGTGTGGCGGGCGGGACGCCGCCTCGTTTGAGCCCCCGCAACCTGGGTAATCGGCTTTTTTCCCGGCCTCGCATCCTCCTTGGGGAGGAAAACGAAACCATTCCCGGGTCGTATTCATTTGGGGAATCTTTGCCCTGGACCGGCCGTTGACCGGGTCAGGAGCAGGAAGCCGGGGGCCGTGCCGAGCGGGGCGGACACGTCCGGTTCACCGGCTCACATATTGCATATCGCGGCGGCGGAACGAGGTGCCATCGGATGGCGACGGGGAATCGGACGCAGGAACAGCACGTCTCTGACCGGGATCTGCTGGGGACGTATCTGGCCGAGATCGGCCGTGTCCCGTTGCTGACCGCGGAGCAGGAGGTCGAGCTGGCCAAGCGCATCGAGGCGGGGTTGTTCGCCGAGCAGTTGCTCGACAGCGGGCGGGCCGAGCCGAAGATCGTGGACGCGACCGACGAGGAGCTGGAGCGCATCGCGATCTCGGGGCGGCGGGCCAAGGACGAGTTCATCCAGGCCAACCTGCGTCTCGTGGTCGCGGTCGCGAGGAAGTACTCCGGACGGGGGATGCCGCTGATCGACCTGGTGCAGGAGGGCAACCTCGGGCTGGTCCGCGCGGTGGAGAAGTTCGACTACCGCCGGGGGTACAAGTTCTCGACCTACGCCACCTGGTGGATCCGGCAGTCGGTGGGCCGCTCGATCCACGAGCAGGCGCGGCCGGTGCGGCTGCCCACCCACGCGGGCGAGCAGATGACGCGGCTCATGCGGGTGCGCAGGGACATGCTGGCGGAGTTCGACACCGAGCCGACCGACGCCGACCTCGCCGAGGTGCTCGACCTGCCGATCGAGCGGGTGCAGGAGCTGCGCCGCTGGGCCTCCGACCCGGTCTCGCTCCAGCTCGGCGTGGGGGACGAGGACGAGACCGAGCTCGGCGACATGATCGCCGACGAGACCTGGGCGGACCCCGAGCAGCAGGCCATGGACACGCTGGAGAAGGAGCGCCTTGAGCAGTGGCTGACCGGTCTCGAGGGCCAGATCCGCGAGATGCTGCGCTGGCGGTACGGCCTGGTGGACGGCCGCGAGCACACCCTCACTGAGGTGGGGGAGCGTTACGGCATCGGCCGTGACCGCGCCCGGCGCATCGAGCGCGACGCGCTGGTGCGGCTGCGCAAGATGGCCAGCGCCGCGTAGCCCGCGGCCCCGGCGGTGGCCGGTGACCCCCGGCCGTGACGACGCGCACCCCTTCGGGGTGCGCGTTTTGTCGTTCTGAGCACGTCCGAAACCGGCCCGAAACACGTCGGTGGCGAGTTTCACACATGTGAAACACACGTGACCGGGGCCTGAAACGGCGGAAGAACACGCTGTCGCCAACGTCAGTGCGCCAGCCGGCCAAGGTCGCCCGGGAGGAAGTCACTGCGGGAGTGATAACCGGCCACACGCCAATTGTAAGGAGGGCCGCGTCGGTGAAGATCGATACCGGCACCACCGCCTGGATGATCACAGCCACCGCACTGGTGCTGCTGATGACGCCCGGGCTCGCGTTCTTCTACGGGGGCATGACCAGGGCGAAGAGCGTCCTGAACATGATGATGATGTCGTTCGTCAGCATCATCACCGTCACCATCGCCTGGGTCCTGTACGGCCACTCGCTGGCCTTTGACGCCTTCGGCGACGGGGACAACTTCGTCAACAAGCTCATCGGCGGCGGGGACGCCCTGGGTCTGCAGAGCCTCGTCGACACGGCCACCAAGGACGACGGCACCGGTATGCCGAGCCTGGTGTTCTCGGCCTTCCAGCTCACCTTCGCCATCATCACCGTGGCCCTCATCAGCGGCGCCATCGCCGACCGGGCGAAGTTCGGCGCGTGGGTCGTCTTCGGCCTCGCCTGGGCGACGCTCGTCTACTTCCCCGTGGCCCACTGGGTCTGGGGCGGCGGATGGCTGGCCGGCCTCGGCATCGAGGACTTCGCCGGAGGCACCGTCGTCCACGTGAACGCGGGCGCCGCCGGCCTCGCGCTGGCGCTGGTGCTCGGCAAGCGGACCGGATGGCGCAAGGACCCGATGCGGCCGCACAACCTGACCCTGGTGCTGCTCGGCGTGGGCCTGCTGTGGTTCGGCTGGTTCGGCTTCAACGCCGGCTCCGAACTCGCCGTCGACGGAACCGCCGGCCTCGCGTTCATGAACACCCAGGTCGCCACGGCCGCCGCCGCCGGCGCCTGGATCCTCGTGGAGAAGCTGCGCGACGGCCACTCCACCACCCTCGGCGTCGCCTCCGGCGCGGTCGCCGGCCTCGTCGCCATCACCCCCGCCTGTGGTTTCGTCGACCCGTGGGCGGCGCTCGTGCTCGGCCTCGTCGCCGGCGCGGTCTGCGCGTACGCGGTGGGCCTGAAGTATCGCCTCGGCTTCGACGACTCGCTCGACGTGGTCGGCGTGCACCTGGTCGGCGGCGCGATCGGCGCGGTCTCGCTCGGCATCATCGCCCGCTACCCCTTCGCGGACGGCCAGAACGAGGGCCTCATCTACGGCGGCCCGATCTCCCAGCTCGGCGTGCAGGCCCTCGGCCCTGTCGCGGTCGGCCTCTACTCCTTCATCATGGCGTACGTGATCGGGAAGGTCATCGACAAGACGATGGGCTTCCGGATCGACCAGGAGAACGAGGTCACCGGCATCGACATCACCACCCACGCCGAGACCGGGTACGACCTCGGCACCGTCCACTCCTCGGGAGTGGCCTCCGTCAACGGGCCCGTGCCCGCGCCTGCGAAGAAGGTCGACGCATGAAACTCATCACCGCAGTCATCAAGCCGTTCAAACTGGACGACGTGAAGGCCGCCCTGGAGCAGTTCGGCATCAAGGGCATGACGGTCTCGGAGGCCAGCGGCTACGGCCGCCAGCGCGGCCACACCGAGGTCTACCGCGGCGCCGAGTACCAGGTCGACCTGGTGCCCAAGGTCCGGGTCGAGGTCCTCGCCGAGGAGGACGACGCCGAGGACGTCATCGACGTCATCGTCAAGGCGGCCCAGACCGGCAAGATCGGCGACGGCAAGGTCTGGTCGGTCCCCGTGGACACGGTCGTCCGGGTCCGCACCGGGGAGCGCGGGCCGGAGGCGCTGTAACCGGATGATGAGAGGGGAGGCGCGCTCGTTCGCCGCGGCCCGCAAGGACCGGGCCGCGGACATCGACAGATGGCTCACCGATCTGTTCCGCACGGCGGCCACGCGGCCGTACGCGCGGGAGGGGGGATCGGGAGGGAAGGGCGGCCTCCCCGACGAGCGGGGCCCCACCGCCTCCCACGCGATCGTCCCCAGCGGGATCGTCCCCAGCGGGATCGGTCCCAGCGGGATCGGTCCCAACGGGATCAGCGGGGTCGCCCTGGTCGCGGTCGGCAGCCTGGGACGGGGCGAGCTCGCCCCCGGCAGCGACCTCGACCTGGTCCTGCTGCACAACGGCCACGACGACGTGGCGAGGATCGCCGACCGCATCTGGTACCCCATCTGGGACTCCGGGATCGGCCTCGACCACTCGGTCCGTACGGTGGACGAGGCGGTGAAGGTCGCCAGGGAGGACCTCAAGGCCGTGCTGGGCCTGATCCAGGCGCGCCACGTGGTGGGGGACCCCGAGCTGACCAGGGCCGTGCGTGAGGCGGTGCTCGCCGAGTGGCGGGCGGACTCCCGGCGCAGGCTGGCCGAGCTGCGCGCGTCGGCCGACAAGCGCGCCGAGTCCGGCGGCGAGCTGGCCTTCCTGCTCGAACCCGACCTCAAGGACGCCAGGGGCGGCCTGCGTGACGTGCAGGCGATGCAGGCCGTGGCCGCCGCCTGGGTCGCCTCGGCCCCCGGCCCGCGGGTCCGCGAGGCGTACGAACTGCTGCTGGACATCAGGCACGGGCTGCACCTCGTCACCGCGCGCGGCACCGACCGCCTGGTGCTCCAGGAGCAGGACGCGGTCGCCGGCACGCTGGGCCTGCTGGACGCCGAGGCGCTGATGCGCCGCCTGGCCGAGGCCGGCCGGACCATCTCCCACGCGTTCGACGCCACCTGGCGGACGGTCGACCGGCTGCTCACCGGTCCCGCGCCGCGGGGCCGCAGGCCGCTGGCCGACGGTGTCGTGGAGCACGGCGGCGAGGTCGTGCTGGCCCGCGGCGCCAACCCGCGCACCGACCCCACGCTCGTGCTGCGCGCGGCCGCGGCCGCCGCCGAGGCCGGGCTGCCGCTCGCGCCCGCGACGGTCTCCGCGCTCGCCGCGCAGTCGCCGCCGCTGCCCGTGCCGTGGCCCTCGGAGGCGCGCGGCGCGCTGGTCGCCCTGCTCGGCGCCGGGCGCGCGGCCGTGCCCGTCTGGGAGGAGCTCGACCAGGCCGGCGTGCTCGTGAAGCTCATCCCCGACTGGGAGCGCGTACGTCACCGCCCCCAGCGCAACCCCGTCCACCGCTACACCGTGGACCGGCACCTCATCGAGACCGCGGCCGGGGCCGCCGCCTTCACCCGCGAAGTGTCCCGCCCCGACCTCCTGCTGATCTCCGCGCTCCTGCACGACGTCGGCAAGGGCTGGCCGGGCGACCACTCCACCACGGGCGAGATCGTCGCCAGGGACATCGGCACCCGGATGGGCCTGCCCCCGGCGGACGTGGAGATCCTCGCGACCGTGGTGCGGCACCATCTGCTGCTGCCGGAGACCGCCACCCGGCGGGACCTGGACGACCCGGTCACCATCTCCAGGGTCGCGGAGGCCGTCGGGTCGAGGGAGGTGCTCGAACTGCTGTCCGCGCTGGCGGTGGCCGACGGCAACGCCACCGGCCCGGCCGCGTGGAACTCCTGGAAGGCGTCCCTGGTCTCCGACCTGGTCCGGCGGGTGCGGTCGGTGCTTTCCGGCACCCCGCCGGCGCCCGCGCCGGCCCTTTCCCCCGAGCAGGCGGCGCTCGCCCGGCACGGCGGCGGCGCGGTGCGCGTGAACGGGAGCGCGGTCACCGTGGTCGCGCCCGACCGGCCGGGCCTGCTGTGGAGGGCGGCCGGGGTGCTCGCGGCGCACCGCATGGCGGTCCGCTCCGCCTCCGCCGCGTCCGCCGGGTCGACGGCCGTCATCGAGTTCGTCGTCGTCCCCGAGTACGGCACGCCGCCCGACCCCGCGACGCTGGAGGCCGACCTGCGCCTCGTCCTGGCCGGACGGCTCGACATCGAGCAGCGCCTGGCCCGGCGGGCGAGGTCGATGCGCCCGTCACGGGTGCCGGTCGCGCCGCCCCGGGTCACCCTGGTGGACGACGCGTCCCTCACCGCGAGCGTGGTGGAGGTGCGGGCGCACGATCGGCCGGGACTCCTGTGGCGGATCGGACGTGCGTTCGGCGAATGCGGTCTTGACGTACGTGCCGCGCGTGTGGAGACTCTGGGCGCAGAAGCGGTGGATGTCTTCTATGTGGCGGACCGCACAGGCCGTCCCATCCTCGATGAGCAGCAGCGAATCCAGGTGCGAGAGCACGTGCTCGCCGCCCTCAGGTGAGGTGGGTCACAATCCTCACCTCTTGGTAACAATTGGGGTGCTGCGGCAGGGGTAGGGCCGCTCGCCGTCGTGACCTTGTGGTCGAATTGTCCCCGCTTATACAGCTGTGTCACTTCATGCTGTTCAGACGCGTGAAGGCAGGCCGAACGATGGCGGGGCCGGTGAGCATGGAGCAGTCGAATACCGATAACCGCAGGCGGCGGAGTCGTCTCTCGCCGCGCAACTGGCGGGTGCCCACACGGCTGACCGCGCTGATCCTCGCGCCGACGCTCGTGGCCGTGCTCCTCGCCGGTATCCGTGTCGTCGGCTCGATCGACAGCCTGACGGCCTACCAGCGGACCAGGTCGGCGGCGGAATACTCGGTGCACCTGCGGGATCTGGCCGAGCAACTGGCTCTCGAACGCGACCTGTCCGTCTGGGGCGGCAACAGCAGCCGAAAGTTCAACATCGACGGGGAGACCGTAGTCACCCGCGCCCAGCAGCGCGCGGCGGTCGACCCGCTCGTACAGCAGGTGAAGGCCGACCTCAAGAACATCAACGAGGACTACGGCACGCGTGCGGTGGAGCAGGCGCAGCAGCTCTCGAGCCGCATCTCCAGCCTGGCGGGCATCCGCAAGAACGGCGCGCCGGAGGACTACAGCGCTCTGATCGCCAACACCCTGCGCCTGCAGGACGAGCTGGGCAACAACGACGACAACGCTGCGATCCTGGGCAACCTCCGCGCCCTCAACGCTCTCGCCCACGCCAAGGAGGAGGCGGCCCTGCAGCGGGCCACCCTCACCCGTGAGCTGCTGGAGCGCAACCAGACCTTCACCACGTTCGAGCTGCAGGACTTCCTCGCCTCCCAGTCGCGCCAGCAGAGCTACCTGGCGACGTTCTACACCGAGGCTCCGGCGGCCGAGGCGAGCCGCCTGGTCACCCTCCTCGGCGACAAGGACGTGGTCAACAGCGAGCTGACCAAGTCGTGGGCGCTCACGCTCGGCCTGCAGAACCAGTCCCTCAGCCGCTACCGGGGCAGGGACAGGACGGCCCAGCAGTGGTTCCAGGACAGCACGAAGGCGATCGAGCAGATGGCGGCCGTCGAGGGCCGTGTGTCGGGGCTGGTGCAGAACCGCGCCCGCGACCTGCAGTCGGCCGAGCAGCGCAACGCCCTCATCGCCGGCGGCCTGATCCTCGCGCTCCTCGTGCTCGTGCTCGCCACGACCGTGCTCATCGCGCGGTCGATGGTCCGGCCGCTGCGCCGCCTGCGGGCGGAGGCGCTCGACATCGCCGGGCGGAGACTGCCGGAGATCGTACGGGAGATGCGCGAGTCCGAGGATCCCGGGCGCGAGTCCCACGTGCAGCCGATCGCGGTCGACAGCACCGACGAGATCGGCGAGGTGGCGCAGGCCTTCGACGAGGTCCACACGCAGGCCGTGCGCCTGGCCGCCGAGGAGTCCCGCCTGCGCGCCAACGTCAACGCGATGTTCGTGAACCTGTCGCGCCGTACGCAGACGCTGGTGGAGCGGCAGATCTCGCTGATCGACGGCCTGGAGCGGGGCGAGGAGGACGGGCGGCGCCTGGCCGACCTGTTCAAGCTGGACCACCTGGCCACGCGCATGCGCCGTAACAGTGAGAACCTCCTGGTCCTCGCCGGTCACGAGCCGCCGCGCAAGCGCAGCCAGCCCGCCCGGCTGGTCGACGTCGTCCGCGCCTCGCTGTCGGAGGTCGAGGACTACGAACGGGTCGTCGTCCGGATCCCCCGTGCGATCGCCGTCGCCGGGCACGCCGCCAACGACGTCGTCCACCTGCTGGCCGAGCTGGTCGAGAACGCCATCGCCTTCTCGCCGCGCAACACCAAGGTCGTCGTCTCCAGCAGCCCCGTCGAGGGCGGCGCCGTGATGCTCGGCGTCACCGACGCGGGCATCGGCATGTCGCCGGAGGAGCTCGCGGAGATCAACCGCCGTCTCGCCGAGCCGCCCACGATCGACGTCTCGGTGTCCCGCCGGATGGGCCTGTTCGTGGTCGGCCGCCTCGCGTTGCGCCACGGCATCCGGGTGCAGTTGCGCCGGGGCGACGGCGCGGGCGTCGTCGCGATGGTGCTGTTCCCCGCCCAGCTCATCTCCAACGCCGACCAGCCGGTCATGCCGCGTCCCTCCGTGCCGGTCGGGCAGACGGCGGCCGGGCTGCCGGCCCGGCAGGCGTTCGCCGAGCCGAACCCGCTCGGCTCCGCGCCGGGAGGCGGTTCGTTCGAACCCTGGAGCCCCGGCAACGGCATGGCGGGCGGCGGCGCCGGATCCCACAGGCCCGCGGCGACCAGCGGAAACGGTCCCAGTGGAAACGGCCTCAGCGGAATCGGGGCCGGGGGCAACGGCACGGGCGGGTTCACCGCGTTCGGCGCGCCGACCGGGGAGGCGCCCGCCGCGCCCGCGGACAACGCGTACACGGGAAGCGGGTTCACCGAGCACTCAGGGCCCCATTCGGTCCCGGGCATGCCCGGGAGGGCGGCGGACGGCGACTTCCGCCGCCCGGTGTTCGGCGAGCAGTCCGATCCGTCGTGGCCACCGGCGTTCCCCCAGAGTGGATCGCAGAGCGGATCAGAGAGCGGGTCACAGGGCGTAGCCGCGAGCGGGAGCGGCGACGACCGCTCGGAGCACTCGTGGCCGTCGCTGCCCACCGGGCCGACGGGACTCCCGCAGCGAGGCGCGCCCCCCGGCCCCGCGGCCTTCTCCCCGTCGACCACCGGACCGACGGCGTTCCCCCCGCCGAGTTCTCCGTCGAGCACGGGGCCGACGGCGTTTTCCCCGTCGAGCACGGGGCCGACGGCGTTCTCGCCGTCCAGCACCGGACCGACGGCGTTTTCCCCGTCCAGCACGGGGCCGACGGCGTTCCCTCCGCCGAGTTCTCCGTCGAGCACGGGGCCGACGGCGTTCTCGCCGTCCAGCACCGGGCCGACGGCCTTCCCCGGTGCGGCGCCGTCCGAGAGAACGGGGCAGCCCGGTGGCACCGTCCCGGCCGGCTCCGGAGCCTTCGCGGCCGAGGACCTGGCGTCGTCGACAGGCCCGCTGCCGTCGGTCGAGGATTCGCCGCTGGAGCGGGGCGACGAGTTCCTGCCGATCTTCGCCTCGGTCGAGTCGGCGTGGTTCCGGCGTCCCTCCGACACCGGCCCGCAGGTCGCGCCCGCGGCGCGGACCGGCGAGGAGGCGGACGCGGAGAAAGCCGCTGAGAAGGCCGGCGAGAGCACTGGGGAGATCCCGAGGGTGCCAGGTTCCGCCCCGGCCTCCGGGCCCGCCGCCGCCCCGCAGGAGCAGGGCGGAAACCCCGGAGGGTGGCGGTCTCGGGCCGACACCGGCTTCCAGGCCGCGGCGAGCGCGCGGGACCCCCTGCTGGGCGGCGTGACCGCGGCGGGCTTGCCGAAGCGCACGCCGAAGGCCAACCTGGTGCCCGGCTCGGTGGGCGCGGACGGTCCCGCCGCCGCCCCGCGCCCCCCGGTCTCGGCCGAGGCGGTGCGCAACCGCCTGTCCAGCTTCCAGCAGGGTGTAAGGCGAGGCCGGGCCCAGGCGGCCGGAGGCCTCGCTGAAGGGTCGGGTCAAGAGGAGGAGGGCTCGTGACTGAGCTGAGCGTGGAAGCACGCAGGTTCGACTGGCTGATCACCGAGTTCGTCGGCAGCACGCCTGGCGTGGCGCACGCGGTGGTGGTGTCGTCGGACGGCCTGCGGCTGGCCCAATCGGACGGCTTTCCGCCTGACCGCGCCGACCAGCTCGCGGCGGTCGCCGCCGGCCTGCTCAGCCTCACCGTCGGCGCCTCGCGGGTGTTCGAGGGGGGCGCGGTGACGCAGACCGTCGTCGAGATGCAGCGGGGACTGCTGCTCGTGATGGCGATCAGCGACGGCTCCTGCCTGGCCGTCCTCGCCGCACCGGACTGCGACATGGGCCTGGTGGCCTACCAGATGACCCTGCTCGTCGAGCGCGCGGGTCAGGTGCTCACCCCGGCGCTGCGCGCCGAGCTTCAGACGTCGCGGCGATGACCATGGGAGAGGGCCGTGCGTGATCGTGACGGGACAGAGGACGAGCCTCTGTTCCGTCCGTACGCCGTCACCGGTGGCCGATCCGAGCCGCGTTACCACATGGCGATGGAAACCCTCGTATCATCGGTGACCT
Source organism: Microbispora sp. NPDC046933 (assembly GCF_040644635.1). Classification (NCBI taxonomy): domain Bacteria; kingdom Bacillati; phylum Actinomycetota; class Actinomycetes; order Streptosporangiales; family Streptosporangiaceae; genus Microbispora; species Microbispora sp. NPDC046933. The sequence goes on along the minus strand of NZ_JBEYWW010000067.1, from coordinate 5,024 downwards.
TGAAGAGCAATGACTATTCCCTGCTCAGCCCAGAGCAGGAATCGATCATGATGCTATGTCGTTCCGTACGATCGGTCGCGGAGATCTCGGCACTGCTCCGGGTCCCGCTCGGCGTGGCCCGTGTGCTCATCGCCGACATGGCCGACGAGGGTCTGGTCCGCCTGCACATGCCGCAGCTGAACCAGGGACAGCCAGACCTCAACCTGCTCGAAAGGGTGCTCAGTGGACTACGCAGGCTCTAGCCGTGGTCTTACCTCGACGAAGATCGTCGTGGCGGGTGGGTTCGGCGTCGGGAAGACGACCTTCGTCGGTGCCGTCTCCGAGATCCTGCCGCTGACGACCGAGGCCGTGATGACCGACGCCAGCGCGGGCATCGACGACCTGGGGCTCACGCCGAACAAGACGACCACGACGGTCGCGATGGACTTCGGCCGGCTCTCGCTCGACCAGGACCTCATCCTCTACCTGTTCGGCACGCCGGGTCAGCACCGCTTCTGGTTCATGTGGGACGACCTCGTCCGCGGTGCCATCGGGGCGGTCGTGCTCGTCGACAGCCGCAGGCTCGCCGACTGCTTCCCGGCGATCGACTACTTCGAGGAGGCCCAGCTTCCCTTCCTGGTCGCGATGAACGGCTGGGAGGGACAGTTCCTCCACTCGGAGGAGGAGATCCGCGAGGCGCTGTCGCTGCCCCCGCACGTCCCGATCGTCCGTACGGACGCGCGCTCGCGGGAGGCCGTCAAGTCCACGCTCATCAGCCTGGTCGAGTACGTGCTGACGGTGCGCGCCGCCACCTACGGGGGCCGGGCCTACTGAGGGCCCGGCCTGCGGTATCCCGGCCGTTCGCGATCGCCGGACGGCCGGCTGCCGGCGGCTCGACGACCGCGCCCGGTGCGCGCCGAGCCGGCCGGAGACGTCCCGCGCTCCGCGTCGCCGATCTGGGGAGATCTACGCGAGCCTGGGCGTACTGCCAATATGGGGCGACCTCATGATCTATGCTGATGTCCACCGAAAAGCCCCTAATCCCCTTTGACTGCTGCTCGCAGGTGCAGGGATGAATCCAAAGGAAGTTGAGGCCATGCCTCAAAACCGGCATATCCGACATCTGTCTACGGTTCTGGCCGCCGGTCTCGCTCTGACGCTCGCCGGATGCTCTGGTGGCACAGGGGCGACCGAGGCGGTCCCCACAGCGGCGGCGGCCACGCTCGACCCCAACGCCGACCTCAGCAAGCAGAGCCTGACCATCACCATCTGGGACGGATACAGCCCGAAGGACCTGCCGCAGCGAGTGAAGACGAAGCTCGGCTTCGACCTCAAGGTGATGCTGCACGAGACCAATGAGGACGCGCTGTCCAAGATCCATGGCAGCGAGGGCAAAAAGATCGACGTCGCCTTCGTGTCGGGGCAGTACGCGCAGGCGCTCAACGAGGCCGGTGAGCTCGAGCCTCTCCACCCCGAGCTCATCCCGAACCTGGCCAACCTCTACCCCGAGGCGGCCAACCTCTCCTACGACAAGGGCAACAAGTTCTCGGTGCCGTACACGTGGGGGACGACCGGGTTGTGCTACCGCAGCGACCTGGTGAAGACCCCGCCGACGAGCTGGAAGGACCTGCTCAGTCCGCCTCCCGCGCTGCGCGGGAAGATCACGATGATGACCACGGAGCGCTGGCTCGCCCTGCCGGCGCTCAAGTACCTCCGCTACTCCATCAACACGGCCGACGACGCGCAGCTCAAGAAGGCCAAGGACCTGCTGGTCAAGGCGAAGAAGAACCTGCTGGCCTACGACGACACCACGTTCGGCGACCGGCTGAAGTCGGGCGAGGCCGCGTTGGTCGAGGCCTGGGACGGCTGGTGCCCGACGTCGGAGAAGAACATCAAGTTCGTGGTGCCGAAGGAGGGCAGCGACCTCTGGGCGGACACGATGGTGATCCTCAAGAGCTCCAAGAACAAGGAGGCGGCGCACGCCTTCATCAACTACATCCTGGACCCGGAGATCCACGGCTGGCTGGCCGCGAACATCCTCTACAAGGTCCCCAACAAGGCGGCCATGGACAAGGTCGACCCCGCCTTGCTCGCCCAGAACCCGCCGCTCAGGATGACCCCCGCGGACCTGCTCCAGGGAGAGTCGATCATCGACCTCGGCCAGGACTCGACGAAGTACACGCGCCTGGCGACCGAGGTCGCGGGCAAGAAGTGACATCTCTACAGGGAGTGGACGTGACCGGGAACCCGTTGACGATCTTGTTCATGCCGGAGAGCGCGTACGGGCCGACCAACAACTGCGTGGGGATCGGTGACGTGCTGCGGCGGAGAGGGCACCGGGTGGTGTTCGCCGCCGAGGCGTCGTGGAAGGGCAAGCTGGAGGCGCTGGGGTTCGAGGAGGATCTGGTCGATCTGGCGCCGCCGGCGGAGGAGGAGCAGGACGCGGGGCAGTTCTGGAAGGACTTCATCCGTGACACCGCGCCGGAGTATCGCAAGAGCACCCTGGAGCAGCTGGAGACGGTGATCAAGCCCATCTGGGAGGCGTTGATCGACGGGGCGCGGTATTGCGAGCCGCAGTTGAAGGCGATCATCGAGCGCGTGCGGCCGGACGTGATCGTTGAGGACAACGTGATCGCGTTCCCGGCGTTGATGACGGCGGGGGTGCCGTTCGTACGGGTCGTGTCGTGCAATCCGCTGGAGGTCAAGGGGCCGGGGGTGGCGCCGCCGTTTTCCGGGCTCGCGGCCGACGGGACCGGCTGGGCGGAGTTCCGGGCTGAGTACGACCGGACCCACCGCGAGATGTGGGAGGCGTTCAACGCCTGGGTGGTGGAGCAGGGGGCTCCCGCGCTGCCGGACCTGGAATTCATCCACGACGGGGACGCCAACCTGTACGTGTTCCCGGAGGTGTTGGACTACACCGCGCAGCGGCCGTTGGACGGGTCGTGGACGCGGCTGGATTCCTCGGTGCGGGAGACCGATGGGGAGTTCACCCTGCCCGACATTCCGGGGGAGGGCTCGCTGGTCTACTTCTCCCTCGGCTCCCTGGGCTCGGCCGACGTGGAGTTGATGCGGCGGGTGATCGGGGTGCTCGCTCGGACGCCGCACCGCTACATCGTGTCGAAGGGCCCGCTGCACGAGGAGATCGAGCTGGCGCCGAACATGTGGGGCGCGGAGTTCGTGCCGCAGACGAAGATCCTTCCGGCGGTCGATCTGGTGATCACTCATGGTGGGAACAACACGACGACGGAGGCGGTGCACTTCGGTAAGCCGATGGTCGTGCTTCCGCTGTTCTGGGATCAGTACGACAACGCGCAGCGGGTCCAGGAGATGGGCTTTGGCGTCCGGTTGGACACCTACGGGTTCGCGGACGAGGAGTTGACCGGGGCGATCGACCGGCTGCTCAACGACGCCGAGTTGCGAGCGCGGGTGGAGGAGGCGGGGCGGGAGATCCGCCGGAGGGACGGTCTGCGCCTGGCCGCGGACGTCATCGAGAAGGTCGCCGCCGAGTGAGGCGGTCCTTTACCGCCACTGCTGGTCGTATTTAGGGCGTATTCCGCCAAAATGTACTATTCGCCGATCTGGTAATGGTGTGCTCCAATTGCCATCGCTTCGTGAAGTCTCCGACAGCACATGAGTCACGTAAGCCACAGATCGGCAGAACGGCAACAAGGCCGAGAGGTTGCGAAAGCAGTGAGGACGCACGACCAGCAAGGTGGTCGAGTTCAGGGAGAGCCGGAGTCCGCGGCTCCGGAGGTCTCGCCGCGTGCGGGCGCCTCGTTTATGCGGCTGGGCAACTGGCGGGTGCGCTCCCGGCTGGTCGCCCTGATCCTGCTGCCGACCGTGGTCGGCGTGCTGTTCGCCGGTATCCAGCTCACCCAGGCGATCGGCACGGCGGCCGAGTACCAGCGCCTGACCGAGGTGGCCGGCCTCGTCGCCGAGCTCGACGACCTCACGCACAAGGTCGCACGTGAGCGGAACTACACGGCCTGGTACATCGCGGACCGCCGCCGGCCGTCCAGGCTCACCAAGGTCACCGAGCAGCAGGGCCAGGTCGACGCGGCCGGCGGCAAGGTGCTGGCCTCGCTGGCCGCCCTCGACTCGTCCCAGCCACTGCGCGTCCGCACCCAGGCGGCCGAGGTCAGGAGATGGCTTCTGGGGCTGAAGGGTCTGCGGAAGCTGATCAACGACAGCGAGGTGGCGCCGCGAGCCGCGCTCGGCATGTACACCCGAATGATCGCGGCCCTCTCGTCGATGCACGAGGACCTGGGGACCACCAGCAACGACGAACGGCTCTTCTCCGACAGCCTCGCGCTCGCCGCCCTGAACAAGGCGAAGGAGGAGCAGTCCAGGCAGCAGGGCATCCTCACGGTCGCGCTCGTCGAAGGCAAGCTCGACTACGACGACCTCGCGGACTTCCTTGGATCCGGGAAGACCCAGGACAGCCAGCTCGCCATCTTCCAGGCCGAGGCGTCTGGTTCCGATGCCCAGTTCTACAAGCAGACCGTGCGCGGCCTGCAGGTCGAGAAGGCCGACTCCCTGCGAGCCGGAGCGCTGGCCCAGCTGCGCGAGTACCGGGCGATCCGGGACCTCGACCGGACCAATCCGGGTAACGACGTCCGCCTGTGGTTCGACACCACAGGCACTGAGGTCGACCGGATGCGGAAGGTCGAGGAGCGGATCGCCGAATCCGTGCTCGCCCAGTCTCAGGTGCTGGAGGCGGCCGAGCGGCAGCGGGCCATCGTCTCCGGTGTCGCCATCGTGGCGCTGCTGGTCGTGGTCCTCCTGGTCACCGCCGTCGTCGCGAGCTCGCTCACCCGGCCCCTGCGCCGCCTGCGGCGCGAGGCGCTGGAGATCGCCGGTCACCGGCTGCCGGACACCGTCCAGAGGTTGCGCGATTCCGGCGAGATGTCGGAGATGACCAATATCCAGCCCATCGGTGTCACGACGACGGACGAGATCGGTGAGGTCGCGCGGGCGTTTGATGAGGTGCATCGTGAGGCTGTGCGGCTGGCGGGTGATGAGGCGCGGCTGCGGAGCAATGTCAA
>NZ_JBEYWW010000066.1:0-21117 GCF_040644635.1 Microbispora sp. NPDC046933 | reverse complement strand
CCGTGGTTGGCCCGCCTGCCGACGTCCCGCGCGGTGGGCGCGCCGACCACGGGCATGTAGCCGACCTCGCCCGCGCCACCGGTCGCCCCGCGGTGGAGGCGGCCGCCGATGACGAGGGCCGCGCCGATGCCCTCGTCGGCCCACAGCAGCACGTAGTCCTGGTGGCCCCGGGCGCTGCCCCTGGACCGTTCGGCCTGAGCGACGAGGTTGACGTCGTTCTCCACGTCGATCGGCACGCCGATCCCGTCGCGGAGGGTCCCGATCAGGTCGGGGATGTGCCAGCCCGGGATGTGGGCCGCGTAGCCGAGCCTGCCCGTCGAGGGGTCGACGGCGCCGCCGATGCCGACGACCACCCGGCTCAGGTCCGTCGGGTCGAGCCCTGCCGGGCCGCACGCCCCCGCGAGTGCGGCCCGGACCCGCTCCACCACGTCGCCGCCCGTACGCCCGGGGGTGGCCAGCCGGTGCTCGGCGACGACCGCGCCGGTCACGTCCGCGACCGCCACGGCGATGCGCGCCGGCGTGACGTCCAGCGCCGCCACGTGCGCCGCGCGGGGGTTGATCCGGTACAGCTCGGCCGTACGGCCCGGCAGGCCCTCGCGGATGCCGTCCAGGACGACCAGACCGGCCTCCTGGAGACGGGCCAGCAGCTGGGAGGCGGTCGGCTTGGACAGGCCGGTGAGCGCCCCCAGCTCGGGCCGGGTCAGCGGGCCGCGTTCGAGCAGGACCATCAGCGCGGCGCGGTCGTTGATCGCGCGCAGCAGGCTCGGCGTCCCCGCGATGGGCCGGGTCATGGATCCTCCGATAGAGCGCGTTAGGAAAGTTTCCTAACTATGGCTGCGACCGTACGAACGGTCCCGAGCGCCGTCAAGAGCGTCATCCGCGCCGAGATCCACCTGTGACCGCGCCTGTGATCCGCACCTGTGATCCGCTCCTGTGACCGCGCCGTGCCCGATGCGGGAGAAGAGCTCGACGGCACGTAGAATCTGGCGGCCTATGCCAGAGTCTTCGACGGGCGAGCTGGCCCGGGAGCAGAAGTACGTCGCCGCGCTGTACGAGCGCCTCGACGTGCTGCGGGAGCGCACGCGCGGGCAGCTCGACGCCGTGCTGGCCCAGGGAGCCTTCGGCACCCACCAGAACCGCTCGGAGCGTGACAACTTCGCCGTCATGTACACCCAGCGGCTGGCCCGCCTGTGGGCGGTGGAGAACGGCCTGTGCTTCGGGCGGCTGGATCTCGCTGAACACAGCCGGGCTGACGCGAGCAGGCTGTACATCGGCCGCATCGGCCTGTCGGACGACGACCAGCACCGGCTGCTGATCGACTGGCGGGCCCCGGTGGCGCAGCCGTTCTACCGGGCCACCCCGGCCGCCCCGATGGGCGTCACCCGGCGGCGCCACCTGCACACGCGGGGGCGCAGGGTCACCGCGATCGACGACGACCTGCTCGACCTCGACAGCCTCACCGAGGCCGACCGGGCGTCGCTCAACGGCGAGGCGGCGCTGCTGGCCGCGCTCGGTGAGAAACGCACCGGCCGCATGCGCGACATCGTGGCCACCATCCAGGCCGAGCAGGACAAGATCATCCGAAGCGACCTGAACGGCGTGCTCGTCGTCCAGGGCGGCCCGGGCACCGGCAAGACCGTGGTGGCCCTGCACCGCGCGGCCTACCTGCTCTACACCTACCGGGAACGGCTGGAACGCCGGGGCGTGCTGATCCTCGGGCCGAACCCGACCTTCATGCGCTACATCGAGCAGGTGCTGCCGTCCCTCGGCGAGACCGACGTGCTGCTGTCAACCGTGGGCGAGCTTTATCCGGGCGTCACCGCGACCCGGGAGGAGCCGGCCGAGGCCGCCGCGGTCAAGGGCCGGATCGCCATGGCCGACGTGATCGCGCGGGCCGTACGGGAGCGCCAGCGGATGCCGCGCACGCCGGTGGAGATCAAGCTCGACAAGTTCACGCTGAAGCTCGACCGGCAGACGCTGGAGGCGGCCCGGTCGAAGGCCGGCCGCTCGCGCCGCCCGCACAACCAGGCCAGGGCCGTCTTCATCCGGCACCTGCTGACCGCGCTCACCCGGCAGGCCGCCCGGCACCTGGGCCGCGGCGCGCTCGACGACGCCGACTTCGCCGACCTGCGCGAGGACCTGCGCACCGAGGAGCCGGTGCGGGTGGCGCTCAACCGGCTGTGGCCGTACCTGACGCCGCAGCAGCTGCTGATCGGCCTGTTCACCGACCGCGACCGGATGGCCGCGACCGGGCTGGGCGCGCAGGAGCGCGACCTGCTGCTGCGCGAGCCGCCCAGAGCGGGGGAGAAGCCGGGGGAGAACTGGTGGAGCGCGGCCGACGTGCCGCTGCTCGACGAGGCCGCCGAGCTGCTGGGGGAGATCGACGAAGGCGTGCTGCGGGCGGCGCGCCGGGCCGAACAGGAGCGCGAGGAGCGCATCGCCTACGCCCGCGAGGTGCTGGAGCTGACCGGCCTGGCCGACATCATGGACGCCGAGCGCTTCGCCGAACGGCAGCAGGCCGAGGAGACCTATCTCACCACGGCCGAGCGGGCCGCCAGGGACCGCACGTGGGCCTTCGGCCACGTGATCGTGGACGAGGCCCAGGAGCTGTCCGAGATGGCCTGGCGGATGGTCATGCGGCGCATTCCCAGCCGGTCGATGACGATCGTCGGCGACATCGCGCAGACCGGGTCGGCCGCGGGCGCGGCGAGCTGGGCCCGGGTCCTCGATCCGTACGTCGCGGGCCGCTGGCGCGAGGAGCACCTCAGCGTCAACTACCGCACCCCCGCCGAGCTGATGGAGGTCGCCGCCCGCGTGCTCGAACTGGTCGGCCCCGATCTCAAGGCGCCGGAGTCGGTGCGGGAGACGGGCGAGCGGCCGTGGGCCCTGCGGCTCGCCACCCTCGCGGAGGCGGGCCCGGTGGTCGCGGCCGAGGTCGTCGAGGAGGGCCGCCTCGTGGTCGTCGCCCCGGCGGGGATGACCGAGGAGATCGGGACGATCGTCCGGGCCACCGTGCCCGGCGCGGCCACCGGGCCCGGGCCGGCCGCACTGGACGCGCAGGTGGCGGTGCTGTCGGTGGCCGAGGCCAAGGGGCTGGAGTTCGACTCCGTGATCGTGGTCGAGCCCGGCCGGATCCTGCGTGAGTCGCCGCGCGGCCCGAGCGACCTCTACGTCGCCCTCACCCGGGCCACGAGCCGCCTCGGGGTCGTCCACACCGGCGACCTGCCGGAGGTTCTGACCGGTCTGGAACGGCGCTGAACGGGCACCGCTCCTACCTGCGGAAATGTGGTATTTCCGCTGATCGGGACGCGGTTGACATCTGCGCTGAGGTCGGTAGTTTGCTGCGCAGTCCAGCACGGGACTGACCGGTTGGCCGCTCTATGGCGCCGCCGACCTCTGCGTCGATGACGGAGCGTGACCCCGTCAGCACACCAGGCGCAGGGCGGCGTCCCGCCGAGGCGGGGCACCCCATCCGGCCGGGGGGTTGGACCCAGGAGGGGCCCGGGCACCCAGTAGACAACGGAGCTCCGCGCCCGCCGCCGACGGGACGGAACCGGTCCGAAGGGCCGCCCGGGCCCCCTTCCCTTCCTCTCTCCTCTTCCTCGCCTTCCTCGCCGCCGTAGAGTGGCTGAGGCCGGTTTGGCGGCCTGCGCCGCCGTCTGCGACCCTGACCTGGAATGATTTTTTGCGTCAGGACCATCGACACGCGAGGAGAGACTGTCCGTGGCACTGAAGACGGCACAGGACGCGGCGCCCGCCGCCGCGGCGCCCACGCCGCGGGTGCCCGACGTGCTGATCCGCCTCGCCGCCTCCGTCGTGGGCGGTCTGGTGCTCTACCTCGCCTTCCCGCCCATCGGGTGGTGGTTCTGCGCGCCGGTGGGCGTGGCGCTGCTCGCCCTCGCGCTGTACGGCACCCGCCCGCGCCGGGCGGCGTGGATCGGGTACGCCGGGGGGCTGGCGTTCCTCCTGCCGACGCTGGCCTGGGTCCGCCCGATCGGGGACGACGCCTGGCTGGCCCTGTCGGGCATCGAGAGCCTGTTCTGGGCGGCGCTGGCCTCTGGGGTCGTCCTCGTCATGCGACTGCGCCTGTGGCCGCTGTGGGTCGCCTGCCTGTGGGTCGTGCAGGAGTGGGCCCGGGGGCTGTTCCCCGTCGGGGGCTTCCCCTGGGCGCGGCTGGCCTTCAGCCAGGGCGAGTCGCCGTACACCGGCTTCGCCGCGCTGGGCGGCGCCCCGCTTGTAAGTTTCACCGTCGCGCTCACGGGAATGCTGCTCGCCGCGCTGGTCACACGGCGTCCGCCGACATGGCGGGCCGACCGGGTGGTTGCCGGAACGCTCCTCGCCGCGATAGCCGTACCGGTGCTGGGGCTGGTCGTGCCCCGGCCCGGCGATGAGGGCAGGACAGTGCGGATCGGTGTCATCCAGGGCAACGTCCCTGGGCGGGGGATGTACTTCCTCGGCGACGAGCCCGCCGTCGTGCTGCGCAACCACGCGGACGAGACACACCGGATGGCCGAGGCCGTGCGCGCGGGGAAGCTCCAGCGGCCCGACATCGTGGTGTGGCCGGAGAACTCCACCGACATCGATCCCTACTCCAGCGCGTTCGCACGGCAGATGATCGACTCCGCCGCGAAGGACATCGGCGTGCCGATCCTCGTCGGCGCGGTGGTCAAGATCGGCGCCGAGAACCGGGCCACCCGCGGCATCGTCTGGGACCCGGTCACCGGCCCCGGCGCGTACTACGACAAGCGGCGGCTGGTGCCGTTCGGCGAGTACACGCCGTTGAAGGAGCTGTTCCTGGCGCTGTCGTCGCGGGCCCAGCTCGTCGGCCGCCAGTCGGTCCCCGGGGACAAGCCGGGAGCCCTGCGGATGGGGCCGGTGACGATCGGCACCGTGGAGTGCTACGAGGTGGCGTTCGACAGCACGGTGCGCGACACGGTGCTGGCGGGCGGCACGCCGCTGGTGGTGCAGACCAACAACGCGAGCTACGCGCTCACCAACCTGCCGCCGCAGCAGCTCGCGATGTCGCAGCTGCGCGCGGTGGAGTTCAACCGGGCCGTGGTCACCGCGGCGACCACGGGCATCTCCGCGTACGTCGGCCCCGACGGCCGGGTCGGATGGCGCACCGGCGAGCTGGTGGCGGGGATGAACGTCCTGGAGGTCCCGGTCAGGACGCAGAACACGGTGGCGGCGGAGGTAGGTGCGCTGCCGGAGTGGATTTTGATACTCATGGGAGCCGGAGCGACGGTGGCGGCCATCTCTGGGCGGAGGAAGAGCTGATGGAGCGGACACCGGGGCGGGTGCTCGTGATCGTCCCCACATACAACGAGCGGGAGAACCTCCCGATGATCACGCGGCGGCTGCGTGAGGCGCTGCCCGACGTGCACCTGCTCGTGGCCGACGACAACAGCCCCGACGGCACCGGCCGGGTCGCCGATGAGCTGGCCGAGGCGGACGACCACGTCCACGTCCTGCACAGGACGAGCAAGCAGGGGCTGGGCGCCGCCTACATCGCGGGTTTCCGGTGGGGGCTGGCCGAGGGCTACGACGTGCTGGTCGAGATGGACGCCGACGGCTCCCACCAGCCCGAGGAGCTGCACAAGCTGCTCGACGCGGTGACCGACGGCGCCGACCTGGCCATCGGCTCCCGGTGGGTGCCCGGCGGCAAGACCGTCAACTGGCCGTTCTCGCGCGAGCTGCTGTCCCGGGGGGCCAACACCTACGTACGGCTGGTGCTCGGCATCCCGGTGCGCGACGCCACGGCGGGCTTCCGGGCCTACCGCGCGGCCACGCTGGAGAAGATCGGGCTGGACGACGTCGAGTCGCAGGGCTACTGCTTCCAGGTGGACCTCACGCTGCGCACCGTACGGCAGGGCCTGCGGGTGACCGAGATGCCGATCACGTTCGTCGAGCGCACCGTGGGGAGCAGCAAGATGAGCCGGAAGATCATTTTTGAGGCGTTCTGGCGCATCGCCGTCTGGGGGGTCACCGGGTTCGGTGATCGGTTTCGCCCGAGGCGATAGGCGCGATCCACAGGAACCCCCGCGGCCGCAGGGACGTTGACGGAGACGTACGGGTGCCGGGGTGAGTGCGCGGGTGGTGGGGCAAGACATGGTGCGGATCGGGCTGTTCCTCGGGTTCCTCCTGGTTCCCGTCCTGGAGATCTGGTTTCTGATCCGGGTGGGGTCCGTGATCGGCGGCTGGGAGACGGTCGCCCTGCTCATCGCCGACAGCATCCTCGGCGCCTGGCTGGTGCGCCGCGAGGGGCGGCGGGCATGGGCGGCGCTGCGCACGGCCATCGAGTCGGGGCGCATGCCCGACCGGGAACTCGCCGACGGGGCGCTGATCGTGGCCGGCGGCGCCCTCCTGCTGACCCCCGGCTTCCTGACCGACGTGTTCGGGTTCTTCGCGATCCTGCCGTTCACCCGGCCGATCGCCCGGCGCTGGCTGTCGTGGTTCCTCGGCCGCCGCGTGCGCTCGCTTGCCGCCCGCTCGCCGTACGCGCCGCTCTTCGACGGGCCGGCAGGCTTCGGCCGGACGGCAGGGTTCGACGAGGCGGCGGGCTTCGGCGGGCCCGCCGGATCGGGCCGGGGCCGCGTGGTGCACGGCGAGGTCATCGACGACGAGAAGCACTGACGCCGGGGTGGCGGCCGGGCATGCCGTTGCCCCGGCGGCGGAGGCACACCGGGGCAACGGGGCTGGTGACGAACGGAATTCCGGGTTACAGGCGCGGCTCGTCCGGGTCGGGGACGTCACGGCTGTCCCGGCGGCGGATGCCCTGATCGCGGGCGTCCGGGTCGGTGACGAACCGGTCGCCGGACCGCGTCACCGGATCGCCGGTGCCGAACCGCTCCTGTGACCGGGCCGCCGGGTCCTCGGTGCCGTACCGCTCGCTCGACGTGATCGAGGGATCGCCGCCGCCGAACAGTTCCCCGGACCGGGTCTCGGGGTCCCGCCGCGCCAGCGGCTCGCCCGGGTGCGTGCCGGGGATCTCGGCGTCCAGCCGGTCTCTGGAGCCGAGCGCGGGGTCGTCGGTGCCGTACCGCTCCCCGCCGCGGGTCACGGCGTAGTCCGCGTAGTCCGCGTAGTGCCCGGGGGCGTCGGCGCCGATCCCCAGGCGTTCGCGCTCGCGCCGCCCGCCGCTGTCGGCCCAGCCGGTGAGGCTGTCGGGTTGGTTGGCGCGTTCCCAGGCGGTGTCCCAGTCCATGTCGTAGTGACGGTAGAGCTCGCGCTCCTGCTCGGCGGACAGGTGCCCGTCGGTGTCCAGGTCCACGTCGGGCGCGTTCTTGACGTGCTCCTTGTCGTACGGGACCTCGACACGGCCGGCCGTCAGGTTCGCGTCGTGCAGCGGGACGAAGGTCTCCTTGGTGTGGAGAAGTCCCGTCTTGACGCAGAGCCACTTCGGCCGTCCCGTCGCGTCGTCGAGGAAGACCTGCGCGACCTCGCCGATCTTGTCGCCGTTGAGGTCGTGGACCGGGTTGCCGAGCACCATGGGGATCTGCTCGTGAGTGATCACGTGCTTCTCCTTGTCTCTCGCTTGGTCGGTCCCTTACTGGGCTACCGCCGATGGGAGAACGGAAACCACCTTTTCTGGAAATCGCCGCTGTCACTCCTGCCCGGCGCGCCGGTCGCCTTGGTGACGTCGCAGGTGAAGGCCCGGATCGCAGCGTCCGCTGCCGTGCCGGAAATCGTCGTGGCACGACCCGGGCAGGACCCCTGGGAGCACGAGCGGGCGCCTCGCACGGCCCGGCGCTACGAGGACGGCGTGCCGCACCCGGTCGCCGCCGACCGCGTGCGACGGAACGGCCCTGCTCGACGAGTCGGCCCTCACGGGGAAGTCGCTGCCGGTGGAGCACGCGGTGACGGGGAGAAGGTGACCGGCGGCGTGGTGAACGCCGGGCACGCCTTCGACCTGCGGGCTACGGCGACCGCCGCCGGCAGCGCGTACGCCGGGGTGGTGCGGCTGGTACAGGAGACCGAGGCGGGCAGCGCGCGGCCGGGCCCGCACGCTTCTGCTGGACAAGACCGGCACACTCACCGTGGGTTGCCTACGAGTGGTCGACGTCGTGGCGGCACCCGGCTGGGCCGCGGGCCAGGTGCTGCGCCTCGCGGCGGCCGTCGACCAGATGTCCGCGCACGTCCTGGCCGTCATCGTCCGGGCGGCGCGGGACCGCCGTCTCGCGCTGTTCGAGCCGCGGGACGTGACGGAGGAGCCGGGGACGGGCATCGCCGCCCTCGTCGGTGGGCGGCGCGTACGCGTCGGCAAGAGCGCGGGCAAGGGCCGGGACGGCGAGCGGGAGATCGAGTGGGAGGCCAAGCAGTGGGCCAGGGCCTCGCTCGACGGGGCGATGACGGTCTGGGTGCATTTCTCCCTGGCCTTTGGAGCCGGGGAGCCGGAAGCCAACCGACCGAGCCGAATGAAAAGCCGTATTTGATCAGAAATGTGCTGTCGCCTGTGACTCCATCTAATTCGGTTCCGTGCTTGAGTTGGGCAAGTTGGGGGTGGAAGAATTCATACAGGTATTCGAATGAACTTGAGGAGGTGTCATGGAGTCGCCGCTCGTCGACCCTGGCAGCCTCAGTCGTTCGAACATGCCGGATGAGAACTGGTGGGAGCGGTTGACTGCCCGCTCGCCTCTCTGGTCCTCCGAAAGTGCGCCCTCCGGCATCGAGCGCACTCAGGGACTAATTCCGATCATAAAATTCGACGTCTTCGGCGAGTCGGGTCGCGATCCTCGCGTCGCACAAAGGTGGAAATGCCTTCTTGGGCAAATGCGGCCGCGTCCCAATGCCGCTGCCGGAAACCGCGCGTCTGCGTCCTCGCGTGCCGGTGCGTTCACCGGTGCCGACACTGCTGGTGCCGACACTGCTGGTGCCGACACTGCCGGTGCTGGTGCCGACGGTGCTGCTGCGGATGGTGCCGGTGGTGATGCCGGTCGGGGCAGGGGCCGGTCGTCGTGGGTGTTGGTGGCGTCGTTGCGTGAGTCGGCGCAGGCGCTGGCGTTGGCGCCCTTGCCGGATTCGCCGGAGATCTGTGTGGCCGAGGCTGAGGAGTTGATGTTCGCGCGGGATCGGATCACCTGTGCGTTGGCTGAGCGGGTGGGGCGGGTGCATCGGGCGGGGCAGGCCAGGCAGCATGGGCATGCCTCCACTCGTAGTTGGTTGCGTACGGCCGGGGGGATGAGTGTGGCGGGGGCGGGCCGCCTGCTGACTCTGGGGGTGGAGCTGGCCCGCTTGCCGGGGGTGCGGGAGGCGTTCGCGGCCGGGACGCTGGCGGCGGGGGTGGTGGAGGCGATCTGCGCCGCCACCGCGCAGTTGACTGATGAGCAGGCCGGGTTGGTTGAGCCGATTTTGCTGGAGCTGGCGGGGAGGGCGGGTCCGGCGGAGGTGGCCAAGGCCGGGCGTTATCTGCGTGCGGTGCTGGACCCGGATGGGGAGGAGCGTGATGAGCGGGCCGATTACGGGCGGCGGTTTTTGAGGGTCCGCCCGGGCAAGGGGGGTGGGCTGGAGGGGGAGTTCTACCTGCCCCGTGAGGCGGCCGCCCGGTTGCGTGCGCTGTTGGACGCCTATGCCAAACCCAGGGCCGAGGGGGATGACCGTTTGTTGCAGGTCCGCCAGGCCGACGCGCTGATCGCGCTGCTGGAGGAGAAGATCGCCGCCGAGCTTCTGGTGCTGGTCAACGCCGAATCCCTCCCCGCCGACCCCGAGGACGCCACCCCCAACACCAGCACCCACGCCGACGACACGAGCGACCCCGACACCAGCGCCCCCGGCGACAGCGGCAACACGGGAAGCGCCGCCGACCTCGGCGACATCGAGGACCCCGGCGACGCCGAGGACACCGGTGCCAGCGAGGACAGCGGTGCCAGCGCCCCTCACGACCCCCGCGACACTGGCGACTGCGAACCCCGCGACACGGGAAGCGCCGCCGACTCCTGCGACACCGAGGACCCCGGCAACGCCGAGGACAACGACGCCAGCGATACCCACGACACCGGTGACTGCGCCCCCCGCGACACCGGCGACATCAAGGACAGCGGCGATACCGAGGACACCGGCGCCAGCGCCCCCGAAGACACCGGTGACTGCGACCCCCGCGACACCGGAAGCGCCGACAACCCGGGCGATGCCAGTGCAGAGGCCGGGGCCGGTGCGGTCGTGGACGCCGCTGCTGAGAGTGCCGCCCTTGCTGCCACCAGCCCCTGCGGTGAGGAGGCCGGCGGCTCCGGGACCGGTCAGCAGCGGGCCGGTGGGCGCGGGCCGAACGACACCGTGAGCACCGCCTCTGCCGAGTGCGGCGACGCCGCACCCGTAAAGGGCGAGGACTGCGCCCGTGCCGAGGGGCAGAACCGGGCCCCCGCGACGGGGGACGACGGCGCCCTTGCCGAGGTGGAGGACAGCGTCGCCGGTGAGGCGGAAGGCACCGGCCCTGGGTGTCCTGACCAGACGGCCGACGCCGAGTTTCCCGGCGGCGGTGGCGCGCGTCCGCATGCAGTGCCTCCGCATGCAGTGCCTCCGCATGCAGCGCAGCCGGATCCTCCTCCCGAGGACGCCGCTGTGCGTCACACCCACGCGAGGCATCGGCCTGCGGGGGACTGCCGGCATGGGCGGGGCACGCGTGAGGACCTCGGCCACGAGCACCGGGGGTGCGGCGAGGGCGCATGCGAGTGCGGCGGGGAAGCGTGGTGCTCGTCCGCAGCACCAGGGACGCCACAGGGAGTGTCACCGGGATGGCCACCGAAATCGCCACCGAAATCGCCACTGGGGACGGCACAGGGAGCGTCGCCGGGATCGGCAGCGGGGGCGGCACGGGAGGCGCTCCTCGGGTCGGCGGGGACGCTGCAGGGGGCGCTGCCGGGGGCGCTGCTGGGGACAGCGCCGGGGTTGTTGCTGGCGACCGGGCAGGTGCTGCCGGTCTCCGGCGTGCACCGCCTGGCCCGCACCAGCGCCCTGGTGCGGCTGGTGATGGACGCCGAGGGGCAGGTGCTGGACATGGGCCGCAAGGTGAGGTTGGCCACCCCCGCCCAACGGCGGGCGATCTTCGCCCGCTACGCCACCTGCTGGATCGACGGCTGCCCACTCCCGGCCACGATGTGCCAGATCGACCACGCCGACAACTGGAGCACCGGCGGCCTGACCGACCTGAAACTACTCGGCCCGGCCTGCCAGTTCCACAACCGCGACCGCTACCGCCACCCCGGCCGCTACACCCGCCGCAAGGAAGGCACCGACCGCTGGGCCTTCACCTACCACCGACTCCCCGGAGCCAGGCGGCCACGGACATGAACCACGGACATGAACCACGGACACGAACCAGGGACATGCACCACGGACATGACTGGGCTTATGAAGCCGGGGGACATGAACCCGCCGCAGGCACCAGCGGTGAATTTGGGCGCGTGGCCCCGGCCGGCCCTGGCTGCGCTCCGGGCTGCGCTCGGGGCTGCGCTGCGGGATCAGGCCCCTTCCCAGGGGCCGACGTCGTCCTCTTTCCACTCCAGGCGGTCGACGACGCCGATCACGCCGTTGGTCCGCTCGACCATTCGCGTGAGCACCCGCGCCTGCGAGCGGCGCTCCAGGGAGCCGGTGAGCGTCACGACACCTTCCGACACCGACACCTCGACGCCCGAAAGGTCGGCCCACAGGCAGTTCTCGATGACGTCCTCGCGCACCTCACGGACGATGTCGGCGTCCGCGCGGGCGAGGACCTTGAGCAGGTCGTGGCGGCTGATGATGCCCACGAGCACGCCCTCGTCGTCCACGACGGGCAGGCGTTTGACACCGTGCCGGCTCATTTGGCGCGCGGCGCTGACCACGCTGGTGTACGGCCGGGTGGTGACCGCGGGGGCGGACATGAGTTCGGCGGCGGTCACTCCGCGGGCACGCTCCTGGCTCCTGGCGACGCCGTGCCCCACGGCCTCGCGCAGCCGGGCGCGTAGCGGCGGCCGGTAGCCCTCGCGGTAGTACTGCTCGCGGAACTCCTCCTTGCGCAGCAGGTCGGCCTCGGAGACCACGCCGACGACGTGGCCCTCGCCGTCGACGACGGGCACCGCGCTGACCTCGTGCGCGATGAGCACCTCGGCCACGTCCCTGAACGGCGTGCTGCCGTTGACGGAGGCGACCTCGCTCGTCATGACGTCCCGCACCTTCATGTGCATGATCGGCTCCTTCCCGGGCCGTCTGCCGTTCCCAGCTCCATCGCACCGCCGTACGGGCCGGATGCGAAGGGACGGACGGCCCTGCCGGCCAGGCCCTTCGCCATGCCCTTCGCCATGCCGTGACGGAGGCGGCGCGATGGGTGGCCGAAAGTCCCGGGCGGTCAGGACCTTCACCGCTGACCTGGAAAGACAAGGCGAGGCACGCTGACACTGAGAGATGGGAGGCGTCGTCATGACGGCGAAAGTGAAGGATGTCATGGGCAAGGTCGCCATCGCGGTGCCGATGGACGCGTCGTTCGCGGACCTTGTCGCCACCATGCGGCGGTTCAAGGTGGGCGCGGTCACCGTGATCGACGCCGACCGGCGCCCGGTCGGGGTGGTGTCAGAGGACGACATCCTGCTGAAGGAGATCGACCCGGGCGAGAGCGTGCTCGACGGTCTCCACAGGCGTGAGGAGCATCGGAAGGCGATGGGGACGAAGGCCGGCCAGATCATGACGCGCCCCGCGATCACGGTCACCGGCGGCACGTCCGTGCGGGACGCGGCCCGGCTGATGCACCGCAACCGCATCAAGCAGCTGCCCGTGATCGACGCCATGACCGGCCGTATCGTGGGGACGGTCCACCAGGGCGACCTGCTGCGCGTGTTCGTCCGCCCGGCGGAGGACATCCTGGCCGAGATCGAGGAGATCGCCGCCCGGCTGAACCTCGGCCCCGACGACCTCCGGATCGCCGTCTCCGGCGGTGTGGTAGCGATCAACGGTCAGGTGCCCCGCAGGTCGGACATCAAGCCGCTGCTGCACGCCGTACGCCGGGTCGAGGGCGTCGTCGAGGTGGACGCCGACCTCGCCTTCCTCGTGGACGACCTGCTCATCGCCCCGCCGTTGCTGTGATCGAACCCCCAGGGGGAGGAGATCGTGAACACTCGGACGTCTGAAGGGATCGCGCAGTCGGCGAAGGCTGCGGTGGAGGCGGCCCTGTGGGCGCCTTCGATCCACAACACCCAGCCCTGGTCGTTCGGCGTCTCCGGCGACGAGATTTCCCTGCGCGCCGATCCCGACAGGAAGCTGCGGGTCTCCGACCACACCGGCCGGCAGATGACGATCAGTTGCGGCGCCGCGCTGTTCAACGTGCGGACCACGCTGCAGGCGCTCGGCTACGAGCCCCAGGTGCGGCGCTTCCCCGACCCGGAGCGCCCGCTGCTGCTGGCCACCGTACGCGTGCGGCCGGGGCGGGAGCCGGGCGAGCACACCCGCCTGCTGCACGCGGAGATCGAGCGCCGCCGCACCCACAGGTCCGGGTTCACCGCTCTGCCGGTGCCGGACCGCCTCGTCGACGCCCTCGTGGCGGAGGCGGCGGCCGAGGACGGCCACCTGATGCCGATCCAGTCGGACGCCGCCGCGCGGGTGCTCGCCGCGCTCACCGGCGCGGCCCAGGACGTGCAGTCGCAGAACCGGCTGTTCGTCCTCGAACTCATGCGCTGGGCCCGGCCGCCCGGCAGCTCGCGCCGCGACGGGGTGCCCGCGGCGGGCTATCCGAGCGATCCCCGGCGTACCCACCCCCAGCACTTCGCGCAGCGGGACTACGCCCGGGGCCACGAGTGGGGGCTGGCGGCGGACGAGCGGGTGTCCGTCTCGACGGGCCTCGTGGCGCTGCTCACCACCGCGGGCGACTGCCGGGAGGACTGGCTGCGCGCGGGTGAGGCGTTGCAGCGGATGCTGCTGCACGCCTCCGCGTACGGCCTGAGCGTCGCCTTCCACACCCAGGCGCTGGAGATGCCGGAGTTGCGGGAGTTCATCCGCAGGCACCTGTGCTCGGGAGAGCCGCCACAGATGATCATGCGACTGGGTTTCGTCATCGACGAGAGCGAGAGCGTCCGCCGCGCCCCCTCAGAGGTGCTGGAGTGACTCAGCGCAGCCAATCTCTATTCCCTCGGCCGCCATCCGCTGCACCGTGGCGCCCTTCATGGCCGGGCCGATCCGTGCCGCCATCTCCTGGTTGGCCCGGCGGACCTCGGCCGGGGTGCGCAGGCCGAGCCGTACGCCGCCGACGTCGCTCTTGTGCACCAGCTCGGGCCCGGACGCCTTAAGCGCGGCGGGCAGACCGATCCGCTGGGCCGCCTCGGCGGCCGCAGGCCAGCAGGTGTGCGGCCGTGGGCCGTCGAGCCATCGGCCGTCGGGGCGCGGGCGCGCCCGCCGCGCTGATCCTGCGGGCGATGCGGCCGAAGCGGCGGGGGCTGCCGAACGACTCCAGGTAGATGGCGACGACTCCGGTCGCCGGGTCGTCCTCCCAGTATTCGAGCAGGTCGTTGCCGCTGACGTCGGCCTTGTTGCCGACCGAGACGAAGGAGGACACGCCCAGGCCGAGCTTGCGGGCGCGTTTGAGCAGGGCGACGGCGACCGCCCCCGACTGGGACATCAGACCGAGGCGGCCGGGCTCGGGACATCGCGGCAGGAAGCTCGCGTCGAGCGAAGTGACCGTGTTGACCACTCCGATGCAGTTGGGCCCGACCAGCCGCATGCCCGCCTCCCTGCAGATCCGCAGCAGCTCGCGCTCGGCGGCCAGGCCGCACACCTGGGCGGCATTCGGGTTGACCGGATAGATCGGCCCGGGAAAGCCCCCGTCGACGAGGTTGCGCAGCACGCGGTGCCCGATCCGGGCCGGGTCGCGGCTCGCGCCGATCAGTTGTCGGGCAGGACCGTGGCGACGAGCTCCTCGACGCCGTGCTCGGCCGCGTCCAGTGCGATGTGCTCCAGCAGCAGCGTGCCGAGCCCGTGCCCGTGGACCTCGTCGTCCAGCAGGATGCTCACCTCGGCCTCGGCCGGGTCGCCGTCGGCGGGAATGTACTCGGCCACGCCGACCAGCCGCTCGCCCATCACCGCCACCAGCGCGTGCCCCCGGTAGCCGCGACCGGTCAGCAGGTCCATGTACGTGTGCGCGGTGGCCGTGCCGCCGGTGAAGAACCGCAGGTAGGCGGAGCGTACGGAGGAGCGGGCGACCAGCGCGTGCAGGGCTTCGCGGTCGGCGGGGGACAGGGGACGGACGCGGGCGATCCCGCCGTCGCGGAGCAGCACGTCGTAACCGGTGGTCGGCCGGGCCATGGGAGGAGCCTTACCCGCTCTCGCCGCGGTCACCGCGCACGGGCTCTTGACGCGCGGCGTGAGATCGTTAACACTGCCGAAACATGAGCAGTGAGCGGCATGGCGCGGCCGGCCGGCGTGTGAACCCGGTCGGCCGGGCACCGTCGCCAGGCTCGTCCTCACCCACCTGACCAGCGACGACCCTCTCCCATCGGCGGGCCCGCGACCCTGTGGTGGCCGGCCTTCCCGGACCAGCCACCCGACTGCGATCAGTGATCGACCTCTTCCTGAAAGTAATCATATGTTTGCGCTAACAAGGACAGCTCGCGGCCCGCCGCCCGGACGACCCAGCTCAGACTCGCGAGAAATCGCACCACCAGATGCCGAGTCAACGACGAGGAGCCCCCGAAATGACCACCCCCATCCACCGACGTGACGTGCTGCGCTGGGCCGCCCTGGCCGCCGCCACCCCACCCGCACTCGCCCTGGCCTCCGCGGCGGGGCCGGGGACGGCCCAGGCCGCAGTCGCCCGCAGCGCGACGACGGCGAGCGCGGCCGGCGGCGGATTCCCGATTCCCGCCGGATGGCGTGTGCAGCCCTTCGCGAACGACAGGGTCAAACTGGGTGACTCCCTGTTCGCCACCAACCGCGACCGCATCCTCAACTTCCTGCGGGCCTATCCCGCCGACCGCATGCTGGCCAACTTCCGGGCCAACGCGGGGCTGGACACTCTCGGCGCGCAGCCGCCCGGCGGCTGGGAGGACGCCACCGGCAACCTGAGGGGCCACTACGCCGGGCACTTCCTCAGCGCCCTGGCCCTGGCGTACGCGGGCACCGGCGACGAGTTCTACAAGAACAAGGTCGACTACATGGTGACCGCGCTGGGCCAGTGCCAGGACGCCCTGGCCGCCAAGGTCGGGCAGCCCGCGCCGCCCCCGGCTCCGGTCGCCCGGGTGAACGGGAAATTCGGCACCGCGGTGAAGCTGAGCGGGCCCCAGTACGTGTCGCTGCCCTCGGGCGTCGTGAGCGGGCTCGGCGACTTCACCGTCGCCCTGTGGGTGAACCCCACGGTGATCAGCACCTGGTCGAGGATCTTCGACTTCGGCACCGGCACCACCCGCAACATGTTCCTGGCCCTGAGCGCGGGGTCGGCGCCGCGTTTCGCGATCACCACCAGCGGCGGCGGCGGTGAGCAGCGGATCAACGGCACCAGGCAGCTGGCCGCGAACACGTGGAGCCACGTCGCGGTCACCCTGTCGGGCGGCACGGGAACGCTCTACGTCAACGGCGAGGCGGTCGGCACGAACACCGGCATGACCCTCAAGCCCTCCGACCTCGGCACGACGGGCAACAACTGGATCGGCAAGTCCCAGTACGGCGACCCGCTCATGAGCGGGGCCGTCGACGAGTTCCAGATCTACGACCGTGCGCTGAGCGCGTCTGAGGTCCGGGCCCTGACCGGCAGCGCGGACGGCGGCCTGGGCGGCGGGAACGTGGCCTGGTACCGGTTCGACGAGGCCTCCGGGGAGACCGCGGCCGACTCCTCCGGAAAGGGGCGGGACGCCCGCCTGATCTCCGAGCCCACCGGAGCCCCCGGCCCGAGCCACCCCGGATTCCTCGCCGCCTACCCGGAGACGCAGTTCATCCTGCTGGAGCAGGGCGCGACCTACCCCACGATCTGGGCGCCCTACTACACCTGCCACATGATCATGCGGGGGCTGCTCGACGCGTACCAGCACGCCGGCAACCAGCAGGCCCGCGAGATCGTCCTGAAGATGGGCGACTGGGTCCACAGCCGGCTGTCCAAGCTCTCCCGCGAGCAACTGGACAAGATGTGGACCACGTACATCGCGGGCGAGTACAACGCGATGAACGCGGTGATGGCCGACCTGCACGCGCTGACCGGCAAGCAGGAGTACCTCGACACGGCCAAGTGCTTCGACAACACCGCGCTCAA
The DNA here is from genome assembly GCF_040644635.1 of Microbispora sp. NPDC046933. NCBI lineage: Bacteria > Bacillati > Actinomycetota > Actinomycetes > Streptosporangiales > Streptosporangiaceae > Microbispora > Microbispora sp. NPDC046933. Next base: position 3,926 of record NZ_JBEYWW010000066.1, on the reverse strand, counting down.
GAACGCCACGATCGCGAACCAGGACACGCTTGACAGGAAGCACGCCAACCAGCACATCCCGCAGTTCATCGGGTATCTCTCGGTGTACGAGCAGACCGGCGATCGCGACTACCTGACCGCCGCCGTCAACTTCTGGGACATGGTCGTCCCGCACCGCACCTTCACCGACGGCGGCCTGTCCGGCCCGAGCGACAACGGCGAGCTCTTCGGGGCGCGCGACGTCATCGTGGGCGCGCTGGGCGCCAACAACGCCGAGACGTGCGCGGTCTACAACATGCTCAAGCTGAGCAGGAGCCTGTTCTTCCACACCGGCGACCCGAAGTACATGCAGTACTACGAGCGGGGCCTCTACGGCCAGATCCTCGCCTCCCGGAGGAACGTCGACAGCACCACCGACCCGCTGCTGACCTACTTCATCCCGATGACCCCGGGCTCGGTCAGGGGCTACGGCAACCTCGGCACCTGCTGCGGCGGCACCGGGCTGGAGAGCCTGACCAAGTTCCAGGACTCGGTCTACTTCAAGGCGGCGGACGGCTCCGCCCTCTTCGTGAACCTCTACATGGCCTCCGAGCTGCACTGGCCGGAGAAGGGCTTCACGATCAGGCAGTCGACGGACTACCCGGCCGACCCCTCGGGCACGGTGACCCTCACCGTGAACGGCTCGGGCCCGCTGGACCTGAAACTCCGGGTGCCCTACTGGGTCGAGAAGGGGTACACCGTACGGGTCAACGGGATCGTGCAGCGCCTCGGCGACGAACCGGACGGCTATGTCACGATCAAGCGGAAGTGGAGGCGCGGCGACAAGGTCCAGATCACCATGCCGTTCACCCTGCGCGTGGAGAAGGCGCTGGACGCGCCGTCGATCCAGAGCCTCGCCTACGGCCCGGTGCCGATGGTCGCCCTGAGCGACGAGACGAGCTACCGCGACTTCTCCTTCTACAAGGACCTCCGGCTGGACGGCGACCTGGCCAAGGCCATGACGCCCACGGCGCCGATGAGCTTCACCACCCACGGCCTGTCGGTGGTGCCCTTCTACATCGGCGACACCAAGCGCTACCACGCCTACTTCCGCAGGCAGGAGCCCGAGATCGTCTTCGGCGCGGTGGACTCCGGCGTGCCGAACCGGGCCAAGGAGGACGGCACCACGTTCCTCGACGCCGTCTGGGAGCAGGCTCCGTTCGCCAACCGGGGCCGGTTCCAGTCGGCGGTCGCCCACGCCGCCGGGGAGTGGGTCGCGGCCGGCCTGCTGTCGCCCGCGGAGAAGGACAGGGTCGTGTCCGCCGCCGCCCGGGCGAAGCTGAGCTGAGGCTCTCCGGGCGGGCGTTGACGGGCCCCCGGGGGAAGAGCGGGTCGGGCCGGGAGCACGGCAACCGGTCGAGGCCACCCTGACGAGGAGGCGTCCGCCGCGACCGCGGCGCGGTGGACGCCGTGGGCAAACCGGCCGCGCCGCCGTCACCACATCTGAACCGCGCCACTTCACCGACCGGACCCCGGTGCTGCCAGACTTCTGCACTATGACGGAGAACGAGCCGCGGTCGCTGATTCCCAGCATGCGATTGGACGACCTGCTGGCCGAGCTGCAGTCGCGCCTGGAGGCGGTGCTGGCCACCCGGGATCGGGTGCACGCGCTGCTGGAGGCGGTCGTCTCGATCGGCAGCGACCTCGACCTGGAGGTGGTGCTGCGGCGCATCGTGGAGACCGCCACGACGCTGGTGGACGCGACGTACGGCGCGATGGGCGTGATCGGGGAGGAGAACACGCTCATCCAGTTCGTTCCGGTCGGGCTGAACGAGGAGGAGATCGCCAGGATCGAGCACTGGCCGCACGGGCTGGGCCTGCTCGGCCTGCTGATCAAGGAACCGCAGACGCTGCGGCTGTCGGACATCTCCCAGCACCCCGAGTCGTACGGCTTCCCGCCCGGTCACCCGCCCATGGGCAGCTTCCTCGGCGTGCCGGTCCGCGTCCGCGACGAGGTGTTCGGCAACCTCTACCTCACCGAGAAGCGCGGGGGCGGGAACTTCGACGAGGACGACGAGGCGATCGTTGTCGCCCTGGCCACCGCCGCGGGCGTGGCGGTCGAGAACGCCCGCCTGTACGAGGAGAGCCGCCGCCGGGAGACCTGGCTGCAGGCCTCGGCCGACATCACCACCCGGCTGCTGTCCGGCGCCGAACCGCAGGAGGTCCTCACGCTGATCGCCCGGCGCGCCCGCGAGATGGCCGACGCCGACTCCGTGGCGATCCTGCTGCCGAGCAAGGGCGGCGACACGCTGGACACAGCTCTGAAGGACGGCACCCTGGAGGACGGCGCCCTGCCCGGCGGCCCAATGCGCGGCGGTGACGTGCCGATCGACGGCTCGCTGCCGGGCCGGGCGTTCCTGAGCGGCGAGCCCCTCATGCTGGACGACCCCGCCGGCGGGGACGCCCGGATCGCCCACGGCGACCTGGAGGCGGGGCCGGTGGCGGCCGTGCCGCTGGGCGCGGCCGGGGCGGTACGCGGGGTGCTGGCGCTGGTCAAACGCTCGGGGCGGCTGCCGTTCAGCCGGTCGGAGCTGCGCACGCTGCACGCCTTCGCCGGGCATGCGGCCGTGGCGCTGGAGCTGGCCGAGACCCGCCGCGACGCCGAGCGGCTCGGGCTGCTGGAAGACCGCGACCGCATCGCCAAGGACCTGCACGACGTGGTCATCCAGCGGCTGTTCGCGGTGGCGATGACGCTGATGAGTGCCGTACGGCTGGTCGAGCGGCCGGAGGCGTCCTCCCGGCTGCAGAGCGCGATCGACGAGCTGGACACCACGATCCGGCAGATCCGCTCGACCATCTTCGCCCTGCAGACCCCGCGCGAGGACGCCTTGCCCAGCCTGCGCGCCCAGGTCGTCGACCTGGTCGAGGGCGCCCGCGGGCACCTGGGCTTCATGCCGGGCCTGAGCCTGGAGGGCCGGCTCGACAACGACGTGCCCGCCGAGGTCGCCGAGCACCTGCTCGCCGTGCTGCGGGAGGCCCTGTCGAACCTCGTCCGCCACGCCAAGGCCTCCCGCGCCGACGTCGCCGTCCACGCCGGGGACGGGCGGCTGACCCTCGTGGTGGAGGACAACGGCGTCGGCATCCCGGCCGACGGCCGCCGCAGCGGCCTGCGCAACCTCGCCGACCGTGCCGAACGGCTCGGCGGCGCCTTCACCCTCGCCTCTCCCGAGGCGGGCGGCGCCCGTCTGGAGTGGAGCGTCCCGCTGGGCTGATCACCTCATGTTCTGCGAGACGTCGCAGGAGCGGCTGCCGGGGGCGCAGTACACGCCCTGGCTCTTGATCTTCCCCGCGGACGTGACGCTGGTCGACTGCGGGCCGCTCAGCAGTGAGGGCGTGTAGACGCCGTTGAGGTTCTGGATGTTCCTGCCGCGGCCCGACCTGTACTGCCTGGCGCTGGTCCGCGCGCCCCGGGCCACCTGGTAACCGCGCGGGCCGGGCCGGGGCTTGGCCTTCGCCTTCGCCTTCGCCTTTGAAGCGGCCGAAGCGGCCGAAGCGCCCGCAGCCGCTGCCGCGGCCGCGTGCGGTTTGCGGCGCAGCGGAGCGGAGGCCGCGTCCGCCGCCTCCGGGACGGCGAGGCCCGCCAGCGAGACGACGAGCGCGGCCACCGCGAGCCGCCGCACCGCCGAGACGAGATCGGTTCGGAGTACGTCCGCGCAGTGACGAGACACCTGGCAACCACCTGCCCATGCGCCAGTGGATATAAGTGACATAGGGCATATGCCCGTATCCCTGGGGCAGAGCCGGCGTGCTGGGGAACTCCGGCACGGATGATTACCCTGTCCCGGCGCGTCTCCCGCTCAATCCTGGCGGCCTGCCTTGAGGCGGGCGGCGAGCGCGGCGGCCTGGGTGCGGCGCTGCATGTCGAGCTTGCTCAGCAGGTTGGACACGTAGTTCTTGACCGTCTTCTC